>CAZNJP010000110.1:0-6762 GCA_964573345.1 uncultured Syntrophobacter sp. | reverse complement strand
ATCAAACTTGATTCTCCAGGGCCTGTCTTTTATAGGGGTGTAAGGATTGGGAGGTATGGAAGACCATTTAGGATATACAAGTTTAGAACAATGGTGGCTAATGCAGAGAAAATCGGAGGTCCTTCTACGGCAGCAGATGACCCTCGCCTTACAAAGATAGGTAAAAAATTCGTTAAAAGATTCAATCTTGATGAACTACCCCAATTCATAAATGTGCTAAAAGGGGAAATGAGCATTGTTGGGCCAAGGCCTGAGGTACCTGAAGTTGTTAATCTCTTGCCTGCTGATGAAAGGAATTTATTGCTTTCAGTAAGACCAGGGATTACTGATTGGGCTACCCTCTGGATTAGAGATGAGGCAGAGCGGCTTAAAGGGAGCCCAGAACCTCATCAAAAATATCTTAAAGAGATATGGCCCACAAAGCGAAAACTTGCACTTAAATATGTAAGGAATCACTCTCTTTGGACAGATTTTAAAATTATGTTTAAAACACTAAAGGTCCATTTGATTGATAGATTGTTGAGCCGTTAAGGGATTAAATGAAATGAAATATTCGAAAGAGTTTTTGCAGCAATTGTACAGGACGATGGTTAGAATTAGGCTTTGTGAGGAAAGCCTCGTTGAACCAATTCTAAAAGGAGAGATTCGATGTCCGTGTCACCTTTATACTGGTGAAGAGGCAATAGCAACAGGGGTCTGCGCTGCGCTGTCTGAGAGAGATTATATCTTTGGAACACACCGTTCTCACGGTCACTACCTGGCCAAAGGAGGAGGGATGCGGGAACTCATAGCCGAAATTTATGGAAAGGAGAAAGGTTGCTCAAGGGGTAGAGGGGGTTCAATGCACATTACTGACCCAGAGAGAGGAATGTTAGGAGCAGCTCCTATTGTTGCTGGAACTATTTCATTGGCAGTAGGTTCGGCGCTTGCCTCAAAAATAAGAAAAGAGAACAGAGTTGCAGTAAGCTTTTTTGGAGATGGGGCAGCTGGCGAGGGCGTGCTTTATGAATCACTGAATTTTGCAGCCCTTAGAAAACTCCCTATTATATTTGTATGTGAAAATAACCTTTACTCAACTCACATGCCAATCAGAGAATGTAGACCAGAAAATAATATCTTTAAAATTGGGAAACCATTTTGTATTCCAAGTTACAGAGTCGATGGTAATGATGTCTTAAAGGTCTATGAGGTTTCAAGAAGGGCTGTGGACTTATGTAGAAAAGGCCAAGGTCCGGTATTGATAGAATGTATGACTTATAGATTACGTGGACATGTAGGTCCAGATGATAATATACAGGGTACTCATACGGATATAAGGCCACCAGAAGAGGTAAGCAAGTGGAGAAAAAGGGACCCTATAAAAAAATTTGAGGGTTTTTTAATCAAAAATAGCATATTAGAAAAAGAAGATTTAGAAAAAATAAGCCAAGAGGCCAAAAAAGAAGTCGAAGATGCCCTTGTATTTGCGAAAAAGAGCCCCTATCCAAAAGAAGGCGAACTAGCACGATATGTCTTCAAAGATTAGAAAACTTCGATATAGCTTGGCCATTAATGAGGCCCTCCATCAGATGATGGAAAGTGACGAATCGGTTTTTCTTATTGGACAAGGGGTAAAAAGCCCATGGTATGTTGGGAATACGACAAGGGGTCTTCTTGAAAAATTTGGCCCAGAGAGAGTTATTGATACTCCAGTATCTGAAAATGCTATTACTGGGGTAGCCGTCGGGGCAGCTATTGCCGGTATGAGGCCAATAATTGTGCATCCTAGGATGGATTTTATGCTATATGCCTTTGATCCAATTATTAATGAAGCAGCTAACTGGCATTATATGTGTGGCGGAAGATCACACGTGCCTGTTGTAATCTGGGGGATTATAAACCGGGGTGGAGAACAGGCAGCCCAGCACTCTCAGGCATTACAAGCGATGTTTACTCATGTACCAGGCCTTAAGGTAGTTATGCCAAGTAACCCATATGATGCAAAGGGTTTACTTATCAGTGCCGTTTATGATGATAATCCTGTTATTTATATAGACGACCGCTGGCTATATAATTATGAGGAAAAAGTACCTGAAGATATATATTTTACGCCCATTGGAAAGGGGAAAATATTAAAAGAGGGAAAAGATGTAACTATAGTTGCGACTTCTTATATGACAATTGAGGCTATGAAAGCAACGCAAAAGCTTTCTAAAGAAGGAATAGAGGCTGAGTTAATAGACCTACGTTCACTTAAACCCATTGATAAAGATCTTATATTTGAGTCGGTAAAGAAGACAGGAAGACTAATAATTGTAGATGCTGCCTGGAAAACTTGCGGTGTCGCCGCCGAGATTGCTGCCTTAGTGGTTGAGAATGTTTTTGAGTATTTAAAGGCACCTATTAAAAGAGTAACTCTGCCTGATACCCCCGCACCTGCTAGCAGGGTATTAGAAAGGGTATACTACCCAAATGAAAGTGATATTAGAAAAGCAGTAAAGGGAGTGATAGCTAATGCGTTATAAGGTTCCTTTTGTTGATCCAGGGAAAAATTATAAGATGATTAAGGATGAGATAGACGCAGCATTTTTTGATGTGCTCTCTAAAGGTAATTTGATTATGCGTGAAGAACTTGAAAGGTTTGAAAAAAACCTAGCTGCCTTTGTCGGCACAAAGTATGCTGTGGGTCTTAGTAGTGGGTATCATGCATTACTTATCTCACTTATAGCTGCGGGTATAAAACATGGTGATGAAGTAATTGTTCCTGCTCATACATTTGTGGCTACTGCATCAGCAGTTGTAAATGCCGGTGCAAAGCCTGTACTAGTAGACGTTGCTAAGGACTATAATATCGATGTAAACAAGATTGAAGATGCTATTACTTCAAAGACAAAGGCCATAATACCTGTTCATCTGAATGGGAGGGTGTGTGATATGGATGCTATAATGGCCATTGCTGAAAAATATAATCTTATAGTCATCGAGGATGCCTGCCAATCACTAGGGGCCACATTCAATGGAAAAAAGGCAGGTTCTTTTGGGCTAACAGGTTGCTGGAGCTTTTATCCCTTTAAGATCCTTGGCTGTTATGGGGACGGTGGGGCTATTACAACAGATGACCCCGCTATTGCCAGAATGGCTAGTCTGTACAGGTATAATGGTGAGGATAGAGAGACAGGCGAGTATCATTATCATGGATGCACTTGTCTGTTAGATAACCTACAGGCTGCCTTCCTAGATATCAAACTTAAGCACCTTCCAGAATGGATAAGACGTCGTCAGCAAATAGCCGAATATTATCGAAATGGCTTGGCCGATATAGAAGAATTGCAACTGCCACATTTTGAAGATAATAGGTTTGTTGATGTATATCAAAATTATGTCATAAGGACTAAAAGAAGGGATGAATTGGCTAATTATCTAAAAGAAAATGGAGTGGAAGTGCTTATTCATTGGAGAATTCCTTATTATCGTTACAAGGCACTAAATCTTGAAGATAGAGGATTTCCTGAGACAGAAGCTATCTGTCGTGAGGTCTTGTCTTTACCTATGAACGTTGAAATTTCTGATGAGCAAGTAGATTATGTTATTAAAACGATTAGAAAATTTTTCAATAAAAGGATTAAAAGGTAAAGAGGAAAATGGTAAAGAGATTTGAGGATTTGGAGGTCTCAGTGTAAAAACTATTTATGGCTATTGATTCAAAAATATGATATGCTTTCAAAAACCGCAAAAGGAGAAAAAAATATGCAAGCAACACTAAGGGGTAATAAAGTTATAGTTGAGTTTGATTTAAAAGAAGTTGATGAAGATATCCTTTCTCTACTTACCTCCATTGAAATTTCAAAGAAGAGCCAGGCTACAGAAGAGGATATCTATAAGCTATCCAAAGAAATAAAAGCCAAATGGTGGAAGGAAAATAAAGATAGATTTATAAATGAAAATAGTCTTGGATAGCAATATTGTCTTTTCTGCTCTTTTGAGTTCTGACAATAAATTTAAATACTTGATTTATAATAAGCAATTCAATCTTTTCAGTTGTAACTTTTTGTTTGTTGAAATCTTTAAACACAAAGCCAAAATTGAGAGTATCCCAAAGCTAAAAGAAGATGAGCTTTTGTCACAATTTGCTAATATCCTTTCAAGGATTCAATTTATCCCTGAAAAGCTCATACCAAGAGAAATTTTTAATAAGGCATATAGAATTTGCAAGGATATAGATGAAGCTGATACTCCTTTTATAGCATTAACTATGTTTCTTAATGCAAAGTTTCTAACTGGAGATAAGAAATTAATAAAGGCTTTAAAAAAGAAAGAATTCAGAGAGGTTTTAACAGTAAGTGATATATTTAGGAAAAAGGGTAAAGAATGAAAGATTGCACGTCCAAACTGTGAATACAGCTGTAGAGAGACTGGAAGGAGTACAGTTGATAAAAGCTGCTGAGGAGATTTCATACATGGTGAATAGCTTAATTCAGAAACGGAAAACCTTTTAACCTATTGGCCTATTAACCTTTCAACGTTAGTGATGGGAGGTAGAACTTGAAGCCATTATCATACATAACAGAGACATTTACTGAGTCTGTAATACGTGAAATGACACGCATCTGTGATGATGTAGGAGGCTATAATTTGTCACAAGGTTTTCCTGATTTTGAGCCCCCTGAAGAAATTAAGGAAGCTGCTGTTAGGGCCATCTTAAATGGATGTAACCAATATCCAGTTACATTTGGTGAACCCAAGCTTCGAGAGGCCATTGCTAAAAAGGTTGCAGATTATAACAAGATAAAGTGTAATCCTGAAACAGATATTACGGTTACATGTGGTGCTACAGAGGCCATGATAGCCACACTCAAGGCCATTATTAACCCTGGTGATGAGGTCATAATTTTTGAGCCATTTTATGAGAATTATGGGCCTGATACCATACTTTCGGGTGCAACTCCTAGATATGTAACGCTTCATCCCCCAAACTGGAATTATTCCTCTGAGGAATTGACTTCAGCCTTTAATGAAAAAACAAAGGCTATTATCATTAACACCCCCCATAATCCTACTGGTAAGGTATTTTCTAAAAATGAATTGCAGGAGATAGCCAGCTTGTGTATTAAGTGGGATTGTTTTGCAGTTACTGATGAGATTTATGAACATATATTATATGATGGTGAAGAGCATATATCCATTGCATCTCTAGATGGAATGGCCGATAGGACTATCACAATTAATTCTATTTCAAAGACGTATTCAGTTACAGGCTGGCGGATTGGCTGGGCCATTGCAAATAAGGAAATCACCAGTAGAATAAGAAAAGTTCATGACTTTCTCACTGTGGGGGCACCTACTCCCTTTCAGGAGGCGGCGGCATTTGCCTTAGGTATGCCAGAGAGCTATTATGAATCTCTACGTTTAAGATATGATCAGCTAAGAAACTTTCTCTTTGGTGTATTGTCTGAAGTGGGCTTTAAGCCATTTTTGCCAAAGGGGTCTTATTATATCATCGCTGAGACTGATGAACTCATGGAGAAACTTTCTGTAGAGGATGATTTTTCTTTTAGTCGAAAGCTGATAGAGCTTACAGGTGTTGCCACTGTTCCTGGAACTTCCTTCTATGCCTCTCCAAATAAGGGATTAAATCAGGTTAGATTTGCCTTCTGCAAGAAACTGGAGACCTTAGAAAGCGTAGAAAAGAGGTTAAGACGGTTGCATTATCTTTAATGAAGGAGGTTGAGTTGGGAGCTAGTTATATTCATGTTACGGAATTTCCACGAAATGGAGCAACGAAAGAGCAAATAGCACGTTTATATCATCGTTATAGATTTGCCTTTGAATTTTGTAAGGGGAAGGATGTGTTAGAGGTAGCATGCGGGGCTGGCATAGGATTGGGATATTTGGCGAAGGTTGCAAAAAAGGTAGTTGCTGGTGATATTGATGAAAAAATTTTAGAGACTGCCATGAATACGTATTATGGGCAGGCTGACATTGAGATTTACAAGCTGGATGCCCAAAATCTTCCTTTTAAGGATTGTAGTTTTGATGTTGTTTTGCTATATGAGGCCATTTATTATCTTCCTAAGGCTGAAGAATTTATTTCAGAGGCCCATCGGGTGTTAAGAGGCAATGGAGTACTTATTATAGGTATGGTTAACAAAGATTGGTCAGATTTTAACCCCTCACCTCTTAGTACTAAGTATTTTTCGGTTCCAGAATTATACCAACTATTAAGTCAAAGATTCAGTACTGTAGAAATGTATGGTGCCTTTCCTGCCTCAGCAAATACTCTTAAGGATAAAGTTATTTCACTGATAAGAAGAACAGCGGTTACTTTTCATTTAATACCAAAAACAATGAAGGGTAAAGAGTTCTTTAAGAGGATATTTTATGGGAAGTTGATACCCATACCAACACAAATTACAAATGGGATGGCTGAATATTTGCCACCAATCGTTATTCCTGTTGATTCTCCCAATTATCAATACAAAATTTTATATGCAGTAGCACGTAAATAGAAAATAAGGAAAACAGGATAATTAAAAAGTCTATTAGCCTGTCTTTTGTAATTAACCGAGGCATAAACACCCAAAAATAGTGAAAAAAATAGAGAAGTTATTTGATTTTATGATGAGGCTTTAAAGTGTCTAGTGAATCTTTGCTAGAGGAGTTGGATGAAAAGGCTGTCCCTATATTTATTGATAAAAGGGGGGTGGTAAGGAATTTTAAAGATTTTTTGATAGAGGGGCTTCATGTAGTTGAGATGAGGCCAGGTTCAGTAAGAGGAAACCATGT
>CAZNJP010000109.1:0-6772 GCA_964573345.1 uncultured Syntrophobacter sp. | reverse complement strand
TCGTAGGGGGTATAAAGTATGTATCATTCAACACATAAAGAGTCAAATTATTGTAGCTGTGATTATTACCCCGGCTAATGTTTCAGATAACAATCTAGTTTTGCTGACAGTACGCCAGGCCATAACTATCCTAGGAGAGGGTGTTATCAAAACACTGATCTTTGATAAAGGTTTTTGGGATGGCAAAACACTGACCAAGCTGAAAAAACAGTATGGCATTGATTTCATAGTGCCTGCAAAATCAAATTTTATTGTTACAAAACGCTTGAAAAGAGAAGCAACAAAACAAGGTTTTGACAAAATCAAACCAGGCCTTGAAATCAAGCTGTTTAAGGACGTACTAGATGCACCTAATTATGATGGTAAACTTCAAGCCATCGTAGTAAAAGATGAGAAGGCTAAAAAGAAAAGAAAAAAAACATCAGCCGGTGCATGTTTACCTCACTTCTTTATCATGGGACAGTGCTTTAGCTATATACCAAGAATACAGGAAGCGCTGGGTCATTGAAAATAATGCTATCAAAGAACTGTGCCAATATTGGATTTTAGAAGATCTTCATTGTACCAAGTTTAATGCCATCCGTGCTCACATAATGTTTTCGGTAGTGATGTTTAATCTACACATCCTGTTCAAATCAAAGTATGGTAGACGTTTTAGAGAAAAATCCATTGCTGCCAAAAGAATGCCTGGTTTTGAGCCACTTTATGTTATTGTTTATTATGGTGATTACTTTGCTATCTTCGATATTAAAGAATATACTAAGCTTTTAACCTCTGGTCAGACTATACGACCCCCATAACAATCGTCAGATTACTACCGACTTCATTGGGTTATTGGCAGTGAACAAAAGTCCAGGATGAATTGTTTTTTGGATAAGGCCATAAACGAGTTGTGCAGCCATATTTTGGCACCAAATCACATCTGAAGCACTTATAACAAAAGGAATGTAAGGGGAAGTATTACCGTTTGCAACGAATATCGTCTGAGACATTTTGCGGCCGAATCTTTAGCAGGAATGAAGTAGCTGAAATCAATGAAATTGTAAGTAGTTGCCAGAGACTGAGCCGTACTGAACTGGCCAATACAGTTTGTGAATTGTTCTCCTGGAAAAGGCCAAATGGGAGATTAAAAACCGTTGAGTGCCGGCAATTTCTTGAGTATCTGGAATCCAAGGGTGTCATTCATTTGCCAGGGCGTAAAAAGGGTCGTCCGCAGGGTGCCAAGACCAAGGTACCAAGGACTGACAAGGGAAAAGCCCAGGCCACTATTTCAGCGAAGGTAAGCAAACTTTCTCCTTTATTCCTGAACAAAGTGGAGAGCAAGGAGCAGAGAGATCTCTGGTATGAATACATTGATCGATATCACTACCTTGGTTATCAATTACCTTTTGGGGCACAATTACGATATCTTATTGAAACAGGAAAAGGAAGAAAGAGAATCCTGGGGTGTTTGCAATTTTCCTCGCCGGCGTGGAAGATAGCCCCAAGGGATAGATGGATCAAATGGAACGATGAGCAACGGAGGCATAACTTACAAAAGATCATAAATAACAGCCGATTTCTCATCTTGCCGTGGATTAAGGTTAAGAATCTTGCCAGTTCAGTGCTTGCTCTTGCTGCCAGAGTGGTTCCGGAAGATTGGGAAAGGAGTTATGGTTATCGCCCGGTGCTTTTGGAGACACTTGTGGACAAAAAAAAGATTTAAGGGGACGTGTTATAAGGCGGCCAACTGGATCTATGTAGGGACGACGACCGGCCGAGGGCGAATGGACCGTGAGTACAAACGACAAGGGATGTCCCCGAAAGAGGTTTATGCTTATCCCCTCAGTGCTCGATTTCGGGAAGAGCTCCTGGCTTTGTAAACATCATGAGCCTGGCCTCTGTTGCTTATATCTTCATGTAACCAGCTAATTCTATTGACTGCAGTTTGCAGACACAAAAGTTCATTCAAATCTTTTTTATTTGTGAGTTTCCAAATTTCTGTTACAGGACGAGTAGAAGGAGTACCCTTCTGTTATCTAATGGGGCGAGCAAATCTACTGAAAAAAATAGGCCCTTCCTTATATTTTAAGAAAGGGCCTGTTATCTTGAGTGTTTCTTAAACTTTGGCTACTTCATATCCCATGCCTGAACCCAGATAACTGCATCCTGGGAAAGTTCTTTACCGTTGTGTTTCAAATCTCCGCCGGCACCCAAGGCCGCAAAGCCCCACCAGCCTGCCCTGGGAATACCAAAGGTGAATACACCGTTCGCATCTGCCTTGATAGTCTGGGTAACAAATGCATCATGGGGAGCCTCTACCTTGGCCTCCTTAACGAAGGCATTCCCCTTGATATCATGGTTCATATACTCCACTTCGATCTCAGCGTCGGGTACTGGCTTGCCGCCGCACGTGACCACACCGCGGAACACATTACCGACCCACAGGGCATAAGGTTTGTCTAAAGGGATAATCTCAACCGGCAGAGGGTCACCTACTGCTGCATCCCAATCTGTTGGTGCACCGGCCACGTTGAATATGACCTTGGTGCAATGCTGTATGTAGATGTCCTCCGACCCCTCATAATATGGTGCAGGGACAAAGTAGAAGATATGATCACCCATGCCTTTTAGTTTAACGTCAGCCTCATAAGCCCTCCCGCTATTGCTCAGGCTGGTAAAAGCAATAGGTTTCAACTGTTTAAGTAAATCTTTTTTCTTTCCTTTGTGCATTACGCCAAACGCTTTGGGCGGGTGTATCTTACCCTTTTCATCTTTTCCAATGTCCATGGTGTGACCTGCCTCAAATGGATGGGTGAAGACCAGCTTAAGATTAATCTTTTTCGTTTTCGGGACGCTGTCCGGGCTATAAATCATCTGAAAATGGGCAAAGGCAGAAATACTTAGCATAAATACAAATATTGAACATAATAGTATAATCCTTTTCATCTTACCCTCCTTAAATTTTATTCAGTAATGTCTTTGCTGTCTACTTTAACTACATGGCCTGGCCCTGCATCAAAGACTACTGTATAAGGAACATCAGGCTTTTTAAAGGTAAATTCAGAATCTTCATTCATCTTACCAGATGTAAGCACCTTACCAGCTTTATCCACGACCTTCATGGCTACTCCCGCTGCAGAAGAACCATCAGAAAAACCACCCTCGCAGGTTATATTGCCTTCTTCTTCATAACAGGAGCAAAGCGGTGTATGCGCAAGGGCCTGAATAGCAAAAAACACCACCAACAGAAAACCAAACAGAAAAATTAAACTTCTCTTCATAACCTCACCTCCTTTCTATACAAATTTTGGCTCTCTTTTAATAAATCCCATTACCATTGTAATTATTATTGCCAAAACAAAAAATGCAACCATGGCCTGAATGCCTGAAAGACCTAATAAGCTTCCTCCAGTAAAGACAAGGATGGCTATTATAAGCCCCAAAATAATAGGATAAAATGTAGCAAAAAGCATCCATTTTGTGCTTCCGGTCTCCAACCGGACCATAATCAATGTAGGAATTCAGGGAGGATACATAGCAAAAAACAACATTATGGCCAGGGCATGAAGTGGAGTCCAACCTACCTCCTTCTTTTTCATCCTTTCCCCAAGTTGTGCCTCTTCACCGAGTGCTGACTGATAAATGCTCCCCAGGGTTGCTACAGAATTTTCCTTGGCTGCAAAAGAGCTAATTAGAGCAATGTTTACTCGCCAGTTAAACCCTGCCCAGTTGGTGAGGGGCTCTATGAAACGACCAGCACGCCCCAGGTAGCTTGATATAATAGTTTCATCCTTAATGTCTCCTCTAAGTCTTCTTCTTGTACGGGCTAGCTTCTTATAGGCCTTCTCAACCTTTTTAGCATATTTATCCTTTATCTTTTTCCCCTCTAATTCATATTTCCCTCTTTTTACTATCTTAAAAAATTCAAAGTTTTTAGCTCGAAATCTTTCATCAACTGCCCTTTTTGCCTCTTTTCCTTTAGCCCCCATAATAGCCATCTTGTAATCATCCCAATACTTTGCAAATTCCATAAGCCCTTCTCCGGCCAAAAACCTTGCATAAGGATTATCCTCCCCTATTGCCTCATAAAATTTCTCAATTGCCTGATTGGCCTTTTTATCATAATAGGCCTTCCTATCTTTGCTTATCCCAGGAAAGGTAATAAGCACATAAATGACAATAGCTATTGCAATAATAATGGTTATAACCTTTTTAACAAAAAGCCATGTCCTTTCCAGGCAACGGCGTAAAACACCACTAACTGTAGGAATATGATAAGGGGGTAACTCCATGACAAATGGTGCACTCTCTCTTCTTTTTAATACAGTGAGGTTTAAGGTCTTGGCTACAGCAAGGGCTATAATAATGGTAATTGAGGCTATAAAGAACATGGTAGGAGCTTTATAAGCAGCAAAAAACATACCAATAAGAAGCACATAAAGGGGAATCTTGGCCATGCAATTCATAAGGGGTGTAATCATGATGGTTGCCATACGGGCCTTCTCATCTTTTATGCCACGGCACGCCATGACCCCTGGAATGGCTCAGCCACCTACATATACACCACCCAATATCAAAGGCAGGGTAGATTGTCCATGAAGGCCAAAATTCCTAAAAACACGGTCTAGAATAAAGGCCATCCGGGCCATATAACCTGTATCTTCCAATATGGCTATTAGGGTAAATAAGATAAGGAAGATAGGGACATAGTTCAGTACTGCTACAATGCCATCAATAACCCCTAAGGGCATTGCACGCAGTAATGGGTCATAAATAAATCCCTCAGAAGGAAGGACTGAGGCTACAAGATTTCTAAAGGAGGCCAAAAGAGGCCAGGTGTAGGCAGTCAAGTTATAGCCTTGAACTATAGAGAGTTCATATAGACCATAGATAACTGCAGCCAAAACAACAAAACCTAAAAACTTGTGGCAGGCAACCCTATCAAGCTTATCTGATAAGGTTAAACCTACCTCTTTTTTCCTTTTGACAGCACTCTCTACAATCTTTTCAGAAGTCAAATAGCGCCTTTGGGCAATGACTTTTTCAGGGGCCTCTTTGTACTGAGAGATGAAATTTTTTCTCTCACTTTCTACATGGCTTAAGATTAGTTTTCCATTTTCAGACTGTTCCTGAATAAGCCTCTGTGCCTCACTATCATTTTCCATAAGCTTTACAGCAAGCCATCTTAAAGGATAATGTTCAGAAAGGATATGGTCCTCAGATAGTCTTTCTTCTAACTGGTCAAGGACAAGTTCTAATGCCTCGCCATAATCGATGCGAATAGGAATAGAATCAATATTTCCTTTAGAGACATGCCATATGGCTTCACGCAACTCTTTTTTTCCTTTCCCTTTGTTTCCTACTGTAGGTACTACTGGGACTTTTAATTGCCTGCTCAGTTCCTCTGTATTGATCTCAAAACCACGGGTTTTGGCCACATCCATCATATTTAGGTCAATGACCAAAGGAATACCCATTTCACCAAGCTGAAATGCTAGATAAAGATTCCTTTCAAGGTTTGAGGTATCTACTATATCAAGTACCATAGCAGGCCTTTCATGGAGCAAAAAATCCCTTGCTATACGCTCTTCCAAGGTATATGAGGTGAGGCTATAGGTTCCAGGGAGGTCAACTAATTCTACCTTGTCTTCTTTAAATTTATATACTCCGGTCTTCTTTTCAACTGTTACACCAGGATAGTTGGCTACATGCTGCCTGGCCCCTGTAAGGAGATTAAAGATAGTGGACTTACCTGAATTTGGCTGCCCTGCTACTGCAACTGTTATCTTTTTCATCTGCTTTACACGTTAAATAGTTAATTCGTCAAGTCGTCAATTAGTTGAACTAACCAATGACTTGACGATTTCCAATTTGACGATTTTTTGTGTCTGTTTCAAATTTCATAAGGGTTCTACCTCTATGCCTCTAGCCTCTGAATGGCGGAGGCTAACATGGTATCCTCTGATAGAAAAATCAACTGGATCTACAAGAGGTGCGTTGCGAACAACTTTTATCTTGGTTCCAGGCATAAACCCCATGTCCATGAGGCGTTGCCCTGTAACACCACCTATATTTACCTTTATAATACGGCATCCCTGGCCAGGCCTTATTTCATCCAATGTCATACTTCCTCTCTTGTTAATAAATTCTTAGATTCTGAGCTATAACTCATATTGTGGAGGTCAACTTATCATCAAAAATTTTTTTTGTCAAGCCCTATTTTTCTCTTGGCTATAATGATCCTGAACACTTTAGAAAAAATAGAGTGTGGGCTTTTAAAAAAGTAAAAGCAGTCTGGAATGAAAATATGAAGCGCTCTAAGATTAATGTTAGAACTCAAAATATCTTTAATCAAATTAAGGAGTTAGCTTCGTACTATGAGAATTATATCATAATCTTACGTTATACTCAAAAAAGAGACTGGAGAAGAGTTTGCCAGAAAGGCACTCTTAGAGAACCTAAGATTTAACAAAGGAAACATTAAGAAGACAGCAAAACAGATGAAATGTTCAAGAAATACAATTTATCTGGCTCTAGAAAAGGAAAGAGAGAATAACTTATCTGATAAACCTCACACACCAAAAAGTGCTTATCCCACCAGGACTCCAAAAAATATTATTAATTTAATTGTCAAAAGAAGAAAAGAAACTGGATTTGGTAAAAGAAGATTGAGATGGTATATTGCTTCAAGAGATAATGTTTTAATTCCTGAATCTACCATCGGAAAAATCCTTAAACTTGACTTTACAAGAAAAGGAGAAATATTCAGAGCAATCTCAATAAATATAAG
>CAZNJP010000108.1:0-7006 GCA_964573345.1 uncultured Syntrophobacter sp. | reverse complement strand
GAAAGATGAAAGACCCTTACAAGATATTAGGCATAAAGTCTGATGCTACCTTTCATCAGATCAAGAAGGCCTATTTTTCTAAAGTGAAGGCATTTTCCCCTGAGAGGTATCCTCAAGAGTTTAAGAGAATAAGGGAGGCCTATGAACTTCTAAAAGATGAAAAGGGAAGGAAAGAATCAGAATTTTTTCAATTCAAAGAATTTCAGCCAAAATTCTATAAAATCGAAAGTTTAGAAAAAGAAATTAAATTGAATATAGAAGAATTAATCTTTAATGCTCAATTTCTATCGGACTTAGGGATGGTGGATTTTAAACAAGACTTCCAACAATTATCCTGGGATGATTAGGTTTTTCAGAAAAAGGATAGATTTCAACCATTATCCTTTCAAGATAAATGAAGTCCCCTTGCCTCTCAAAAATAAGGAAAGCCCTTTTTATCCCCAGGGGATAGAAGGGGAATTAAAAAGAATTAATCAGGAAATCTATAAATTAAGGGTGGTATTGGAATCAAATTGGAAATCTTTAAGTAAGATATTAAATAGCTCAATAAAAAGGGATGAAAATTTTATCAAGAAGCTACTTTTGGTGATGGATGGTCTGGAAGCAGCAACAGATTTGGGGAAAGAGCTAGCTGAAGATAATGAGATAAAAGATTGGGTAGAAGGTGTGGCTATCACCAAAGATCGAATAGCTGATTTATTAAATATGCTGGGAATAACACCTATTGCCTCAGTGGGAAATGTATTTGACCCCAATCTCCATATAGCTATAGGGGTGGAGATGGGAAATGACCACACTCAAAACATAATAATCCGAGAAGAGCTTAAAGGTTATAAGCTAGGCAATAGGGTGATAAGACCAGCAGAAGTAGTAGTGGCCAAAAAAGATTAAAGGGGGAAAAGATGTCCAAAATAATTGGGATTGATTTAGGTACTACCAACTCAGAGGTAGCGGTTGTTAAGGATGGAAAACCTATGATTATTCCTGTAGAAGGAGAATACATTCTGCCTTCTTTTGTAGGAATAGGGAACGGAGATAGGATATTGGTGGGAAAGGCAGCTAAAAACCAGTATATTCTTGACCCTGAAAATACTATTAGGTCTATAAAGAGAAAAATGGGGAGTAATGAGAAGGTAAGGTTAGGCCAAAGAGAGTACTTTCCTCAAGAGATCTCTGCATTCATCCTCAAAAAACTAAAGATGACTGCTGAGGATTTCTTAAAAGAGCCAGTAGAAAAGGCAGTTATTACTGTGCCTGCCTATTTTTCCGATGCTCAACGTCAGGCTACTAAGGAAGCAGGAGAAATTGCTGGATTAGAGGTAGTCCGTATCATCAATGAACCCACTGCAGCGTCTCTATCTTACAGATTTGATAAAGACAAAGATCAGAGGGCCTTAATTTATGACCTGGGCGGTGGTACTTTTGATGTCTCGTTGGTAGAAATAAATTCAGGAGTAGTAGAAGTTTTAGCAAGCCATGGTAATACTCATTTGGGCGGAGATGATTTTGATGCCCTGTTAATAGATTGTTTGCTCAAGAGATTGTTTGAAAAGAAAAAGGTTGACCTTAAATCTGAGCGAAGGGCTATGGCTAGAATCGCTAGGGCTGCAGAAGAGGGGAAAAAGACCCTCTCTGATCACCCTTATGCCCAAGTTAAAGAGGAGTTTATTGCCAGAAAAAGATTAAAGTCCATTCACTTAGTAGAAGAGATTTCTCGTGTTGATTTTGAAAACATGATAGAGAATTTGATTCAATCAACTATGAATTCTGTTGATAGGGTTCTTTCAGATGCAAAACTAAGCCCTAAAGATATCCAGGAAATTATCTTAGTAGGGGGGTCTACCCGAATACCTTTAGTTTCTCAAATGATTGAGAAAAAATTCTATAAGACTCCCCATTCAGAGGTCCACCCAGAGCTCTGTGTGGCTTTAGGGGCAGCAATTCAAGGCGCTATTATCGCTGAGGAAGATATTGATGCCGTTCTGATAGATATAGCTCCTTACTCCCTAGGGATAGAGGTAATAGACATGAAGTTAGATCAACTCATTTTTGATGCATTTAGTGTAATAATTCCAAGAAATACCCCCATTCCTGCCTCCAAATCTGAAGTATACACTACCACCTATGATAATCAGGATGCGGTAAGGATTAAGGTCTATCAAGGGGAAAG
This sequence comes from uncultured Syntrophobacter sp., assembly GCA_964573345.1. Lineage (GTDB taxonomy): Bacteria > Desulfobacterota > Desulfofervidia > Desulfofervidales > DG-60 > CAZNJP01. The sequence continues at coordinate 4,836 of CAZNJP010000108.1, read as the reverse complement.
CCACTTTACTACCAAGAATGTGCTTTTGGGAGAATTTTTACTAAATGGCATTCCACCGGCACCTGCTGGTGAATCTAAAATAATAGTCAAATTTGATTATGATATAAATGGCATTGTCCATATAACTGCTAAAGAAAGGCAAACAGGAAAAGAAAAGGGGCTTTCTGTTTCTACTTCTAGAAAGGTGCTTTCTGAGGAGGAGAAAGAAAAGGCTCGCCAAAAAGTAGCTACTTCTCCATTTATGCCTTCTAGTGAAGAAATAATGTTAAAACGGGCCAGGGAGTTGCTAAAAAAGACTGGGAGTGAGGAAGAAAAGAGACTTCAAATGCAGATAAAAGACCTTGAGGAGGCTATCAAGAAAGGTGATTCCTTTCAGATTAAAGGAAGAGAAGAGGCATTGATAGAGCTTTTGTATGAATTGGAAAGATAACATATATTATAAGGATGATAATGAAGCAATCCACCTTTTTAATCAAGCCTTAGAAATGGCACAAAAGGAGAATTTCAAAAAGGCAGTACCCCTTTTGATTCAATCCATTGAAAAAAATCTTTTTCTTTATCAATCCTATAACCTTTTGGGGAAAATTTATCTTAGACTTGGACATTCGGACAAAGCAAAAAGAGTATGGGAGGCCTCCCTTCGGGTAAATCCTTTAAATCACACTGCTTTAGACTGCTTGAAGGGACTTGAAAGCTATCCAGTTCCTATTCTAAAAGGAAAAATTTTTTCATTCTCTTTTGGATTAATCTTAATTATAGGAATAGTCTTTTTTGCTTTTCAACTTAAGAAAAATCAGGAATTATTAATAAGGTGGACCAACCAATCTACTTTAATGATAAACGAGGTTTCTAACAAGAGTCTTAAAGAGTTTAAATCAATCCGGTATGAGCTAAAGGATCAAAGGGAACAGGTTATGAAGGCTTTGACTAGCTTAAAACAACCTCAAACAGAAAAGGTTTCCTATAATGAACTTTACAAAAAATCCTTATTTTTAACTAATAATGAAGATTTCAAAAAATCTAAGGAGATTTTGGAATCAATTCCTGATAGTGGTTTAAGGGAGGATTTGAGGGATAACCGCTTATTCTGGCTTGCTTACAATCTTTATAGGATGGGAAGGCATGAAGAGGCATTAAAAAATCTAGATCAATTATTAAGGTTATACCCAAAAAGCAATAAGCTTAAAGATACAAAAAAAATTTACAAAAGATTACAAAAAATTTTAGGGTCATCAAGTCAATGAGTCGAGCCAGATATTATAAGCCTTGGTCAACTTACCCACTCAGCAAAGGCAGTAGATATAAGCCTTCATATGGAGTAACTGTTCACCACAGAGAACACAGAGACCACAAAGATGATAAGGAAATTGAACTCGATTTAGAAGAATAGGCCCTCTGCGAGCTCTGTGAGCTCCGCGGTGAACGATTACGTAAAATTAAGGGATCCAAAGGCTGTTTTGGAGGATTGGGTTGGTCAGTATGATTATAGGAAGAACGAGGAACGGAAATATTTTTGCGTGGCTAGGAGCCCTGATGAAATCCTCAGTAAGTTAAAGGGTTTAAATATTCCAGAACAAATAGACTATGCTCTTGGATTTCATGCCGGTGCCTACCTTGTTTCTCCACATGCAGTTTTTAATGAAGTCCACATCTATGTTTCTAATCAAGAGTCCATAGATCTTTTCGTAAAACAGTTAAATTTAAGGACGGTGGAGCAAGGTGCAAATATCATTCTCCTGAGTCCTTATTACAAGCACAGTGTGTTTTATGGTAAACAAAAAATTGAAGGCCTCTGGATTGTTTCAGACCTTCAGCTTTATCTTGACCTATACAAATATCCTCTTAGAGGTTTAGAACAGGCCGAACACCTTTATGAAATACGTCTGAAAAAGTTTATAGAAAGCAGGAAGTCACCTGATGCTGGATGATTTTAAAAAGGGATTTTTCAAAACACTTGTGATTTTAAAGGATTATCTCACTGAGGTTGTTATTGCTGGAGGATGGGCTCCCTTTATTTATCACCATTATCTTCTCTCTGACAAGGAGAGAAAACCCTTGAGGACAAAGGATATTGACCTCGTGGTACCAGAAAGGTTGAGAAAAAAGAAAAGAACCGTGGATGAGTTTTAACCGAAGCCGGTTTTAAAACTGTCTTTAAATCCATTCACACACCACCTGTCATTTCTTATCAAGCGAATATTGATGGTATTAACGTTGAAATTGAATTTTTGACTAACCAAAGGGGGCCAAAGGAAAGTGCGGTTATTGAGGTTCAGAGAGGGCTTCATGCTCAATCTCTTCGGTTTATATTTCTTTTACTCAAAAATACCCTTTTAGTAGAAATCGATGATTTCCCTCTGCAAAACGGTACACTCCTGAAAGCCAAAGTTCCTACGCCAGGAGCCTTTATTTTTCACAAGGGGTTGATTTTTCCAAGACGAAAAGAAGATTACAAGAGAGCAAAAGACCTTTATTACATCTTTGATATTCTGGCTAACTGCCCTGAATTAAGTGAACAAATTATTGATGAACTTAGCAAATTAAAGAAAACCCATACAAGGTGGTTCAAACGGTTTGTTGAAAACTTAAAAGAGCATTTTCCCGATACAACTTCCAAAGGGGTGTATCTGATCCACATCCAGCGTCCAGGTTGTCTTCAATATTATCAAAGGAAAAAATTACAAAGGGGGTAAAAGATGAATGAAGGTTTCAATACCCCTAAAGGCCTCTAAATTATCAAAGAGCAATAACTATCAATTATTTAGAAATCCTTTAACACAATTTTAATCATTTGGCAAGAGGTTTTTTGACTTTCGAAAATCATATATTTTAAGGACTAAAAAACCTATCATTTTGATGGTAATTTTCCAAAATGGCTTGATATTGCTAAAAAGCTGCCTTCGCAAATACTAGATCACCTTTTATAAAAAATTTGATTTTCGAAGACGATAAAAAATGCCTTATTTAAAAATGCGGTTCTTATCAACATTTTTTGACCCATATATGGAGGCCTAAAGCAGTCTTTTTTCGCAAATCTAAATGTCCCTATCAGCATCCATATGGATTTGCGAAGTTAGTCAATGATGGTAACCATTTTGCTTTCTTCAAAGGGAATGCCGATCCTTTCAACCTTCTCCAAGCATGCCTTACAAAGGTAATAGTAGAGCACCCTGTCTTCCCTCTTCTTTATGTGCCTTTCTATCTTGTTTTTAAGCCCCTGGATGTCTTTTTCTTTCAAGAAGCATTCAAATACACTATAATTTACCCTTTTTCCATAACCAGAAAGGATCTCACACACCTTATTTCTTCTTTTATCATCAGTAATATCATAGGCCACCACAATATATTGTTTCATTACCATTTTGCAATATAGGGGCGATAATGGTCTATTTTGCCCTCTAAAAATGCGGCTACAGCCTTTGCCTGCTCTTTTATTATCTCAGAGAGCCTTATTTCTCTACCTCTAAAGTTTTCTACGGTATTTATTCGCTCTAGTACCCTTTCTACTACTCGCTTTTTAGTCTCTGATGTAAGAAGCCCGTTTTCTACTTTCAGCTCCTCTCCTTTGGTAATAAGGGAAAATATAGGTCTATCTACAGCTTGTTGCCTAAATTCTTCTATAAGGTCAAAGATCAGAGTGGGTTTCCCTCTTTGTGGCTTATGGAGATAGCTTATATAGGGGTTTAATTCTGCTAAAAGCACAGCATCCCATATCCTTGAATAGAGAATACCATATCCATAGTTTAAAAGGACATTTACAAGGTCTGTAGCCCCTTTTCTCACCCTACCTTCAAAGTCTATATAATCGCTAAGCATCCTTTCTATCAATTCCCAGTAATGACTAGCTGCCCTGCCTTCTATGGAAAAGAGCTTTCCTCTAAGAATCTCTATATTCTTTTCACAAAGCCTTAGAGTTTCTTTGGCCAAGGTCTCTATATGGCTTATCCTGGCATTAAAGAGTCCAACGAAGTCTTTATCCCAATCTTTACGGTATTTATGATAGTATTTTAAAAGGTTTATTTGATTTCTTATCTTTCCTAAGGCGAAGTTTTTGGCCAGGATATTTGCCTTCCCATCCTCATATGCCTTTAGTTGGGCAATACCAAGGGCAGCCGATGGCGATGTAGGATGGTAAAGCTTGGCATAAGGTCTTCCATCAATCCCGATAAAGTCGATGGGAATCTTCCTCTCGGCGCACCAGAATATAACATTTGATGAGGGTGAAGATAGAGGTTTGAGAGGAGGGGTGAAATAATGCTGCCTTGAGGGATACCCCTTACCCTGTCCCGCCACCTTAATTTTTTATCTACTTTTCCCATTTTTATCCCCAGGCGGATAAGGGATAAGAGCTCATCATCCTTTATTCTTTCTGCCAGGAGAGAAAACAGGATATCATGGTGAATCTCATCAAAATAGTTATCAATATCACAGATGGTGACCCAACTTCTTTTTTCATTGACCATAAGATGAGAGACCCTGTTTATGGCCTTAACAGGCCCCTTATTTGGTCTATATCCATAGCTTACATCCAAAAATTCTCTTTCGAAGATGGGCTCAATGACATCTTTTATGGCCTGCTGAACTATCTTATCCCTTATAGTGGGTAGACTTAAGTAGCGATATTCGTCTTTACCTTTAGAAGTCTTTATCTCTTTATAGGGCTCAGGTATGTATCGGTGGATGGAAAGTAACTCTGAGAGATTTTTTAGATTTGTATCTAGGTCCTTTTCAAATACTTCTATGCTTATCTGGTCTATACCACCCGCAGCACCCTTTTCCTTGACCTTGTTCCAGGCAGAGACAAGATTTTCAAGGCCACATACCTTGTTATATAAC
>CAZNJP010000107.1:0-7061 GCA_964573345.1 uncultured Syntrophobacter sp. | reverse complement strand
AGAGGTTTTTTTCATTTTTTTCATTTTTTCATAATTTTTTCTTAGACACTTTACAGTTTCCAAATTTCTGATTTTATTAATATCCGTTCCGCTTGCCCTAAAGCCTCTTGATATTGCTGTAACAATTGTTGTCCCACAACCGTAAAAAGGATCGTTTATATGTGCCTCTTCATTGGATATATACTCATCAGACAATCTTTCAACTAATTGTGGAATAAATTTAGCAGGATAGCGGTGATAATCATGAGTCCATTTGCCAGTATCTGATGGTTTATATCCTATAAAAGACCAGTCATTATCTATCCTTTTTGTGTTAAAAAGGTGCAAGATTTCTTCAGGGGATTTCATTTATTCTTGTATTATTCTCATATTACCATCATCTTAATATATTAATCGCCGTTTTGCTTAACTTAAAATCATCGAACTGAGGTTGGTTTGTCCCTCCAAAACAGAAAATAATCCGAAGTTAACTAAATCATACTAGCTACAATCTTATAGACGTTTTTTAAGGCCTCGGGCAGTTTTTCTGGGTATTTACCTCCTGCTTGGGCCATGTCTTCACGGCCTCCACCGCTTCCACCTACAAGGGGTGCAATTTCTTTGATGATTTCTCCAGCTTTTACTTTGTCTGTTAAATCCTTGGTTACCATGGCCGTAAGGAGCGCCTTTTTATTTACCCTTGCAGCAAGCACAATCACACAAGTCTTTAATTTATCCCTAAGCTTATCACCCAACTCCCTGAGTTCCCTGGCATCAGAGGCCATTATCTCTGTAGCAATGACTGGAATATCTTTTATTTTTTTAACCTGGCCCAAGATCTTCTCTGACTGTGTTTTGGCAGATAATGCCTTTAATTTATCTATTTCCCTCTCCTGCCTCTTATACTCCTCTAATATTCTCTCTACCCTTAAGGTCACATCCTTTGGCTTTACTTTTAGTATGTCGGCCAAGTGATGCCACATATACTCTTTTTCTTGCATAAATTTTATGGCTTCCTCTCCGGTAACTGCCTCAATCCGCCTTATGCCTGCTGCCACACTTGCCTCAGAGACAATTTTAAAAAGGCCAATATCTCCAGTGCGTTTTGTGTGTATTCCCCCGCATAATTCCTTACTTATGCCAGGGATATTCACCATACGCACTACATCAGCGTATTTTTCCTCAAATATGGCTATGGCTCCAGCGTTTACAGCTTCTGTAAATGGCAAAGAACTTATCTCTACAGGCCTATTTAACCTTATGGCCTTATTTACCAAGGTTTCTATCTTTTCCAATGTTTTGTTATCTAGAGAGCTAAAATGCGTAAAATCAAAACGCAAGCGAGCTTCTGACACCAAAGAGCCTGCTTGCCTCACGTGGGCACCCAATATGTTACGTAAACAAGCATGCAAAAGATGGGTGGCTGTATGATTTAGTGAAATGGCCCTTCTTCTTTTCTCATCTACATTTAGGCTTACAATTTCACCATTTCTAAGCTCCCCTTTAGTTACCTCTATTAGGTGTATTATTAAATTTTCTAACCTCTTTGTGTCCTTTACCTCTGCCTTTCCTCCAGGGCCCATGACGGCACCAGTATCACCTACCTGTCCACCTGCCTCTCCATAAAATGGGGTCTTGTCTGTAATTAGCTCTAAAATATCTTTAGCTTTAGCCCTTTCTACTAATTTACCATTCCTTATTAAATAAAGGACTTTTCCCTTTGTCTCTGTGGTTTCATAACCCGAAAATTCTGTCTTTATACCTTTATAGGCCAAATCTGCATATAAATCGCCTTTTAGACCCTGCAATTTTCTAGCAGCCCTGGATTTCTCACGTTGAGCGTTCATAGCTACTTCAAAACCCTTTAAACCCACATTTAGTCCTTGCTCTTTAGCAATATCTGTAACAATATCTATAGGGAAGCCATAAGTATCATAGAGTTTAAAGGCCAAGTCCCCAGAAATAATAGGTGATTTTGCCTTTTTAATTTTTTCTATCTGTTCAAATAATAATTTGAGGCCAAAATCTAAGGTTTCTAAAAACCTCTCTTCTTCATGTAGGGTGATTTCATGGGTAATTTTCTTGGCCTCTTTTAGTTCAGGATAGGTATCACCCATTAAATTTACTGTTAAGCTTACCAATTTGTATAAAAATGGCTCTTTTATACCCAAAAAATGACCATGGCGGCTGGCCCTTCTTAATATGCGCCGTAAGATATAGCCCCTGCCTTCATTAGAGGGCAAGATGCCATCGGCAATAATAAAAGGCATTGCCCTACAGTGATCAGCAATCACCCGAAAGGAGATATCCAATTTCTCTTCACTGCCATATACCTTTCCTGAAATCTCCTCTATGGTAGAAATTATGGAGCTAAATAAATCTGTATCATAATTGGAATATTCTCCTTGCACTACAGCAACAATTCGCTCCAGTCCCATACCTGTATCAACACAAGGATTAGGAAGTGGTATAAGTCTACCACTGCTATCTCGATTATATTGCATAAATACCAAGTTCCAAAGCTCTAAGAAACGTCCACAATCACAGGCTACACTACAATTGGGCCTCCTACAGCCCACCTCTTTTCCTAAATCAATCACAACCTCTGAGCATGGACCACAGGGCCCAGTGTCACCCATAGCCCAAAAATTATCCTTTTCTCCCATGCGCACTATACGTGATGCAGGTACTTTCATCTTTTTGTGCCATATCCCAAATGCCTCATCATCTTCTTTAAAGACAGTAATCCAAAGCCTCTTTTTTTCTAAGCCCAATTTGTTTGTAAGGAAGTCCCAGGCATAAAATATGGCCTCTTCTTTAAAGTAATCAGAAAATGAGAAATTACCTAACATCTCAAAGAATGTATGATGCCTTAAGGTCTGCCCTACATTTTCTAAATCATTATGCTTCCCACCTGCCCTTAGACACTTTTGACAACTGGCTGCACGCCTGTATGCCCTTTTTTCCTGCCCCAAAAACATGCTTTTAAACTGCACCATGCCTGCATTGGTAAACAAAATTGTTGGGTCCCCTGAAGGGACAAGGGAAGAACTAGGAACAATAGTATGGCCATGCTTGGCAAAATAATCAAGGAAAAATTTGCGGATTTTGCTAGATTTCACTAAAAAAATCCCCTCTTTTTCTTAAACCGTTAATTCTTTAATTGCTCGATTTAGCGATTTCCTGTTTAATCAAGCCAGCCTTCCGTTTTATCTCTTCTTCTATCTTCTTCATTATTTCAGGGTGGTCTTTTAGATAACGTTTTGCATTTTCTCTACCCTGACCTAAGCGCTCCTTATTATAGGCATACCAAGTGCCACTCTTTTCAATCAGACCGTATCCTGCACCTAAATCCAAAATATTCCCTTCTTTAGAAATGCCTTTTCCATAAACGATATCAAACTCTGCCTCTTTAAATGGTGGGGAAATCTTGTTTTTTACTACCTTTATCCTGGTACGGTTGCCAATGACCTGATCACCCTCCTTAATAGGGCCTATCCTTCTAATGTCCAGACGCATAGAGGCATAAAACTTAAGGGCATTGCCCCCTGAAGTGGTCTCTGGATTTCCCATAAACATACCAATCTTATGCCTGATTTGGTTAACGAAGATCAAGGTTGTTTGGGATTTACTGACAATGGCTGTAAGTTTACGCAATGCCTGAGACATGAGTCTGGCCTGAAGCCCCATATGGACATCTCCCATATCCCCTTCTAATTCAGCCTTTGGTACTAAGGCAGCTACTGAATCTATCACTGCTATATCTATGGCCCCACTGCGTACCAGAATTTCAGCGATCTCCAGAGCCTGTTCACCATTGTCTGGTTGGGAAATCAAAACTTCTTCTGTATTTACCCCTAAGTTTTTGGCATAATTGACATCTAAGGCGTGCTCTGCATCAATAAAGGCAGCCACACCACCCTGTCTTTGGGCCTCGGCTATAGTATGCAAGGCAATAGTGGTCTTACCAGAGGCCTCAGGGCCAAAGATTTCTATTACTCGGCCTCTTGGAATACCTCCTACACCTGTAGCTATATCTAAGGATAGAGAGCCTGTAGAGATAACTGGAATATCAAATACCTTTGGCCTTCCTCCCAAAGGCATAATAGCCCCTTTTCCAAATTGTTTTTCAATCTGGCTTATGGCACTCTCAATAGCCTGTTTCCTCTCTTCTTTAGCCATAATTCCCTCCTTATTTATTTTATACTTTTTATTTTTCATCTTTAACTTTTAAATCTTACTCTCTCTAATGCTGTATACTTAGCCCCTTCAGGACGAAGTTCACTTTTAAATAATACAATATCTTGAATCAAAAATGAAGGTGTAGAAAAATTGCTATATTTTGCTATGGCCTCTGCTAAGTGCTTGCCATGAGTCGCTGTCTTAATTCTTGCCAAGGTGAAATGTGGCTTAAACTTACGTTCTTCTTTTTCAAACCCTAATGTTTTAAGCCCCTTTTCTAAATTTACATGAAATTTCTCTAAAGGTGCGCTCTCACTTAGACCCACCCAAATTACACGTGGACGTTTAGAATTTGGAAAAGCCCCCAAACCTACAGGCTTTAAGAGGAAGGGAGGGATGTCTTTAGTAGCCTTCTCCATTATTTCTTTAATTTCCTTGATTTTTTGCTCATGAATATTGCCCAAGAATCTAATGCTTAAATGAATATTTTCTTTCTTTACCCAAGAGACCTTTGGGCCATATGTTTTAAGTTTTTCTAAAAGTTCACCCAACATCTGTTTTATATCTATAGGCAGTTCAATTGCGATGAAAGAACGTATCATCCAGACAATATCTCCTTATCCAATCTAGTGCATTTGCTGCAGTTAATATTTTTATATTTTGCCTTGAGTCCTTAAAAAGATACCTCTTCACTTTGGTGCCTTGAGAAGCTGCTAACGCTATATATACAGTGCCTACCTTTGCCTCTGGCCCAGCAGTTGGCCCTGCATAGCCAGTGACTGCAATGCCTAAGTCTGTTTTTGCAATTCTTTTTATTCCTTCTGCCATATATTTTGCAATAGTTTCACTTACCGCCCCTTCTGTATCAATTACATTTTCTGGAATCTTTAAGATCTCAACCTTTGCCTTATTGCTATAAACCACTACTCCCTGTTCAAAATACTCTGAACTACCAGGAACATTTGTAATCAAATCAGAGATAAGTCCACCAGTAATGGACTCTGCTACAGCTAGCTTTAATCTGCGTGATTTCAATAATTTTCCTACAACAAAAGGCAGCGTTTCTCCATCTTCTCCAAAAAGATATGAACCCAATCTCTCCTTCACCCTTTCTTTTACAGTATTTAGTGTATGGACATCCCTTGAAGAAAGTAGAAGGTGAATTTCAGGAAAATGGGGTAGAGAACTAAGTTTTACTTCTGGGGACATCTCTAAGACATCCTTTGTCTTCAATTCTATTTGAATCTCGTCCAGACCAAATGTAAGTAATGTGGTGGTAATTTTGGGTTCAACCTCTGGAAAGGATTGTGCCAGTTCAGGCATCACTTGATGTCTTAAAATTTTTACCATTTGTTGAGATATACCAGGTAAAAAATAAAGGCATTTATTGGCATAGGTGAGCTTAAATCCGCAAGCATGAAACCTAAGGCCAATAGGTTCTGCCCCTTTTGGGATTAAGACCATCTTTTTGTGTTCAGGTCTAAGGGTCAATCCTTTATCTTTTAAGTAGGTTTTCATGTATTCTAAGACACGGACATTGGATATCAAAGGTAGATTTAGGGCATCAGCTACTGCCTCATTTGTTTTATCATCTATAGTGGGACCTAAACCGCCTGTTATTACTAGAAAATCAGCGCGCTGTAAAGCCATAATTAGTGACGTCTTAATTAAGGCCTTATTATCTCCTACAGTAGTGATAGCAACAACGTCATAGCCTGCACCGGTGAGGTCTTGAGCTAAAGTGAAGCCATTGGTGTTTGGTATAGCACCACTGACGATTTCATCGCCAATATTGATAATTTCAACCTTAACAGACATATGCCAAAAAAATCAGGTAAAGGTTACTTTTCTATTTACCCCCACACCAAACTTTTTGGTGTGAGGGTTTACCACAGAGAACGCAGAGATCACAGAGCACACCTGCCCGCCATCGCTACGCTCAGGCGTTAGCAGGCGGGAAAGCAAAGCATTTTTTTAAATTCTTGTTTTCTCTGCGTCCTCTGCGCACTCTACGATGAACGATTACAAAATTTGATATTCTTTGCATTATGTACCTCGCGCCAGGCGCTGATTGCTGAATGTCTACCTACATAATTTGGGTTAATAATTTTAAGACTATTAGGGTATAAAGACCAGCCATTAAATCATCTGTTACAATTCCGATTCCTCCACTTAAGGATTCTAGTCTTTTGATAGGAAACGGCTTTAATATATCAAACAGACGGAAGAAGATAATGCCCAAAATTACATAACCCCATCCTTTAGGGGATCCACACATAGCTAACCAAAATCCCAATATTTCATCGATGACAATATGAGGGCTGTCCTTTACCTCAAAAATTTGTTCTGCCTTTCCCGCACTGACAATTCCTATCACCATACTTATTATTAGGCAAATAAGATAGAGGCTATAATGATCAGGCAACAGAAAATAATAGACGAATGCAGCTAATATCGTTCCATAGGTACCAGGGGCACCAGGTAAATAACCTATGCCTAACCCTGTGGCTATAACCAAAAAACATTGATTTTTAAAATTAAAATAGCGTCTATGAAGGGTTTTGTCAAGTTCACTATTATTCATATAAACAATTTTTATTCACTCTATCAACTTAACACGGGAACGTCAACGAAATTATCACCTGTCTGTTGACAAATTATTTTTATTGGGTAGAGTTTATAAAGTTTAAAAAACTCAGAGGGAGGTAGATGAACAATGCGTAAAATGTTTTCTTTATTATTGGCATTTTTATTCAGTGTAACCTTAACTTTAGGGGCAATGAGTTGCAAAAAAAAGGAAGAGATTCCACCAGCTAAGGCCCCGGCAGTAGAGGAAAAAGCTGCACCGGCAGTAGAGGAAAAAGCTGCACCGGCAGTAGAGGAAAAAGCTGCACCTGCAG
>CAZNJP010000106.1:0-7282 GCA_964573345.1 uncultured Syntrophobacter sp. | reverse complement strand
TTGTAACTATTCAGCCTTATTATTTTTCACCGCAGATTCACCCTGTTAAGTATGTGCTAATAAGCAGTTTGGTTGCTTTTTTTATTGAAAGTTCCTTTTTTACAAAGAGCATTGCTAGTATGGAATTACTTAACGGAGTGAACCCTGTTAGATAGTAAGCATCTAACAGGGAACCGCGGAGTGCGCAGAGAAAGTCTTGGCTTTTCATTCATTTCTGCGACCTCTGCGGTGAGAGGTTGAACCTCGATAAAGGAAACTAATCTTTAATATAGGCATAAATCCCATTTTTGGCATTTTTAGGCTTCTTTTTAAGGCCAGTTAACCACAATAGATGTTGTGAAGGGTTTATTTCAGGCAAGATGAGAAGTTCAATTGTTTTGCCTGCTTTGTGCTGGTATGGTGCCAATATCTCTTTAATGGTCAACGGATAATCTTTAGAAAATTTGGTATTTATTATTTTTTCTAAAATAGACTTTAAATCAACTGAAGGGATGTTAGAAGCATATATTTGATAAATTAATGCATTTTCAGTGTTATTTTTTATATATTCATGGATATCCTTATCATCAGTAATCATAATAGAAAATTCCCCTTTGTCTTCCAACAAATATGCAAAGGCCCTTAATATCTTTTTTAGAAAAGGGCTTATACCCTCATCTGGATGAATATAATCTATCCTTTCATTAATACTTTCTACCTCTTCTATATCTGACCCTAAAATCTCTGTTAATGTTTCTTCCTGTTTTTCTAAGTGTTTTAATACCTCCCATGAACTTAATGTGCCGATACGATATTCTTGAGCCAGCCACAAAAATAAGGAAGCAGCTAAGATATTTGGGAATTCTGTTTTTTCTCTTTTAAATCCCTTTAAGTTACTTATAAGTAAAGAGGTTCTCTCTTCATCTTCAAACACTAAGGATTGGTGCTTTAAAAATTCAAGAACTGATTTGTCCTCATACATCTGAGAAAATAGACGATATTCATTAATAATGCCCTTAAAGGAACGTTGCCACTTTTCAGGCAAAGGATCAATAAATTTGACAGGGTCAGAAAAGCTAGGGCGTAGAGGCAAAGGGCAAAATATAGAGAAATCTGAAAAGCAACTGGCCAGCCAATTGGCCTTTAAAGAAGATAGTTGGAAATAAGGATAATAAAGGCTCTTCATTTTATTGGATAATAATTTAAGGATAATGTATTGACAAGAGGTGTTGACTTTTTTAGCAGATAGTTTAAATTCCTTACTGTGATTGGTGTTTCAAAGCTTTATTGTGGTACAGTAGAACCATCAGATGTCTTACGTTATAAAAGGAAGACCAAAGATTTACCCTCTCATTTAATTCAATTTGCTGAAGATAAAAAGCCTGTAGTAGTTTGGAATGTGACCAGAAGGTGCAATTTGCATTGCATCCATTGCTATGCAAAGGCAGAGGATAGGGAGTTTGGCAATGAACTTTCTACAGAAGAGGGAAGGGCCTTGATTGATGACCTGGCAGGATTTGGTTGCCCGGTAATTTTGTTTTCTGGAGGTGAGCCATTAATCAGAAAGGATGTTACAGATTTAGCAGAATATGCTGCCAGCAAAAAAATGAGGGTAGTTATCTCTACTAATGGTACCTTAATAAATAGGCAACTGGCCAAGACCCTTAAAAAAACAGGTGTTTCTTATGTAGGGGTGAGCATAGATGGTATGGAAAGTGTGCATGATAAGTTCAGAGGAGTAAAAGGTGCATTTAAGGCAGCTATTTCTGGCATTAAGTATTGTCAAGAGGCTGGCATTAAGACAGGGCTCCGTTTTACTATAAGCAGGATGAATGTTAAAGAAATACCAGCCATCTTTGATTTAGTAGAAAGGGAAGAGGTAGATAGGGTCTGTTTTTATCATTTAGTATATGCAGGTAGAGGAAGCAATCTTATAAAAGAGGACCTTTCTCATAAACAAGCAAGACAAGCAATGGATTTAATTATTAACCGCACTTATGACCTATTTAAAAAAGGTAAAGGAAAAGAGATACTTACTGTGGATAATCATGCAGATGGCCCATATATCTATCTAAGGCTTTTGTCAGAAAAATCTCCTCGTGCCCCTGAGGTATTAGAGCTTTTAAAGATGAATGAAGGTAATAACTCTGGGACAGGAATTGGTTGTGTAAGCTGGGACGGTGAGGTGTATGCAGATCAGTTTTGGAGGCATTATAGCTTTGGCAATGTGCGTAAAAGGCCATTTAGTGAAATCTGGCTTGATACAAAAGACCCCCTTATGGCCAAGATAAAAGAAAAAAAGAAACACGTTAAAGGGCGTTGTAAAGATTGCAAGTGGTTAGATGTATGCGCCGGTAACTTCAGGGTAAGGGCTGAAGCGGTGTATGGTGATATTTGGGCAGAAGACCCTGCCTGCTATCTCACTGATGAAGAAATTAGTTAATTAGTGGTCAGTTAGAAAACAAACTGAAGAACTGACAAACTGAAGGAAATGTGGTTTCCAGATTATAGACTAAGACGTTTGCGGCGTAATGAGTCCTTACGCAGCTTGGTAAGAGAAACTCAATTAACTGTAAATGACTTAATTCAGCCTTTATTTGTACGACCTGGAAAGGGCATTAAAGAGCCTATTCCTTCTATGCCAGGAAATTACCGTTTTTCTATTGATGAGCTTATCGGAGAGGTAAAAGAAATAAAGGATAGAGGCATTTTGGCCATTATCCTCTTTGGTATCCCAGAAAAAAAGGATGAGGTAGGAAGCGATGCATATGCCAAGGACGGAATTATACAAAGGGCAGTAAAGGCAATAAAGGATGCAATTCCAGACATATTATTAATTACCGATGTATGTTTGTGTGAATATACAGACCATGGCCATTGTGGCATTATAAAAAGTGGTGAGGTGGATAATGATGCCACTTTGCCTTTATTAGGAAAGATAGCTGTTTCCCAGGTAGAAGCAGGGGCAGATATGGTGGCCCCTTCTGGGATGATGGATGGAGCGGTAAAGGCCATAAGGTCTGCGTTAGATGGAGCAGGTCTTACCCATATTCCCATTATGTCCTATTCAGCCAAATATGCCTCAGCCTTTTATGGCCCATTTAGGGATGCAGCAGACTCTGCCCCTAAATTTGGAGATAGAAAAGGGTATCAGATGGACCCAGCCAATATAGAGGAGGCCATCCGTGAGATAGAGTTGGATGTGGCTGAAGGGGCTGATATTGTGATGGTAAAGCCTGCATTGCCCTATTTAGATGTGATTTATAGGGTTAAAGAAACCGTCAATCGTCCTTTGGCTGCCTATAATGTAAGTGGTGAATTTTCTATGATTAAGGCAGCTTGTGATAAAGGATGGCTAGATGAGAAAAGGACAATCCTTGAAGTATTAACGGCCATTAAAAGGGCAGGGGCAGATTTAATTTTGACCTATTTTGCCAAAGAAGTAGCAGGATGGCTAAAGAACAAAACTTAATTTAAGGTGATTAGTTATCAGAATTTATCTTTGCCCAGTGGAATAGAAAAAATTATTCCACAGGGCCTACGTTTAATAGCCTGGGAGTTGACAAAAAGGTGTAATCTAGCTTGCAAACACTGTCGGGCTGAGGCAACAAAAGGCCCTGCAGGAAATGAGCTTACCACAGGCGAGATAAAGGGCATATTAGATGATATTGTGAGTTTTTCCCATCCCATTATTATCCTTACAGGGGGTGAACCACTTCTAAGGGAGGATTTATTAGAGATTGCTTCTTATGGAACAAATTTAGGACTGCGCATGGTGCTGGCTACAAATGGTACATTGCTTGATAAAGGATGGGCCAATGCCCTGATGGATGTAGGGATAAAGAGGGTGAGCATTAGTCTAGATGGGGCAACTGCCAAGAGCCATGATGAATTTCGTGGATTAAATGGTGCATTTGACCTTTCTCTTAAGGGAATAGATGCCTTAAGGAGCGTAGGCTTAGACTTTCAAATTAACGCCACTGTAACCAAGAGCAATTTAGATGAGATTTCAGCCATTAAGGACCTAGCTGTAAAATTAAGTGCCGTTGCTTACCATATCTTTTTACTTGTCCCTATGGGTAGGGGAAGTATCCTGAAGGATGAGTTAATCAGTGCCGAAGAATATGAAAGGGTACTAACCTGGCTGGCAGAGCAGAGAGGGAAGGCCCCTTTGCAGGTAAAGGCCACTTGTGCTCCTCAGTATTATCGTATCTTAAGGCAAAAGGCCAAAGAGAAAGGGGAGAAAGTGACCTTTAATACATACGGTTTAGATGCTGTTACCCGTGGATGTTTAGGGGGTATAGGATTTTGCTTTATTTCTGATGAAGGGAAGGTACAGCCTTGTGGCTATTTAAACATTGAGTGCGGGGATGTAAGAAAGAACCCACTTTCTGATATTTGGGAAAATTCTATCATTTTTAATAACCTGAGAGACAGGCGTAAATATAAAGGTAAGTGCAAGTATTGTGAATACTGGCATGTCTGCGGTGGCTGTCGTGCCCGTGCCTATGCCTTAACAGGTGATTATCTGAAAGCAGAACCTCTATGCCTTTATCAACCCCGTGGAGATACTCCAGGTGGTAAATCTAAAGAAAGACTAGATGCAAAAGATAAGGCCATATTAAATGAAACTCAGGTAAATTTCCCTATTACTTCTAGGCCTTATTCAGAAATAGCGCAGCGGGTTAATTTGACAGAGCAGGAGGTATTGGAAAGGGTAAAGAGATTAAAGAAAAGTGGGTATATTCGCCGCATTGGTCCTAATTTTAATTCAGAGAAGCTGGGGTTTGTCAGTACCCTTTGTACAGCTAAAGTACCAAAGGAAAGGATAAAGGAATTTGTGAAAATAGTAAATAGTTATAGAGGTGTTACCCATAACTATCAAAGGCATGACAGATTTAATATATGGTTTACCTTCATTGCCCCTACTATGGCCGATATAGAAACAGCACTGGAGGAGATAAGGGAAAAAACAAATATTGAGATTTACAGTTTTCCAGCTACCAAGATCTTTAAAATTGATGTAAAATTTCCTGTATAATGCAAATAACAGTCCTTATTAACAATTGTGTTCACAGACCAGACCTTAAGGCAGAGCACGGCATTTCTCTTTGGTTAGATTTTGGTTTAGATTGTATCTTGTTTGATACAGGTGCCAGTGAGCTTGTTGTAAATAATGCAAAGACCTTAGGCATCGATTTTAAAAATGCAAAGGGCATTGCCTTAAGTCATGGACACTATGACCATACCGGTGGTCTATTAGCGGTTTTAAATAAAATAAATAAACCTATATCTATATGGACACACCCAGCGGCATTTGAGGAAAAAGGGGCTGTTTGGGGTGAGGGCATAAGGGATATTGGCCTTCCATTTTCTAAAAAGGCTTTGGAGAAAAATGGGGCTAGATTTGAGTTAGATAAAGAACCCAGGCAATTATTTCCTGGAATTTGGCTTACAGGAGAGATTCCCAGAAAGACAACCTTTGAGGATGTAGAGGCCATTTTGTTAAAAAAGGTAAATGAAAATTGGGAGCCAGACCCCATTTTAGATGATGGGGCATTGGTTATAGACAATCCCAAAGGGGCTATTATTATTACAGGTTGTGCCCATGCAGGCATTATTAATACTATAGAGTATGGATTACAGTTGATTAATACTAAACGTCTATATGCAGTGATAGGGGGATTTCATCTCTGGCATGCATCGCCTGAGAGATTAGAAAATACCATAGAGGCATTAAAGGAATATGACCCTGAACTTTTGGTAATTGGTCATTGCACCGGACTGGATGCTGGGGCAATGATAAAGGGTGTATTTGGTAACAGGTGTATATTTTTAGATGTAGGGCTTAAAATAGGATTTTAAAAATTGAAGGAATTAAGGCAAATATATCATAAGGTCATAAAGGATAATTTTCCAGAAGAGATAAGGATTTCCTTTGACAATCAAACACTGGTTTATCGTAAACGTATATGGCAAGTAAACAAAGAGAAGATGGGATTGCGTTATGGCGAGAACCCAAATCAAGAGGCAGCCCTTTATGAGCTGGTTAGTGGCAACTTAATGTTAGGTGAATGCCGTTTTATAACCCCTAAGGCAGGTTTGGTCAGTAGTTTGTGTGAGGAAGACCTTCTTCAGTTTGGAAAGCACCCTAGCCTAATTAATCTTACCGATATAGACCGGGGTTTAAATATCTTGAAATATTTAACAAAAAGGCATACAGCAGTAATCATAAAACATAACAATCCTTGTGGCGTAGCCTATGGAAATAGCTTGGCCGAGGCATTTACCAGGGCATATTTTTCTGATTGCATTGCTGCATTTGGTGGCTGTGTTTTATTAAATAAGGAAGTAGATAAAGAGACTGCAGAGTTGATTAATCAATCTTATTTTGAGGTTGTAGCTGCCCCATCTTTTGCCTCAGGTACAGTAGATATATTAAAGAAAAGAAAGAATTTACGCATAATACAGATTGAAAGATTGGATAGATTGGTTGAATACAAAAACATGCGCTTTTTAGAATTTAAGTCCCTTATGGATGGTGGCTTGATTGTCCAGCAATCTCCTACAACAAATATTGAAAGTATATCTGATTTTCAATTGGCAAAAACAGACTATAAGGGAAATATTTATGAAATTAAAAGAGGCCCTATACAATCCGAGGCAAATGATTTGCTTTTTGGTTGGTATGTCCAACAAGGTCTAACATCAAATGCAGTAATCTTTATTAAAGAGGAGGCTACAGTGGCCATTGGCCTTGGTGAGCCAGACAGGGTAGGGGCAGTTGAGATTGCTATCTTTAAGGCCTATCATAAGTATAAGGATGCCTTATGCCTTAAAAGCTATGGTATTTCTTATAAAATGCTAAAGGATTCTAAAGAAAAAAAGACTATTGATGCTGAAGCTATGGAAGCCCACGGGGGGCTGAAAGGCTCAGTAATGGT
Organism: uncultured Syntrophobacter sp.; assembly: GCA_964573345.1. GTDB lineage: Bacteria > Desulfobacterota > Desulfofervidia > Desulfofervidales > DG-60 > CAZNJP01. The sequence goes on along the minus strand of CAZNJP010000106.1, from coordinate 359 downwards.
CTCTGATGGATTTTTTCCATTTCGTGATGGGGTAGATGTAGCTATTTCTGAGGGAATTACAGCTATTGCCCAGCCAGGTGGCTCGATAAGGGACTTTGAGGTGATTTCTGCCTGTAATGCGGCAAATCCACCAGTTGCCATGGTATTTACCGGAGAACGCGCATTCAGACACTAGATTTAGTGTATCAGTTGCTCAGTATGTCAGTTGGTTAAACTGACTAACTAATAAGATGTCTATTAGACAAATCGCTTCAGATTTATACAAGATTAGTAAAGAGATAGAGGTATTAGAGGAGAAACTGAAAACTGCCCCACTTACAGAAAAGGCTAAATTAGAAATAAAGATAGCAGAGCTAAAA
>CAZNJP010000105.1:3894-7301 GCA_964573345.1 uncultured Syntrophobacter sp. | reverse complement strand
GGCGAGAGCGATGGCGGGCAGGCTTAAAAAATCTCTGACACCGTAGAATAAAAGCTGCCGAGGGTGGAAAATATTAACGCCGAAAGTAAGAAACCGAAAGTAGTAGCCATTGATGAAACCATTATTCAACGGGGCTGACACTGATTTCACTGATTACACGGATTACCCCATTTGCTAAACGCAACGGGGCAGGCACGGAGAGCCACGGATTAGGCCCAGGGAAAAGATTGAGGTTGAGTGGTAAATTAACCTTGTCTTTCCTTAACCTTAGCCTTAACCCCAACCTTCCTGAGGTATGATAATGCCTTTTTCATAAGCAAGTTTAACCTTTTCATTAAGATAATCTTCTATACGCCTTTTGATTTTTTGAATTTTATCTGTTTCTGGTAGGGTTTTAATAATTTTATCTAAATATTTCCTGTTTTTTATTAACACAAAGGTTGGCAAAAAGTTGATATCAAATACCCAGCTTATTTGCATAAGTTTCAGGTCGTTTAGGGTCTTCAATTTTTCAATATTTATAATCTTGCAGTTAAGGATACTTTCGATAAGATGCCGTGAGTATTCTGAAGTATCAGGAAGCCCAAAATCCAATATTGGATTATCCAATTTGCACTTTTCATAATATTTAGTAACCACATACCATATGTCCAATTTGTCAGCATCCCTGATCAACTTTGCATAAAATAGACACTTGTTATCCTCATTGGTAGGTAGCTTGCGTACATTATGGTATCTTATGGCCTTAAAAATTAGAGACTGTTCTTCTTTAGCCAGATGGTAAAGTGCATTTTCCCTTTTTAAAATCTGGACACCAAGTAAAGCATGGTCAACGGATTGGCTATCATTAAATGTATGGTGTTTTTTGAACTGCTCAAACCGCCCTAAATCATGGAACAAGGCTATTGTTCTTGCCAAATAAAGCTCATTACTATCTAAGTTCAATGCACTACCTATGAGGAGGATGTTTTCACAGACCCTTAAGGTATGCTTTTCTTTTAATCTAATATTTTCCTGAATCTTCTGGTCTTTTGAATAAAAACCCTTTACATAATGATTAAACCATTTGTGAAAAAAGGAGATGTCATCAGCATTCATGATTAATCCATATTTTAAATTTTTTATATTGTAAAGGAAATTATAAAATTTGCTACATCCTGACAATCCGTGTTCACCCGCCCGCTAACGCCTGAGCAAAGCGATGGCGGGCGGGTCTGTGTGAACCTGTGTAAATCTGCGGCTTAAATTAAAAGGTTTTGTTCTTAATGAATACAAGTAAACCCCGTTAGAAGGCGGGGAATTAAATCCCTTCTTAAAAGGAGGAATATCGACATTATCTTTACCCCGTTAGAAAAATTTTTTTTCTAACGGGGTTTACCATCGCTGCCATGAAGGGCGGTGCTTTCTAACGGGGTAAATTGCATAATTTAAAATCATATATTAAGATAGCCAAATGCGGATTGGTTTTGGTATGGATGTCCACCCATTGGTAGAAGGGCGTTCCCTTATATTGGGTGGTATGAAGATCCCTTTTAAAAAAGGGCTACTAGGACATTCTGATGCAGATGTCCTATTGCATGCTACTGCCGATGCCATAATTGGTGCTATGGGAGAAGGGGATATTGGGATCCACTTTCCAGACACAGACCCCAGTCTTAAGGGCATTTCTAGCTTGAAGATACTGGAAAAAGTAAAAGAAATGATGAAGAGAAATGGATATAAATTGATTAACTTGGATGCCACAATAGTAGCTGAAAGGCCCAAACTAAACCCATATTTTTCTCAAATGATAAAAAATATTGCAAATGTATTGGATGTTCCTGAAAAGGTCATCAATTTAAAGGCAAAGAGGACAGAGGGATTGGGCTATATAGGCTCTGGTGAAGGCATGGCTGCCTATGCAGTTGTCCTTTTAGATGAAGCAAAAAATGGATTTAAAATTAACGCCACTATATGAAAAGCACAAGAAATTAGAGGCAAAGATAGAGGCCTTTGCTGGTTGGTCCATGCCCATTCAATATGAGGGCATCATTGCCGAACATAACTGGACACGCCAGTCCTGCTCTCTCTTTGATACCTGCCATATGGGCGAATTGATTATTCAGGGAGACCCAAAAGAGGGCAATCTGGATAGCGTTTTGACTGTTAATCTGACAAATATGGAGACAGGAAAATGTTCTTATGGCTTTATGTTAAATGAGCAAGGTGGAGTAATTGATGACCTCGTTGTGTATAAATTAGCTCAGGATAAATGGATGCTGGTCGTAAATGCCGGACCTTTGGCCAAAGATGAAGCACACTTGAGAAAACACCTCAAGACAGATATAGAAAATATCTCAGAAGATACAGCAAAGCTTGATGTCCAAGGCCCCATTTCTCGTGAAGTTTTGAGAAAGCTGCTAGGCCCAGAGATCAATAAGCTTGAAAGACTCAAATATTACCATTTTGATTATTTTTCTATCTTAGGCGAAAGAATCATAATCAGTCGCACAGGTTATACTGGTGAGCTTGGTTATGAATTGTATATAGGCAGGAAAAGGGCAGAAGAGTTGTGGGACTTACTCTTAAGTGATGAAAGGGTAAGGCCTGCAGGTCTTGGTGCAAGGGATACATTGAGGTTAGAAATGGGATATCCCCTTTATGGCCAGGACATGAACGAAGAGACTACCCCTATAGAAGCAGGATTAGACAGGGTTGTTGATTTTGAAAAGGAATTTATTGGACGTTCAGTGCTTTTAAAGCAAAAAGAAAAAGGGATCAAAAAAAAGTTTGTATGCTTTATAGCCAATTCACGTCGCTCACCAAGGCACAATTATAAGATATATGTAGATAAAAAGGAGATTGGTTTTGTAACAAGTGGAACATTCTCTCCAAGTCTATCCTGTGGCATAGGCATGGGCTATATAGACCCTGATTATTATAATCTAGGTGCAAAGATAATTACCAAGGAAGGTAGAATAAAGATAGAAGCAACTATTACTAAAAGGCCATTTTATAAAAATGGCTCTTTAAAAAATTAGGAGGTCTAACGGGATGAATGTACCTGATGGATTGCTTTACACAAAGGAGCATGAGTGGATAAGGATAGAAAACAATTCAGGCACTATAGGTGTTACTGATTATGCCCAAGATGCCTTAGGCGATGTTACATTTGTGGAATTACCAAAGATTGGTGATACTATTAAGCAATTTAAGGCATTTGCCTCTATAGAATCTGTGAAGGCCGTCTCTGATGTATATGCCCCTGTGTCAGGAAAGATTATAAAGATAAATGAAGGGCTTTTAAAATCACCTGAACTTATCAATCAATTCCCCTATGAAAACGGATGGATGGTAGTTATTGAGATTTATGATGAAAAAGAAAAGGGAAACCTTATGTCTGCCTCTGAATATAAGAAGTATTTAGA
>CAZNJP010000105.1:0-3794 GCA_964573345.1 uncultured Syntrophobacter sp. | reverse complement strand
ATGAGTTATGTGCCGCACACAAAAAAAGAAGTAGAAGAGATGCTTAGAGTTATAGGCGTTTCTTCCATTGAAGAACTCTTTAAAGACATAGGCCCAGCACTTAGACCAAGCTCCTTTAATATACCAGAGGGCAAATCTGAATTTGAGGTAAAAGAACATTTAGAGAGGCTTTCGTTAAAAAATAATACAAATCTTATAAATTTTGTTGGCGGAGGTTTCTATGACCATTATATACCTGCTGTAGTGGATGCACTGGCCGGAAGGAGTGAATTTTATACCTCTTATACACCATATCAACCAGAATGCTCACAAGGGACACTTCAGGCAATGTATGAATATCAAACCGCAATTTGCATATTAACCGAGATGGATGTTGCCAATGCCTCACTCTATGATGGTGGCACTGCTTTATTTGAGGCAGTAATGATGTCACTCAGGATTACAGGAAAGAACAAAATAATTATAGATGGCGGCATAAACCCCATTTATAAAAATATGCTCTTTACACATACTGCAAACCTTCCTGTTGATTTGATTAAGATTCCTCCTCATATTGGTCAAACAAAGAGGGAAGAGATTTACAGGCATCTGGATGAAAAAACAGCAGCAGTAATCTTACAAAACCCAAATTTTTTTGGAACAATTGATATCCATTCAGATATTGTAGAAAAGGCCCATAGCCTTGGTGCATTGGTCATAGAGTCTGTCTATCCGATATCGCTTGGTCTTATAAAGACACCTGGTTCTATGGGTGTAGATATAGTAACTGGTGATGGGCAAAGTCTTGGCATCCCCTTATCATTTGGTGGCCCTTATTTTGGTTTTCTGGCCTGCAAAAGAAAATTTTTAAGGAAGGTACCTGGTCGCATTGTCGGTGAGACAATAGATAAAGAAGGAAAAAGGGGATTTACCCTGACACTTCAGACAAGGGAGCAGCACATCAGGCGGCAGAAGGCTACTTCAAATATATGCACAAATTCAGCCCTGTGTGCCCTCAGGGCAGTCATATTCCTTTCTATTCTGGGAGAGAATGGATTTGTTGAGTTTTCTAAGCTAAATTATGAAAAGAGTGAGTTTACAAAGAATTTGCTAAAAAATATTCCTGGGGTAGAGGTTATAAATTCCCCAACATTTAATGAATTTACTATCCTTCTTAAAAAGAATGCAGATGAGATAGTAAATAACATGATAAATAAAGGGATTGCTGCTGGCCTTCCCTTGGGCAGATTTTATAAAGGGATGAAAAATTATCTTTTAATAACCGTTACCGAGAAGAGAAAGAAAGAAGAGATTTTAAGGCTTGCTGAGGGCTTAAATAATGCAATTAATCTTTAAAAAAGGTGTAAAATCAAGGCGTGGCATAAAGATTCCAAGGTCGGATGTCCCTGCTAAAGAAATACCTTTAAAATATAAAAGGACAAAAAGACCATCTTTACCAGAATTATCAGAATTAGATGTAGTTAGACATTTTACAAGGCTCGCTCAGTTAAATTTCTCTATAGATACCAATTTTTACCCACTTGGCTCATGCACCATGAAATACAATCCCAAATTTACTGAGCAGATTGAAAGGCTCAATGGATTTTCAAACCTTCACCCTTTATTTACTTATATTTCAGAGGGAGTTGTCCAAGGTGTATTGGAGGTAATTTATGAAACTGAAAGGCTACTTTGTGAAATTACAGGGATGGATGAATTCACTACACAGCCTCTGGCAGGTGCACATGGTGAACTAACTGGACTGTTATTAATTGCTGCCTTCCATAAATATAAAGGAAATAAAAAGAAATATGTCATTGTGCCCGATTCTTCACATGGTACAAATCCTGCCTCTGTTTCTACCTGTGGCTATGAAACAATCGTAATTCCAACCGATAAAGATGGTTATATGAACTTAAAGCTATATAAAGAAAAACTCAATCAAGATGTAGCAGCAGTTATACTTACATGCCCAAATACCCTGGGCATCTTTAATCCTCATATAAAAGAGGTTTGCGATCTGGCACACAGTGTGGATGCCCTTATGTACTATGATGGGGCAAATCTCAATGCCATTATGGGAAGGTGTAGACCAGGGGATATTGGCTTTGATATCGTGCATCTAAATCTGCACAAAACATTTTCTACCCCACATGGCGGGGGTGGACCAGGGGCAGGGCCAGTTGGGGTAAAAGGGGAAATTTCTAAGTTTTTGCCTATACCACGCATAATAAAAAGAAAAGATATTTTTACCTTGGAATACCATAGACCAAATTCCATTGGTCACATTGCCCCATTTTTTGGAAATTTTTCTGTAATTTTAAAGACATATGCATATATAATGTTTTTAGGAAAAGAAGGGCTTATTTCTGTAAGTGAACATGCAGTCCTAAATGCAAATTATTTAAGGACACGGCTTAGAGATTATTATGACCTCCCATATGATAGAACATGCATGCATGAGTGCGTATTCTCTGCATCAAGGCAGATAAAAAATGGCATCCATGCTATAGACATTGCAAAGTACTTAATTGATAAGGGATTTCACCCACCAACCATATATTTTCCTATAATAGTAAAAGAGGCACTGATGATTGAACCTACAGAGACAGAATCCAAAGAGACACTGGATGATTTTATCTCTGCAATGATTGAGATTGCAAAATTGGCAGAAGAAAATCCTAAGATCTTAAAGGATGCCCCAGTAACTACACCTGTAAGGAGATTAGATGAGGTAAAGGCAGCTAGAGAACTCAAATTAAGGTGGGAAGGATAAATAAGATACAGGATGCATGATACAGGATACACGATATGGATATTTATTTAAGTTTAACACAATTATACTTAGAAATGGCGAGAGCAGTTTTTACAGGAATTCATCATCCAGAAAAGAAGCCAATAGATAAAATACGGTCTGATGACGGTATAAGCCCCATTACCGGAATTATTTTTTTAGCTACCAGTGCAACCATTATTTATAGTTATTTGGCGTTAGAAGCTTTTGCCAATTATCATCTCTACGAGATTTGGAAGACTTCAAAGATAGCTCACACGGCCATTGAAAATCTTAGACAAAAGAATCCTAAGTCAGTTGAAAATGTAGTTCCTACTTATGATAGCTTTTATCAAAAATATGGACAATGCGACCGATTTAAAGACCTGAAGTCAACAGATTTGATGGAGTTGGGCAAGAGGATAAAGGTAATCTGTGAAACTCTTGGAATTCGTAAAATTCACGATGTTGATCCTAAACTCTGGCAATCATTTAAAGAATTGTTAGAGAAAGCTAGACATTTCCTTATCCATCCTATTCCTGATCCGAGTGAATTCGAAGATATGATGAAAACTATCTTATTGGAAAAGGAGTTGGGTGAATATGTACAAATAGCCCAAAAAATAATTACACATTTTTATACGGAAACAGGGCACAATACTTCGGAGTGGGTTGATAAAAATACTCTTTTCATAATCCAGGGATTTGAATACATATACAAAAAAGACTCTTTAAGGGGTGATGAGAAATGAAATTTACGACTAAAATGGTTTTGTTGTTGGTGGTAGGCCTGATCGTTGGAGGATTACTAAATCCGAGATTCTCCCTTACTCAAACGCAGACAATGCAGGAGAGTAGCGATGTACAAAAGCTTTGGAAGAAAGTTAGGGAACTTGAAAAACGGATCGAGAAGCTCGAATCATACCACAAGCCTAGCTTTAGTAAGCCAGAAAAAAAAAGGGGGGGGTAAGTCCAGAAGGCTGGAAGTATAACTGCAGTTTACAAGCACAAATTTTTTAATATTAAAAAATGCTTTAATTTC
>CAZNJP010000104.1:0-7403 GCA_964573345.1 uncultured Syntrophobacter sp. | reverse complement strand
AATCGGAGCAGCAAAAACTTGATGAAAGAAAAACTATTTAACGAATCAACGATTTGACTAATTAACGTTTAGATGGGAAAGAAAAGGAAACACGGCATATATCTTTTACCCAGCCTTCTTACTACACTTAGTCTATTTGCTGGGTTTTATGGAATTGTTGAGGCTATAAATGGGCATCCTGAAAAGGCGATAATAGCTATTCTCATTGCTGCCTTTATAGATGGGCTGGATGGCTGCATAGCCAGGTTAACTAAGACAGTAACGGTATTTGGTGCAGAATACGATTCTTTATCCGATTTAATAGCCTTTGGGTTGGCACCTGCTGTCCTTGTCCTTATATATATCCTGGAACCCTTAGGAAGACTAGGGTTTTTAGCCGCTTTTTTATTTGTGGCCTGTGGTGCTTTAAGGTTGGCTAGATTTAATACACAGCTTAAAAAGGCAAGCTTAAGTTACTTTGTTGGGCTTCCCATACCAGCAGCAGCCATTTCTATTGTTTTGACTATAAGTATTTGTAAACAGTGGCAATTTAGTACAAATGTGACACAGTTTCTTGTTTTGGGCCTTACATATTTACTCTCATTCCTAATGGTTAGCAATATTCGTTACTATAGTTTTAAAGACCTACAGTGGGTAAAACGCAGACCATTTCAAAAGTTGGTCTTATTTGTCTTATTGATGGTAGTGATCATGGCCCATCCATTTTTGATACTATGGAGTTTTTCTATAGTATATTTGGTTTCTGGTCCCATTTCCCTATTTTTTCATAGACGTGTTGAGACCCCAGCAGATGTAAAAAGCAAAACGTGAAGCAAGTTTTTCTTTAAATTCCTATCATTTTTTAGTTCCAGCTTGAATTTTAAATAGTTATTGGATATATTAGATAAAAAAGGGAGAAACTACGAGTATTTTATGCCAGAACGTTATACGAAATCGGACTTTACATTAGGTATTTTTGATACAATTAGGAGGGCGAATCAAAAATGTACGAACATAAAGTAATTGGATACGTTGCTTTCAATCGTGGGAAAACGGGTGTTATCTGTGATGGTGATGGGTGTATTGTAGCTAGCTCTGAAACAAAAAAAGAAACGGGGTCTATAATTAAAAGTGAGAGTAAAAAATACAAGTTAGCCGCAAGATTACGAATGGATAGCTCGATTAAGAACAAAAAAGATGACAAATATTACATACTCTGTTGATAATATTCCAATTCGCTTAACCGATGAAAGATGGACTCATATTGTAGAAAATCATGATGATATGGCAGGATATTATTTTGATGTTTTAGAAACTGTTTCTAACCCTACATGGGTGTTAGAAGGAGATGAAGATGAACTTTGGGCAGTAAAACTTATATCTAAAAGAAAGGCTTTTCTCGTAATATATAAAGAGCTAAAACAGCAAAATGACGGTTTTATTATCACTGCTTTTATTACTACAAAAATCCGAAAACTTTTTAAAAGGAGGATAATATGGAAACAACAGCAGCAGTGAAGGAAATATTTGAAGCATTGCCACATATCAAAAAAGTGGGTGCAAAACACTTGTGGTTTGATTTTGACGAAGAAGCGGATGTTCTGTATATAAGTTTAGAGCGGCCTCAAAGGGCAACTGATACAGATATATTGGAAAACGGCATATTCCTCCGACTTCGAGGCAAAAAAGTAGTTGGAATAACCATAACAAATATCAGTAAAAAATTTAGGGGATAAGAACTACTAAATCATATATGAGGAAGAATGGACTTAGAAAGAAGACATGATTTAGTGGATTGCTATGCAGATATTTGACACGATAATAAAAGCGGTAAATAGCTTCTCTTAAGGAGGTATATATAATTCCAAGGAGATAAAATGGCAAAAAGAGGCAAAAATCTAGAAGAAATTAAAAGGCTAATCAAAGAATTAAAGAAATATGATGGTACGAAATATTCCACAAAGGGGAAAGAAGAACTAAGAGAAATTAGAGACAAATTGATCTCTATTGGCAAACCAGCAGTTTCACAGTTGATAGAGGTATTAAATAGATATAGGGATCAGAGTAGTTCACATGCAGCCAATGCATTGGGGAAGATAGGTGATAAAAGAGCTATTATACCCCTGGTAGAGATGTTAGAAGAACCAGAACTTGGTGAAGACGCTAAGGAAGCGCTTAAGAAATTTGGTTCTGTATGCATCCCAGAAGTAATAAAAAAAGTAGAGTACAGGATTGCACACCCGATTAAAAAAGGCATTAAAACAGATCGCATAACGGCACATGCATTGAGTACCATTGGTGAAATAAGATGTAATGAGTCAATTAAATTTCTAAATAAACTGTTAGATGACTACATGTCAGAGATGCCTGAGGAATGTTTTGATCCAACAAAACACGACTGGAAATATAGGAATGTTGACTTTTTTCACCTCTTAGACTGCATGGTAAAGCAGCAGGATAAAAGGGCAATACCTCATATCAGAAAAGCAAGAGATTTCTTCCCCAAAAATTACACCGACTATATAATTTGCCAAATTGCAATTGGTAGAATAAAAAAAGGAGAAGTTGAGGGTTATCTGCCTATGGAAGCATTAGAAATAGCACTTCCTTCTGGAGCCATTATGGATGCGTTATCTGGTGGAAAATTCGGGTGGAAGGACACCTTTGATGAGGATTATGGCGAATATTTTGAAGACGATGACGAAGATGATGAAAAATGACAGTCTTGGATTATCACATATAATTAAAAAGAAGGGATCATGGGACGGATTGTGACAAAAATCAAAGTTGAGAATTTAATGGATGTTTTACTTGCTGAAAAAGGAGACTTATTCCCTGAGCAGGTGAGGAGCATTGAGATAGACGCTTTAGTGGACACAGGTGCAACACTGTTGTGCTTGCCATCCAAAACAATTGCAGACTTAGGACTTTCTTTCCTTGGAACTCGTACGGTTACTACTGCAACGGGTTCTATTGAAAGGCGAGTTTTTCGGGGTGCTCAATTGAGTATTATGAGTAGGACATGTACCGTGGACGTAATGGAATTAGAAGATGAAATTCCAGCACTTGTTGGCTATGTCCCATTAGAAAATTTAGACCTTCAACCCGATGTAAAAAACAGAGCTCTTGTACCAAATCGTGGAACCAGAGACAAAATGGTTATGGATCTCTTTTTAGTATGCCATAAATAGTTTCCATAATTATCTCTATCAACCAATAAATACAAAAGTGAATTTGCAACTAACAACCAATAGCTAAAAACTAACAACTACTAGGGTATGGGACTTACTATTACAGAAAAGATTTTGGCAGCGCATGCAGGCCTGGATAAGGTGATACCAGGGGAATTGATTAAAGTAAATGTAGATTTGGCCCTGGCAAATGATATTACTGCCCCACTAGCCATTTCTGCCTTTAATGAAGCAGGTGGAAAAAGGGTATTTGATAAAGATAAAATAGCACTTGTACTAGACCACTTTACTCCAAATAAGGATATACCTTCTGCCATCCAGTGCCAGAAGGTAAGAAGATTTGCTTTAGAACAGGAAATTTCCCATTTTTATGATGTAGGTGAAGTAGGCATTGAGCATGTGCTTTTACCTGAAAATGGTTTAGTACTCCCTGGGGACTTGGTCATTGGGGCAGATAGCCATACCTGCACTTATGGGGCACTTGGTGCGTTTTCCACAGGGGTAGGCAGTACTGATTTAGGTGCAGTGATGCTTACTTCTAAAATTTGGTTAAAGGTGCCAGAGACAATAAAGATTATCTATAAAGGTAAGCTTCCCAAATGGATTAGTGGGAAGGATTTAATTCTCCATACTATAGGTGATTTGGGGGTAGATGGTGCAAACTATAAGGCCATTGAATTTTCTGGTGAGGCAATTGAAGAGCTCTCTATGGATGGGCGCTTTACTATGGCCAATATGGCCATTGAGGCCGGGGCAAAGAATGGCATTTTTATTCCTGATAAGAAGACAGAGGATTATGTAAAAGAAAGGGCAAAGAGAGAATATAAACTCTATAAAAGTGATCCAGATGTAAATTATTTTCTAATAAAGGAATATGACGTTTCTTCATTAGAACCACAGGTTGCTTTGCCTCATTCACCTGGAAATGTAAAAGGCATCTCAGAAATAGGTGATATAGAAATAGACCAAGTAGTTATTGGCTCCTGTACCAATGGGCGTTTAGAGGATTTAGAGATAGCTGCAAGGATTCTGAAAGAAAATAAAATAAAAAAAGGAATAAGATTAATTGTGATACCAGGGAGTCAAAAGGTTTATTATCATGCTATAAAAGAGGGTATTATAGAAACATTTTTAGAGGCAGGTGCGGCCATTAGCACCCCTACCTGTGGCCCTTGTCTGGGCGGACATATGGGGGTATTAGGCCCTGGAGAGAGGGCTGTTTCTACAACAAATCGCAACTTTATTGGTAGAATGGGTCATAAAGACAGTGAGGTATACCTTGCAAGCCCTGCGGTAGCTGCTGCCTCAGCCATATTAGGGAAAATCATAAGCCCAGAAGAGATATAATGAAAGTTCCGCTTTTAGATTTAAGTGCCCAATTAAAAGAATTTCGCCCAAAAATCATTAAGGCAATAGAAGAGGTTATAGATTCCAATCAATATATCTTAGGTCCTAAGGTAGTAGCCTTAGAGGAGGCTATTGCCAACTATGTAGGCTGTAGATATGCAATAGGCACTTCTTCAGGTACAGATGCCCTGCTTGTTTCTTTAATGGCCTTAGGCATAGATTATAAAGGTTTAGTGATTACTAGTGTTTATTCATTCTTTTCCACTGCTGGAGTGATTGCAAGACTAGGGGCAAGGCCTGTCTTCATAGATATTGATCCAGTTACTTATAATATAGATACAAAAAAGCTAGGAGACTGGATTATAAAAAATAAAGATAATATAAAAAATGTAAAGGCCATTATACCTGTTCACCTCTATGGACAGTGTGCGGATATGGGGCCTATTTTAGAGGTATCAAAGACATATAACATCCCTGTAATTGAAGATGCAGCCCAGGCCATTGGTGCCGAATATAAATTAAAAGATAAAGTATTTAAGGCAGGGGGCATGGGAAGGACAGGCTGTCTTTCCTTTTTTCCTTCTAAAAATCTAGGGGCAATGGGCGATGGGGGAATGGTAGTCACAAATGATGAGGGATTGGCAGAGAGGTTAAAGGTACTCAGGGTACATGGGGCAAAGCCAAAGTATTTTCATAGTCTTATAGGTGGAAACTTCAGGCTTGATCCTATTCAGGCAGCTATATTACTGGTAAAATTTCCATATTTAGAAAAATGGCACCAAAAAAGGAGAAAAAATGCAGAAATATATGAAGCCTTATTTAAAAATACCACGCTTTTAGAAAGGCATCTAATCAGTTTACCTAAAAGGGTACATAAAGGTTTAAAAAATGACCATATCTTTAATCAGTTTATCATCAGGGCAAAAATGCGTGATAAATTAAAGGAATTTTTAAAAGAAAAGGGCATTGATACTGCCATCTACTATCCATTGCCATTTCATCTTCAGTCCTGTTTTAAATATCTTGGTTATAAAAAAGGCGATTTTCCTGAAGCAGAAAAGGCAGCAGAAGAGACACTGGCATTACCTATCTATCCTGAATTGACTGAAGAGATGCAGGCATATGTAGTAAAGCAGATAGAGGCATTTTATCAAACGTCCGGAAAATAAAAAGATTTCTTACCTTTAGTTAAATAGATTAGAATTGTTCAATCAGAAACTTCATTCGCCAAACCTTTTCTTAATCCACAGTTCAAATATGGGGTCTTCAAATAAAAAACTCCAAATTATGACAAAAATATCTGTGACAAATTTATCATTTATCTCATATTCTTACTAAAATGGAAGAGAGAAATCAATGCCTTTAAGGGTATAATTTAGCCCCGTAGAGTAATTGTTATAGGGAATAAGGGAAGGACTTCGGTAGAATAAAACAACGTAATATAATTAAAGTGTATCGGTTGCCTATTAGCAGATACTCAACGGGGCTAGGGGAGGGGAAATGTGGGTAAGGGTTAACTCGAGGGGAGAGGAATTATCTCGATTTGACGAGTCAACGATTTAACTATACCCTGTATCGTGAAGTAGTGCGGGTGTTATTTTCACATGAAAGAGTTAGCTATAGTACTAGTTAGTGGTGGTCTAGATAGCTGTGTTACTGCAGCAGTAGCCAATAAGGATTATGAGCTTGCATTTTTACATCTGAACTATGGGCAAAGGACAGAGGCAAGGGAACTCAAGGCGTTTAAAGAAATTGCCGATTTTTATAATGTCTCTAAAAGACTTATCGTTTCTATTGACTATCTAAAAGATATTGGTGGTTCAAGCTTGATAGATAAAAATTTGCCAGTACCTGATTATAAAAATAAACGTGAAGGTATCCCCTCTACATATGTCCCATTTCGCAATACACATCTCATTGCCATTGCTGTATCCTGGGCAGAGGTTATCTCTGCAAGAAAGGTATTTATTGGGGCAATGGAGGAAGACAGCAGTGGCTATCCTGATTGCAGGGAGGTATATTTTAAGACCTATAACCACTTGGTTGAACTAGGGACTAGACCAGAGACAAAGATTGAGATTGAATTCCCCATTATCCATCTAAAAAAACGGGAAGTAGTAAAATTAGGGGCAGAATTAGGGGTACCGTTTCATCTTACCTGGTCTTGTTATTGGTCAGAAGATATTGCCTGTGGAAGGTGTGAATCCTGCATTTTAAGACTAAAGGCATTTAAAGAGGCAGGGATAAGGGACCCTATTGCTTATAGAAGGTAAAGTTATTACAAGGTTTTAATGTTATTTTATCTTTTCTAATTTTATTTCATTTTCTAAGGCATAGACAATAAGTCCTAGGCAAGGTTTGTCAGGAAAGATGACTCTTAATGCATCTTTATATGCCAACATTTGAGAGACATATTTTTGGCAAGATTCTAAAGAAAATTGAGTTTTGTAATCTATTACTGCTGTTTTATCATTAAAAAGAATAAGTCTGTCTAATCTATAAAAGGCGTTATTTTTCTTTAAAAATATAGGACATTCGTTAAACACTGAAATTCCTGGAGAAAAATATGATACAAGCTCCTCTGTATTTAATATATTTTCCATACGCCTTTTGATGTCTTCAAATGCTCTATCTTCTGAGATTAGTCCATATTTACCTTTCACTTTTTTTAATGCCAAATCAATTGTATCTTTCTTCTTTTCCAAATCAATCACCCTTATTTGGGCCATTGCATAATGGAATGCCTCACCAAAGACTTGCCCTGTTAGATAAGCTTCACTATCTAACGGGGTCTGGCCATAATTAGTTTCCTCTAAATGTATCTTTCTTTCTTTAGAAGTTAATAAAGGTTCTCTAAGTATTACTGGATAATGGAAATTTAAAGGG
>CAZNJP010000103.1:0-7469 GCA_964573345.1 uncultured Syntrophobacter sp. | reverse complement strand
AACCGACCACTTTAGGTATAAATCTATTTTACAGAATATACCGAGTTAGGTCTTCATCTGCTATCACATTAGCAAGTTCTTTCTCTACATATTTTTCTGTAATTACTATCTTTCCTTTCCTTTGAGGTGCATTGAAAGAGATATTCTCCAACAATTTTTCCATAACTGTATAAAGACGGCGGGCCCCAATATTCTCAGTCCTTTCATTAACACTTACAGCCAAATCAGCAATCTCTTCAATGGCCTCTGCTCTAAACTCCAAATCTACTCCTTCTGTCCTAAGCAAGGCTTGATATTGTTTAACCAATGCATTTTCTGGTTCAGTCAAGATGCGAATAAAATCTCCTTTGCCCAAAGAATCTAACTCCACCCGGATAGGGAAACGACCTTGCAATTCAGGGATAAGATCAGATGGTTTAGATGCATGAAAAGCACCTGAGGCAATAAAAAGGATATGATCAGTTTTAATAGGGCCATATTTGGTAGTAACTGTTGTGCCTTCCACAACAGGGAGCAAGTCCCTCTGAACCCCTTCTCGTGATACGTCCGGTCCACTTCCTCTACCTTGGGCAGTAATCTTATCGATTTCATCCAAAAAGACAATGCCTGACTCTTCTGCTCTCTTTTTGGCTACATTTATTACTTTATCCATATCAATCAACTTTTGTGACTCTTCTTGAGCCAAAATTTTAAGCGCTTCCGGCACCTTAACCCTTCTTTTTGCTCTCTTTTTAGGAAGCATCGATTCAAACATCTCCCGAAAATTCATATCTAGTTCTTCTAAACCCGCCATAGAAAATATCTCTATCACTGGAACGTTCCTCTGTGTGGTTTCTAGTTCAACATAGCGGTCATCCAGTTTTTTCTCATGCAACATTTCTCGCAATTTTTGCCGAGTAGAATCATTTCCCTGATTCACCAATTCTAGATGCGATGCTTCATGTCTTTTACTCCTGCTCCTTTTGGGCAATAATATATCCAATAAACGCTCTTTAGCCAGTTCCTCAGCCTTTTTTATAACCTTTTTTTGTTCCTCATTTTTTACCATATTCACAGAAATTTCTAGCAGATCTCGAATTATAGACTCTACATCCCTCCCCACATATCCCACCTCTGTAAATTTAGTAGCCTCAACTTTGCTAAATGGTGAGTGCATCAATCTGGCCAAACGCCGAGCGATCTCTGTCTTTCCTACCCCTGTGGGACCTATCATGATAATGTTTTTAGGAAGGACTTCATCCCTTAATGGAGGTGGAATCTGTTGCCTTCTCCAGCGATTACGCAAGGCAATGGCCACTGACCGCTTGGCCTTATCTTGACCAATCACATACCTATCTAATTCAGCAACAATTTGCTCTGGTGTAAGAAATGGCATCTTCACTCTAAGACCTCCAATATTACCTGGCTATTTGTATAAGGGCAAATAGATGCAGCAATATCCATAGCCTCTGTAGCAATGCCCTTAGCATCTAATTTGGAATATTTAAGCAGTGCCTTGGCCGCTGCTAAGGCATAAGGACCTCCAGAACCAATGGCAATAACTGGTTCATCTGGCTCAATTACATCCCCGTTTCCTGAAATCACCAAGGTGTGTTCCCTATCTAATACCAAAAGTAAGGCCTCCAATTGCCGAAGTGTCTTATCTGTTCGCCAGTCCTTGGCCAACTCTACCGCCGCCCTAATGAGATTGCCATTAAAATATTCCAGTTTCTTTTCAAACCTCTCAAATAATGTAAGGGCATCGGCACTGGCACCGGCAAAACCAGTAACTACTTTGTCATGATAAAGACGCCTAACCTTTACGGCCTTGTGCTTCATAATAAAATTTTGTCCTAATGTTACTTGTCCATCCCCTGCCATTACTGCTTTCTTATTATGCCTTACAGCCAAAATGGTGGTACTGCTTATTTTATTTTCTTGGGTGTGCCTTATCATAAACCTCCTTCAACCCTTTTAATGTCAGGTGTGTATACCTTTGGGTGGTGGCCAAGCTTGTATGCCCTAAAAGCTCTTGCACTATCCTTAAGTCTGCCCCTTGGCCCAGTAGATGGGTAGCAAATGTATGCCTTAATATGTGTGGACTTACCCTCTTCATAAGGCCACATTTTAAACTATAATTCTTAATAATTCTAGCTATACTCCTCGCAGAAAGACGTCTCCCATGGTAGTTTAAAAATAGGGCATTTTGTTTATTTTCCCTAAGCAATTTTCCCCTTCTTTCTAAGTAGGTCTTAAGTGCAGCTTTTGCCTTGTTTCCTAAAAAGGCTAATCGCTCTTTTCTTCCTTTTCCATATACAAATAAGACCCCTTGTTCTAAATCCACATCCTTTAAATCCAACCCCACTAGTTCACTTACCCTTAAACCAGCGGCATAGAGCACCTCTAAAATAGCCCTGTCCCTGAGCACCAAGACACCTTCTCCACCCGGGGCCTCCATTAGCCGAAATGCCTCATTTATAGTGAGAAAATGGGGTATTAAATAACCCTGTTTTGGGCCAAAGATGGCCAATGCTGGATGCCCAGAAGTTAAGCCCTTTTTATGCAAAAATCTAAAAAAAGAACGGATAGTAGAAAGCTTCCTGTTCACAGTACGTGGTGTTTGAGACTGCATTAAAAATACTATGTAATCCCTGATTACTTCACTGGTAACCTCTTTAAGCAACCTTAGCTTGCGTTTTTCTAAAAATTTTTTAAATCCTTGTAAATCTGCTAAATAAGCACGAATTGTATGGAGGGAATAATTCCTCTCTATCTCTAAATGATGAATAAACCTTTTAGTAAAATTAGATAAATCCACCTTTTAAAGGTTAAATAAGCATAAACCAATCTAAAATCAAGTAGTATTTCATTTTTTCCAGTACTCTGGAATGAATAGTGTTATAATAGTATAAATTTCCAGTCTACCTAAGAGCATACACAAAATAAGAAGCCATTTCCCAAAATAGGGGATCATTTCATAATTTTGAGTTGGCCCTACCATTCCAAGCCCTGGGCCCACATTTCCTATAGTGGCAGCTACAGCGGCCACAGAAGTAATAAGGTCCATGCCCATACATGAAAGCAGAATAGAAGAAACAATAAATAACGTTATATATAGTACAAAAAACCCGCTTATACTATCTATAACATCAGAAGGTACAGGCCTTTTCCCCAACTTAAGCTGTGTAATGGCATGGGGGTGAATGATCTTAAATATTTGTCGGTAGCTATGTTTTAGCAACAATATAATACGCAGACATTTGATTCCACCGCCAGTAGAGCCTGCAGAACCACCTAAAAACATGCAGATTAACAAAATAATTTTAGAGAGTTCTGGCCATTTAGAAAAATCTGCTGTAGTGTACCCTGTAGTAGTAATAATAGAGCATATCTGAAATGCACCATAGCGAAGGGATTTAAAAATGTTACCAAATTGGCCATTTATATTAAGGGTAACTATAACTGTAAAAATACCTACCAGGGCTAAGAAAAATTTAAGCTCCGGGTTTTTAAAGAATTCCTTTATATTGCCTTTTAAAAACTGGTAATGGAGAGAGAAATTTATGCCGGCCAAAAGCATAAAAAAGATAATAACAATATCAAAATAAACACTGTTGTACTGACCAATACTGGCATTTTTGGTAGAAAAACCTCCTGTGGCCATAGTGGTAAATGTATGACATAAGGCATCAAAGGGTTTCATACCACCCATTAATAAAAGTAAGACTTCCATGAGAGATATAAATACATAAACCTTCCATAAAACCTTAGCAGTTTCAGAAATCCTTGGTTTTAACCTATCAACAATAGGAGTAGGTGCTTCTGCCTTATAGAGCTGCATCCCTCCTACTCCCAAAAATGGAAGTATTGCTATAGAGAGGACAATAATGCCCATCCCACCCAACCATTGGGTTAGACTCCTCCAAAATAGGATCCCATAAGGTACAGATTCTATATCCTTTAAAACACTAGCCCCTGTGGTTGTAAAACCTGATACAGATTCAAAAAAGGCATTTATAAAGCTATCAAAGGTACCATCGAATACATAAGGTAAGGAACCAAAAAGGCCAGCCGCAATCCATCCTATACCCACGATGGCCATACCTTCTCGGTGCGAAAGCCCTGTGTTTTCACCTTTAAACACAAAATAGATAATTAGTCCACTAAGGGTAGTAACCGAGATGGCCTTTATAAAGACCCAGTGACTTCCATCATTATAAAGGAAGGAGACCAATAGGGGGGCGAGCATTATAAGACCTAAAAAGAATATAAAAATACCTATTAAATGGAGAGTATATTGGATTCTCATTTAAGGATGCTTGATTTCAGGCCCAAAACTTTTCCACTTTGGGTAAAGCCTCTGTGCTTGAAAAGATAATGATCCTATCACCTGGCATAATCATACTTTTTCCACTTGGGATAATAACATTTTCATTCCTCACCATGGCTCCTATGATGGCCCCTTTTGGGAACTCTAAATTTCTTAAAGGCTTTTTCACAACGTCTGAATCCTCTGTAGCAACTATTTCGATTACCTCTGCATATTCACCTTTTAAGACCATATTCGAGAGCACCTTTTCTTTACGGAAATATCGAAGAAGGGCACTAATAGCAGATAATGCAGGGCTTACAGTAATGTCTAAACCAATAGCCGAAACTAATGGTAAATAACTTGTCTTATCTATCAAAGTCAAAGTCCTTTTTGCCCCTAAATTTCGTGCCAATAAAGAAATTAATACATTTTGATCCTCATGGTTGGTAACCGCTATCACAAAATCCATATCCTGAATATTTTCTTCCTTAAGAAGTGTTTGGTCAGTTCCATCTCCTTCTAAAACAACGGTCTTTTCTAGTTTTTCTGCCAAATAATCGCATCTAGCTTGTTTTTTCTCAATGATTTTGGTTTGAATATCCCTTTTTTCTAGTTCCGAGGCCAAGATCCCTCCTATTTTCCCTCCTCCTACAATAAGGACCTTACTTATAGGTTCGCCTTTTTCTCCAAATAGGGCCAATGCTTGAGATATCTTGTTCCCCTTACTTACAATATAAATTAGGTCACCGGTCATCACCTTATCTTCGCCTGAAGGGATGACTAATTGATTGTTACGCATGATAGCCGCAATTAAAATTTCGTGGTTTAAAGCCTTCTTTTCTAAGTCTTTTAACCTTGCCCCAGATATAGGGCATGTTGGATACACCTTAATCCCTATAAGTTTTATCATCCCTCCAGCAAAATCTACTACATCTAAGGCACCAGGTACCTCTAATAACTTTAAAATGGTCTTTACTGCCTCTAACTCTGGATTAAGGATTAGATGAATATTTAAGAAATCGTGGCTGAATATTTCCTTATATCTGATAAATTCACTGCCTCTTATCCTTGCAATCTTGATAGTCTCTGGGGATAAGATGTTGGCAAACAAACATGCCACCATATTGATTTCATCCTTATCTGTTACAGCAATTAACATGTCAGCAGACTGGATATCGGCCTCTTGTAAGGTAGTAGGACTGCTCCCAGAACTACAAATGACCTTTACATCCAGATTTTCAGAAATACGCCTTATCTTATCTGTATTTTCGTCAATGCATACTATGTCATTATCCTTAGAAAGCCTCTCAGCCAAGTGATAACCTACCTCTCCTGCACCTACAATAATGATATTCATTGTCCTCTCGCGTTATACCTTTTAAACAAAAAAATTAACTTTATGCAAGTCCCAAATCTGGTCAACAGAACTAATCAGTTAATCAGTTGTTTTTTTGTATATTTCCCTGACTAACTGACTCACTAGAAGTTTTATTGCCCTTTTTATTAAAAAATGGCATATTAAGTGCGTGGAGACTTTAATAAAGGCCTTGCATGAGCCAAAGGCCTATCCTCACCCTTTAAAAGATATAAAATTGATTCAAACGCATATCTCTTGGATTTTTCTTACAGGTGAATTTGTCTATAAGATAAAAAAGCCTGTCAACTTTGGATTTTTAGACTTTACTACTTTAGAGAAGAGGGATTTTTTTTGTAACGAAGAAATAAGATTAAATCAGCGGCTTAGCCCAGATATATATTTAGGCGTGGTACCTATAAAAAAAAGAAAAGATGGGTATTTTTTTGGAAATAAAGGGGAGACTGTAGAATTTGCTGTGAAGATGAGGCAATTGCCTCAAGATGCCTGTCTGGCAAACCTCATTAATAGAGGCAAGGCCAATCCTTCTTTAATGGAAAAGGTAGCCTATCTAATGGCAGATTTTTATAACAAAGCAAAGACAAATGAAGATATTGCCAAATATGGGGGACCAGAAAGGGTCTTTATAAATATTGAAGAGAATTTTTCCCAGACAGTTCCATACATTGGTATTACCATTGATAAGGGGACATATGATGAACTGAAAGAATATTCATTTAATTTTTTAGAAAATAAGAAGGCACGGCTTTTTAAGCGTATTAAAGAAGGAAGGATCAAGGATGGGCACGGAGATTTTCACTGCCAAAACATCTATTTTTATAAAGATAAGGTTTATGTATTGGATTGTATTGAATTTAATGAAAGATTTCGTTATGCAGATGTAGCTGCAGATGTAGCATTTTTCCTTATGGATTTAGACTTTAGAAAAGCATCCTCTTTAGGTCATCATTTTCTTAATAGCTATTTAAGTATAACAGGGGATTATGGCCTTTTAGGTGTATTGGATTTTTATAAGATATACCGTGCATATGTCCGTGGAAAAATCAGTAGTTTTGAATTAAATATGCCACTTTCAAAAGAAAAAAAGATAGATATTACAGAAAGGGCAAGGGCCTATTTTGATCTGGCTTACCATTATCTTAAGGGCAAAGGTCCTCCTAAAATTTTTGTTACCACTGGGCTTTTGGCATCAGGGAAATCAACCATAGCAAGGGCCTTGGCCTCTAGATTGGGGGCTGTTGTGCTTCGCTCAGATGTGATCCGTAAGCAGATGCTTAGACTCAAAATAAATGAGCACTACTATGAGCCCTTTGCAAAGGGCATTTATACACCAAAAATCACCAATGCTGTCTATGATAGGCTTATTGAACTGGCAAAACAGATACTAGAATATGGATTTAGTGTAATTTTGGATGCTTCTTTTAATAAACAGGTCTATCGAAAAAAGGTGGTTGAACTCTCAAAAGAGAAAAACATTTCCTATCTATTTTTGCATTGTATCTGTGATGAAGATACAATTAAGCAACGTCTTTTAAAAAGGCAAAAAGAAAAGGCCGATATTTCTGATGGACATTATGGCCTACTTTCTGAGTTTAAGACCTTCTTTGAACCCCTGACTGATTTAAATGTCTATTCTCTAGACACTACTCAAGCACTAGAGAAAAATATTGATGAGATAATTAATTCACTAAAGTAGAAAGTGGCCAGGTAGTTACACCTGGCCTTTAGCTTAATAATTCTTTTCTATTTAGATTCAGTTGCTGGTGCTGTTTCTGCAGGTGCAGCTTTTTCCTCTACTGCAGG
>CAZNJP010000102.1:0-7574 GCA_964573345.1 uncultured Syntrophobacter sp. | reverse complement strand
GGGAATGGAATCGTGGTCATCACTTAATTCCCCTTTCTCATCGAACTAGTAACTAGACAGGGAAAATTTTCTGTATAATCCAATAAAGATGGAAAAGACCACTCATATCTTTCCTTGTCTTATCTCAGGGGATTATAAATGAATGGAATCGTAATAGTCAAGGAATCAAGGAGAAAGTTTCTATCGGAGAATTACTGCAACTTTTACTAGCTTATAGAATAACTGGGCTGGTCAGAGATCGGGATTGGCGGGCCGATGATACGTGTCTCACAACAAACATACAACCATTTTGCTACCTTATTATAGCCGTTTCACCTGTTATTTCTCGGAATAGCTTGAGGTTTTGGGATCCATCTTGGCACTTTTCTCTTATATTCCAAGTACTCATTGCCAAATCTCTTCTCCAGATCTCGTTCTTCGCGTTTGGTTACAAATAGGACCCCTGCTGGTACCGAAATAAAAACGGTAAACAAGAGAAGTGTAAGAGAATGTAGGGTCAGGGCTTCTCCAATAAGTGTAAGCCATAAAGCTAACATCATGGGATTTCTGGTATATTTATATGATCCCCTCACAACAAACTTTTCTGGAGGGTATAAAGGAGAAGGAGTCCCTTTACCAACGATAAAGAACAGAATTACACACCACAGAGCCAGTATTCCACCAATTATTAATGGAATAGCGCCCAAAAGGGAATCTATCCCTATCAGGATTCTTGGAAACGGGAATAGCGTATCAATCTTTGTACAAATAAGAGGAATGATCACAAAGACAGTGGTAACAAAGATAAACATTGCAAAAATTCCCACTTTTAATGAAGACCTTCTCATTTCTTCAAATCTTTTATGCTCCCGTTGTAACCTAATGCTGATTTTGCCCTTTTAGATTTCCCCGATGTCAGAAGAGTCCTAAAGGCCACTGCATTTTTAATGATGTCGGTTTTTTTTTAATTTAACAGGTCTATAGGAACGTTTTTAGCCTTGACTTTAAGGTATTATTGCTCAGCCTTTGAATGTCCTTTACATCTAGTTCCACCACCTTAAATCTCTTATCTGTTAAGAATAACGATTTTCTCTTATCCCTTTGCGGCCCATTACCCAATGTGTGCCAAAAGGAGTTAATCTCAATAACAAGGTTAAGGTGTGGAAAGAAAAAGTCTAACCAGAAATATCCAGAAGGCTGTTTAACCCTAAAGTTGTGAAAGAAGTTCCTTTCAAATTGATAGCCTAAAGAAATCAAACACTCTTTAACCTTTAGCTCTTCAGGAGTCCATTTCCCCCTACTTGCATAGTTCCTTACAGTCCGGCTTGCAAAATCTGAAAAATGCTTATTTTTCTTTCTGGTTGTTATCTTATCAACAATGTTGGAAACCGCATCCTCTGGCCCGGTCACATCAGTATTAATTGAAAAGTATGGATTTTCAGGCCTTTCTATCTTTCTATTAATAATGTGAATTACCCTTTCTGGAAGTGCGGGTTTCCTTTTCTTATTTCTCTCTATGCAGGTTTCCAATTTACAATAAACATAGATAACTATCACAGCTTTTTCCCCTGCCAGGGCCAATACCTCATCTCTCCACTCTTTTTTATAAAAAGTGGCATCTATCAAAATATAATCTGCCTTACCTATATTTTCCTTTAACCATTTAAAGATTCTTTTATAGACTTTTCCAGAGACTTTGTCAGAAACAAAAATCCTCGTCTTTCCAGACTTTCCCAGTTCTTCCTTTAAAAAACTTGCAATAGTTGACTTTCCTGAGCCAGGGACTCCACAAAAGATTATTACCATATACCTTTTCCTTTGTTATTTTATGCCCCTTTCTTCGTTAGATAACAATAGAGAAAAAAAAGACATGTTGCCATACTGACCATTAAGTGTTTATATCTGAAAGAGAATGCTATGGCTGCCAAAGACAGCATCGTGGTTAAAATAAAGGCATTGGATGGGGTTAAGCTCCCTCAATATGCCACAGAAAACTCATCATGCATGGATATCAGGGCCTTTCTCAGCGGCACAAATTCTACGATTGTCCTTAATCCTGGAGAAACAAAGGCCATTTCCACAGGAGTCTTTCCTGAGGTACCAAAGGGCTATGAAATGGTAATTAGGCCAAGGTCTGGGTTGGCCTTAGATTATGGTATAACTGTGCTCAATTCCCCTGGGACAATCGATGCAGATTTTAGAGGAGAAATCAAGGTAATACTTTACAACACATCAGATAGACCTTTTGTAATTCATGATAGGGACCGCATTGCCCAGATAGCCTTACAGAAGGTCCATAAATTCAGGTTTAACTTGGTATCAGAGCTTACCAAGACAGGGCGGGGTGATAAAGGGCTAGGGAGTACGGGTATGGCATAGCTTTGCATACCTCTTATACATAGCATTAACTTTCCCTTTTGTCACATAGGGCTTATGGGGCCTGAATCCTCCCCCAAATGAATGTGGGATATGCATTAGCTCATGGATGAGCACTTTGATTCTTTCTTCCCTTGTAAGCCTATCAAATCTCTCAGAGATGACCTCAATGACATAAAATGGCTTTTGATTAAGTGCTAACTGCATGATTCTTGGAAGTCCATGGCACCTTGCAACTACCCTTTTACTCCTTGACCCTTTGCTCCTTACACAGAGTAGCCTGGATTGGTCTACATGGGACATCTTAAGTTTAGAAATGATATTGGCTAGCTCTTGTGCTATGCCCTTTGCTATCTCATATTGAATCATAAGGATAAATACACAAATATACTGTAGAAATCAAGTTGCCTTTTAACTTAAGCACAAATTCATAGGGTGAAAGATACCCAGATAATGCTTGGACATCTTTATCTATTTCAGGGACCTCTTACATCATCTGAATCAGTTCAATGTGATTTTCCCCGTGTGGTGCAGTCCCACAATGTTCCTTCCCAGTTCCGAATAACTCCATTATCACCACAGTTTGGGCACTTCCAGATAATCTCTTTGGAATCCATTTTTAATAAGGTAATTATCTGGCCTGGACATGGTCGCCTTCCAGGCCTTCTACGGCATTTTACTTGGGTCTTACTGGTTATTCCTGGTTCTTTACTAGTTGCCGATGTAACAATGGAACCAAGATAGTGAGCTAAACGCCGTGCAGGGACAGGCATATTGGCAATATTACCGCTTGCATCAAGGAAATGTCTCATGTCAGTTATCCATGTATTCCCCATCTAAGACCCAAAAAGATTCTCTATCAAGCTAAATTCCTCTTCTCTTAAAATTATCTTCAGTCTTTCTCTCAGATAGGCATAACGTCTTTGTACTTTATTATTCCTTATAGCAATGGCAAGTGCTTTCTTTGTACCAATTAATACCACAAGCCTCTTTGCCCTTGTCATAGCAGTGTAGATAAGGTTTCTCTGAAGAAGAATATAGTGCTGTGTGACTACAGGCACAATTAGCACAGGGTACTCACTTCCCTGGGATTTGTGGACGGAGACTGCATAGGCAAGTGTAACCTCATCTAATTCAGAACGCTCATAAATAACCTTCCTTCCATCATATTCTATCTCTAATTCACCTTCTTCTTGGTAGATCTTTGATACCCAGCCTATATCTCCATTAAATACGTCTTTTTCATAGTTGTTTGAGACCTGCATTACCTTATCACCAAGTTTAAAGACACGGCTTCCATATGTGAGGGATACCTGACTTGGATTTAGAATGTTCTGAAGCTCACAATTCATGTTAGATGTCCCAACTATTCCCCTATTCATTGGGGTCAATACCTGTATCTCCCTAATATCGTAGCCAAACCGGTTTGGTATTCTCTCCTCACAAAGCATTATAATCTTGGCTAATAGTTTTTCTGGGTCTTCTTCATGGATAAAATAGAAGTCTGTAAGCTCCTTATCTTCAGGCCTCTTCATTAAAGGAAGCCTCCCATCATTTACCCTGTGGGCATTTAATATGATCATACTCTTCTTTGCCTGCCTGAATATCTCATTTATCCCTTACTGTCTAAATGGATCTCTCTCTATATTGCTTGTATATCTTTGCAGAATATGTTGCACTTACTCCGTGTCCCTGAAGAAATACCATTATATCCTTTATCTCCCTTTGCTCTTGCCAGGCCCTGGAAATCATGCCAATTCTCTTTTCACCAATGCCATCTACCTCTTTTAGCCTTGGGGGCTCCTTATCGATTACTTCAAGTGTATCTAAGGCAAAGACTTTTACTATCCTGTCTGCCATAACCGGCCCAATGCCTTTGATTAGCCCTGAGCCAAGGTATTTCCTTATTCCATTTACTGTGGCAGGCACCACTACCTGATATGTTTCAACCTTAAACTGCTCTCCAAACTTCTTATCATGCACCCACTTTCCTGAAAGTCTTAGGGATTCACCAGGGTTTATACCTGAGAGGTTTCCTATAATGGTGGTAAGCCCCTTCTTTCCCTTTTTTCTGAAGCCTTGCCACTATAAAGTCATTTTCTTCGTTATAGTAGATTATTCTCTCTAGAAAGCCGTAAATGGTGGGCATATCTAGCGTCTTTTTTTTTTTAATTTGTTGCACTTAGAAAAATTCCTTTCTTAATGTCCAGTAACGCCAATAAGGGATAGCCTTAATAACCATAATAGTATTTTCGGTAAATGTTTTATTAAGGTTTTTGGTAATGACATAGCCTTTTTCAAGGTTATAACGCCGCAAAAATTTAAAAACGGAAGTTAAATCCGAATGTGTTATTTCCTCCCTTATTTTTATTTCAACTGGAACGGGTATGTCATTTTTTATAAGAATCATATCTATTTCTTTCTTTAAAGGGCTTCTCCAGAAAAATTTAGTTCCAAACAGATTGATAAAATGTTGTTCTAAGACAAGAGGGAGGGAAATTTGGGGATTAAGGGCATAAGCAAAGCCGCTATTGGAAAGATATACCCTTTTTATCTTCTTTTCGCTTGTGAGAAGGTTGGGAGAATAATTGTAGAGCTTTTGAACAAGAAAAGCAAGCTCAAGGTATGAGAAGTAAGTGGCAATTGTCCTCTGGTCACGTTTGAGGCGATTGCCCAGATTTTTGTAGTCAAGGTAAAGGCCTACATGGGAAGAAAGCAATTTTAAAAGTGTATAGAAAAGCGGAGGCGTGTCTATAGAAAAACTCTCTGGAATGTCTCGATAAATCACCCTATCAAGCAGGCTTTCCTTGAAATATTTTGCCTTTTTTTCTTCCTCAAATCCCAGTGCTTCTATAAAACCACCAGTCTTTAAAAAATCCACAAAGTATTTTTTTAGTTCAAATTCAAAGAGAAATTCCCGCTCAGAGTCTATAGTAACATCTTTAAATTTAAGATATTCTTCAAAATCAAGAGGCTTTATTACAAATTCAAAAAATCTACCTGCCAGACTTTCTCTTGCTTGCTTACGCATAGAAAGGCCAAGCGAGCCAGAAAGAAAGATTTTTATATGCGGATAGAGGTCATAGAGAATTTTTACCTTCTCCTGCCACTCTGATAGCTTATGCACTTCGTCAAAAAAGAGAAAGAGCCTTTCTGTCTCTTCTATCCTCTTTTTAAGTACATCTCCTTCGTAGGATTTGACTAATGCAGAAAGATTTTCCACGCTCTCATCAAAAGAGAAATAAAAAATCCTGAATGGGCTGATATGCTCTTTTTTGATAAGTGCGTCTATTATCTGATACATAAGGGTTGTTTTACCTACTCTCCTTAAACCGGTAAAAATAAGCATCTGCCTGGAAGAGATATAATCCCAAGCCTGATAAAATATGTTTCTCTTTCTGCCCACAAAGCCAGCAGGTACTATACCTGTCCGCCACCATGGATTGAAGATGCCTAAATCCATAATTACATTATAAGGTAATTGTTTTTGAAAATCAATGACATTATGATGCACTTGCATTTACAAAATCAGACAGCGAGCTATTTTTAATGTCTTATAAAAAAATGCGAAATGGTAAAAAAGGCCTCAAATCTGCTTGCTATAAGCCTCTGGGAAATAATAGAATTTAACGATGCATAGACGATAGGAGTGCTTAATCTCCTTTTTTTTATCAAAAACTCATCTATGCTCAGTTTAAACAGGTCTCCTTTTTCATTGCAGATTATAAGTCTATCATTGTCAAAGCAAATACCCTTACACTACTCAGCCCTGATAGGAAGCCAAAATACATTTCCAGAAAAATAGTTATCTGAATCCAATACATAAAAAGAGCTAGACTCCATTGTATGTCAATACTACAAGCCTATTCCCATCACTAGATGCATCCGCTGAAGTAATCTGTCCTTTGATATCAAAGCTTCCAATGAGAGTTAGTGGGTTTTTCTTTAAAGGGTCCATGTAGTCCAAGCGATAGAGCTTGGTGAAGTTATCACTTCTGTGTTTTGTAAGGATATATATCTTTCCTTTTGCCCAAAAGATTGCTTCTGCATCAAAGTTTTTTACCTTACTTGGTAGACCTTTTTTGGTCTGGATAAATAGGTCAATTAAATCCCTAACTTTCCTACCAGGAATTGCCTTCATGGAAAAGAAAATTACTCTTTGCCTTATCAACATTTTTCAATAGAGAATCTTGACACCTACGTTTGTGCCCATTTTAGAGATAGCCTCAATTCAAAAGGAAAAACCTTAGAAATACTTATTTGAATCTTTACGAATTCTATCACTCAGTTCATTTATGTTTCTTGCTGCATCCTCAATGTCGTCAAAGGTACGGCCCCACCCACCGGCAAAGAGAATGATTAGGCCAAAGAGTACCACATATTCTGCCCAGTCTCCTACAAGCCTTAAGTGATGCAGGGAAGCCACAATAAGCATAATAAAAAAGATAAGAATTCCAGGCCTTTCACACATGTATGCCAATAGACCAAGAAGGTGGTAGATAATTGCTCCCCAAATTCCATGTTTGTAATTAGTAAAATTTCTCCCCTTATCCATCTTATTCATAGCCTTACCCCCTTATAAATTTCTTTAAAATCAATTTTGTTGTTTCATCACAGGTTATCCAGTGTAGCCTGTATGTTTTCTACAATTTTCTCTTTTTTCGATTCATCCTTGACTACCCTGACAGACCTTATTCTGATGTAGCAGGGCTTATCAGTAATTTTATCTAAGTAGCCAGTTAACTCCCTGCTTAATTTTTCCACTGCCTCTGCATATTTATCTTTTTCATCAATTTCTGCAGTGACTGATATAGCTATTGAGTAATAGCTATTGCCCTTTTTGACCTTTATTGATGTCAATAAGTTTATTATTTTATTTCCCATGAGATTCTCCTTTCTTTGTATTCTTCTTAAAAAGAGTATTTTTTTCTCTTCAAGCATCAAAGTCATATATAGCTTGTTCTTTTTAGAGGCCTTGTTGTGAGCAGATAAAGAATTGAGCTGTGTTAATTTTGGCACAGAAGGGCCTGCATCTCAGGCCCTTCATCTTCTAATCTGTTTTTTGTGTTTGGCCTTTTATTCTTATATACTTTGTTAGCAGATCAACGACTGAGAGGAAAAAGTTTTTCAGCACTTTTTCATTTATCTTGTAAATCTCATTATAATGTTTCAAAGGAAGTACTTTCTGTGTTTGATGGTAAAAAAGATTTAACATTTAA
>CAZNJP010000101.1:4423-7708 GCA_964573345.1 uncultured Syntrophobacter sp. | reverse complement strand
TATAATTATTTCCAATCGCCATTTACCATGTTTCTCTGACTATTTAGTAATAAATTCACAATTTATTGAGCAATTACAAAAAAGCTATAGGACACAAGCTACAGGCTCAAAATGAAGCCTGCAGCCTGAAAAGCAACCCTGAACCTGTAAACGCTTATAAATTTATAAATAATATGTCTTTACCAAATTTACTTACATTATTACGTTTTTTGCTTACCCCCATTTTAGTTATCTCGCTTTTGAATAGACATTTTTCTGCGGCTACACTAATAGTATTCATTGCAGGGTTATCAGATATATTTGATGGTTTCTTAGCTAGAAGGTTAAGTCAGTGCACCACTTTAGGCAGTTGTCTTGACCCTATTGCTGATAAGATTCTTGTCTCTGCCTCTTTTATACTTTTGGCCTGGCTAAAGTTTGTCCCTAACTGGTTAGCAGTAGTGGTAATCAGCCGTGATACCCTTATTTTACTTGGTTCATTGCTTTTGTTTTTATTTAACATACGTTTTGAGGTTAAACCCTCTCTTTTAGGAAAAACTACTACTGCTTTTCAAGTAATCACTATTTTGGCAACACTTTTAGCCTCGCTCTCATATCTTCATATTTCTTTAGCACCCTTGTTTTGGCTTACTACGGGGTTGACTGTTGCTTCTGGCACCCAATATCTTTATAAAGGATACAAGTTATGTAAAATTGTTTAATGACATGCATACAGCCATTCAAGCCATTACCCAAGTAATAAAAGGCAAAAAGCAGATCATTAAGCTGGCCCTGGCTTGCCTTCTGGCAAAAGGCCATTTGCTGTTAGAAGATTTGCCAGGCACAGGTAAAACTACATTGGCCATAGCCCTAGCCAGGATATTGGGTTGTTCATTTGCCCGCATTCAATTTACTAGTGATTTATTGCCGGCAGATATTTTAGGTTGTCTGGTTTATAACCCCAAAGAAGGGACATTTGCCTTTCGCCCTGGCCCCATCTTTCACCACATCATTCTGGCCGATGAAATCAATCGTGCTACCCCTAAGGCCCAAAGTGCTTTGTTAGAGGCTATGGGGGAAGGGCAAGTAAGCATCGAAGGGGCGGTTAAACCCTTACCACAGCCCTTTTTTGTCGTTGCTACCCAGAATCCAAGAGAGCTTTATGGTACATTCCCCTTACCTGAATCACAATTAGACCGATTTTTAATGCGTTTAGAAATGGGATATCCAGACCATTCTTCTGAAAAAGACATCTTACGTCATGGCCATTATCGTGAAGAGGCATTAAAGCTACCTGCGTTATTTAATGCAGAAACGGTTTTGGCCATTCAATCAAAGGTATCAGCAGTCCATATCCATGAAGACCTATTAGAATATATCTTAAATTTGATAAGCTTCACTAGGAATTGGGAAATGCTTCATTATGGTTTTTCTACAAGGGGGGCCGAGGCGTTAGTAAATTCTTCAAGGGCATGGGCCTTTTTAGAAGGAAGAGACTATGTAATCCCAGAAGACGTCCAAATAGTATTTTTACCCATTGCCTTCCATCGTTTGATTCCACAACAAGAGCTAGACCCAAGGGCTAAAAGCTTATTTTTAAAAACTATTTTGGAAAGGGTGCCTTTGCCTGAATGAGAAGATTTAGGGTCAAAATTGCCTGTCCAGGCATAATTTTTATTGTCCTTACCTTAGTTTTAGGGGCAGGAGCTGTAAATACCGGCAATAACTTACTCTATCTTATTACTTCACTTATGTTGGCCTTAATGGGACTTTCTGGAATGGCATCTTTATTAAACCTATTAGGTTTATCTTTAGACATTTCTCCTCCACCCGAAATATACGCCAGACAAAAGTGTTTGTTCTCCTTATGTGTAAAAAACAAAAAGATGTTTCCTTCATTTTTGTTACAATTTTCCTACGATGGCGGGCAGGCATATTTGGGCTATATCCCTGCAAAGAAACAATTAACAGTACCTGCTTGGTTTATATTCTCTAAGCGTGGATGGCAAAAAATTAGTGAGATAAAGGTTAGTTCTAGGTTTCCAATAGGTTTTTTTGAAAGGGGATTTATTATAAAAGAGAAAAAACAGTTTTTGGTCTACCCTAAGCCCATTCCCTGTAGGTATCCATTAACCCAAGAAAATGGGGCTTTCCAAAGGGATGGGCAAAATATTTTGGAAAAGGAAGGCGACCTGCGGCAATTACGTGAGTTTTATCCAGGGGATACCTTGAAAGATATACACTGGCCTGCTACAGCCCGTTATGGAAAATTTATTGTTAAAGAGTATGCGATAGAGACATCAAAAGCGCTTATTTTAACCATTGATAAAAAACGGGACATAGAAACAAGCCTGGGAGAGCTGACCTATTTGACTTCTAGATTGATAGTACAAAATTATCCTTTGGGGTTGCGTTTAGGAAATCTATTTATACCACCTGCCCAAGGGGCATTGCAGAAAAGAAAATTGTTAGAGGCATTGGCCGTTTATGTACCTTAAGGAATTAGGAAGATTGTGCCTTTATAGTAGCTTCCTTCTGGCTATTTATAGTGCGCATTCTTTTTTATCTTTATGGTGGTTTATATTAATCATCTTCTCTCTGGCCTATAGCCTTTTAATCAAATACAAAGGCTTTTCTACATTACCCAGCCTTTTATTAAATGTTATATCCCTTTTAGGCATCATTATATGCATATTCTTTTTACCTCATTCAGAGATAATCTCGCTTTTCATTAATCCCCTTTTAGTTTTGGGTGTAGTAAAGTTTCTTGGCAACATCTGCTCCCGGGATATTTGGCAAATTTATCTTATCTCTTTTTTTATCTTGTGTGGAACAGCCACTTATAATTTTGATTTAGAATTTGGCATCATTCTTATTATTTTTACCATAGTCAGTGTGATTGGCCTTGTGTGTTTAAATGCAGAAAAAGAGCCATATCGCCTTAGCCCTTTAGCAGAAAAAAGGATTTTATCGTTTTCGTTTATTTGGTCCATAAGCATTGTGGTATTTGCCACAATATTTTTTATCTTCCTTCCCAGAAGCCCATTTTCTCTTTTTACTGGGCTTTCTTTTACCTCTTCTGCAAAAACAGGTTTTACTGAAGAAATAAACCTAGAAAAGGTAAAGGAGATTTTAGAAAGCAATGATGTGGCATTTAGGGTAGTGGTAGAAGAGCCTTTTACCTTCCGTCCCTATTGGCGTGGCATTGTCTATGAAACATATAGAGAAGGTATATGGTCTGTTTCTAGTTTGCCTAAAGAAAAAAGGGCAGACACGTTTTCTTTAAAAACAACAGGAAAGATAAAA
>CAZNJP010000101.1:0-4323 GCA_964573345.1 uncultured Syntrophobacter sp. | reverse complement strand
GCCTAAAGAAAAAAGGGCAGACACGTTTTCTTTAAAAACAACAGGAAAGATAAAACAGGTATTTTATTTGGAACCATACGATGGTAATAGCTTATTCACCTTGGAATATCCATGCAAACTTACTATAAGGGCAAATCGCTGTCAATTTATTAGGGTATGGGAAAATTTGACCTTTTCTTTAACCAATATTTTAACTAAGCGCATAAGGTATGAAGTCTATTCTAATCCCATTTCATATTTACCTAAAGAATATTTACCTAATAAGGATGTTTATCTACAGGTTCCACAAAATATTAAACAAAAACTATCTGAGTTAGCTAAGTCATTGATTGGAGATAGGCCCCATGATAATTTAGGGGCAGCTAAAATCATAAACCAATACCTGCACAGCAAAAGCTTTCAATACTCCTTACAAACCCCAAAAAGAGATACACCAGACCCTATTATACAATTTCTCTTTGATACCCACAAAGGTTGGTGTGAACACTTTGCCTCTGCCTTTGTATTACTTTTACGAAGCATAGACATTCCAGCTAGGGTAGTAGGTGGATATATAGGGGGTCAGTGGAATGCCGTGGGCCATTATTACTTAGTAAGGCAAAGTGATGCCCACACTTGGGCTGAGGTATGGCAAAATGGCAAGGGATGGGTAAGATTTGACCCTACACCTGTCTCTCACAAATCATATAGCCGCTTTTTCCTAATCAAATTTATGGACTATCTCCGGTTACGCTGGTATGCATATATCATCAATTATGATTTTACCCTTCAGCACAGGCTCATTAGGCATATTACTCGATGCGCCTTTCACCCAAAATGGACCATTAGGTTATCAAAAACAGACTTCAAGGTTCCTCTTAAAGGAACTATCATAGCAATAGGCCTTTGTCTTTCTCTATTTTTTGTCTACAGATACTATGTCCCCTTAAATTACTATCAAAGGCTTAAACACATTTTAGCCACCCATGGCTTTGAGATAAAGCCACACCAAACAGGGACGGAACTAGCAAGGATGGTCTCTGAGAAAGAACCAAAACAGGGTAAACTGATAATAGAATTTATAAAGACCTGGTATGAAATAAGGTATGGTGGAGTGCCTGTAGATAGGGAAAAGAAACAATATTTAAAGCAAATTTTAAGACAGATTAAGAGATAAAGGTAGCCTTTATGCCATCTATAACAAACTGCACAGATATAGCAGCTAAAATGAGCCCCATTAAACGCGTAAATATATTTAGACCTGTAGGCCCTAAAAAGTTGCTTACCCTAGCAGCTTGAGACAGGATTAAATAGGCCAGGAGGGCTGTTATAAGAATGGAGGCAATAATTATCCATAGACTGCTTTCTGCTACCACAATTACTGTAGTAATAGCCCCTGGGCCAGCCAGCATAGGGATGCCTAAGGGCACTACCCCTATTTCTTCTTGTTCATGGCTATAGGCCTCTTCTTCTGGGGTAGTTTTTAAACGTGTGCGTTGTGCTTGCAGCATTTGGATGGCTACCATAAAGATAACAAAACCCCCTGCGATCCTAAAGGCATGGATGGTAATACCAAATAATTGCAAAATATGATTTCCAAATATAGCAAAGATAAGCAGGACCAATATGGTTGTTATCACCGCTAAGTGAATAGTGCGTTTTCGCCTTTCTACCGAGTAACCAGAAGTCAAACTGATAAAATGAGGCACCAGTCCTAAAGGATCAACAATAATAAAAATAGAGATAAATATCTTTAATCCAAGTTTTAACTCCATCAACAAATTTTACTGTTTTAGACCAATCTTGACAAGCATGCTTTAATTGCCTAAATAAGAGCTTAGACCCAAAACAAATAGACTAGTAACATTAGGAGAAAACAGTAATGAACATATGCGTTATAGGCCCAGGTTATGTAGGTTTAGTAGTAGCCAGTTGTTTTGCAGAAATGGGGAATGAGGTCATTTGTGTGGGTAAAACAAAAGAGAAGATTGATGCACTCAACAAAGGCATTGTCCCCATCTATGAACCTGGATTAGAAGACATAGTAAAAAGGAATATTAAAGATGGCAGATTAACATTTACAACACAGCTTTCAGAATGCATTAGTCAATCTGTGATAATTTTCATTGCTGTTGGCACTCCCCCTAATGAAGATGGGTCAGCCGACCTTAAGCATGTTTTAGAAGTAGCTCAGGAGATTGGCAGATGTATGAAAGAATTTAAGATTATAGTTAACAAGTCAACTGTTCCTGTAGGCACTGCAGAGAAGGTAAAGGAAGTTATACAACAAGAGTTAGATAAAAGAGGTAAAAATATTGAATTTGATGTGGTTTCCAATCCAGAATTTTTAAAGCAAGGTGATGCCGTCTCAGATTTTATGAAACCAGACAGAATAATTATAGGCACTGATAATGTTAGGACTGCTGAGATAATAAAAGCACTTTATGTGCCTTTTGCCAGAACCAGAGACAAGTTTATAGTTATGGATATAAGGTCTGCTGAAATGACAAAATATACCGCAAATGCAATACTAGCTACTAAGATCACATTTATGAATGAAATAGCAAATATTTGTGAGAGAGTAGGTGCTGATGTGGGCATGGTTAGAAAAGGGATTGGCTCTGATCACCGCATTGGGTATCACTTTATCTATCCAGGGATTGGCTATGGAGGCTCTTGTTTCCCTAAAGATATTAAAGCCCTAATTGCTACTTCTAAAAAGCATGGCTATAAACCAAGGGTCTTAGAAGCGATTTCTGCTCTTAATGAAAACCAAAAACTGCTTTTGGCCAATAAGGTAATCCATTATTTTAAAGATAAAGGGGGTTTAAAGGATAAAATAGTAGCCATATGGGGGCTTTCATTTAAACCTAATACAGACGATATGAGGGAAGCACCATCAAGAGTAATTATTGATAGACTTATTAGAGAAGGTGCAAAAATACAGGCATTTGATCCCATAGCTGAAAATCAAGCTAGAAGAGTCTTTTCAGATAATCCTCAAATAACCTATTTTAAAAGGAACTATGATGCCTTAAAGGGTGCAGATTGTATGGCCCTGATTACTGAATGGAATCTCTTTCGAAATCCAGACTTTGACCTAATGAAAAAATTAATGAAGGCACCAGTTATCTTTGATGGCAGAAATCAATACGACCCTGAGGACATGAAGGAAAAGGGATTTGAATATTTTAGCATTGGTAGATAAGTTGATTTAATGTTAGTATTAAGCAAAATACAGGGTGATATATAAAAGAGACCTTGATATAGAAATTGGGGACGGGTTCATATTTCTTAAATTCTTTACATCAAGGTTATTAAGGATTTAAATATTATTGACTATTTCTAGAGACTTTTCCTTTGATCTCTCACCTTTAACTATTCTTATATTGCCTTTCTTTGTATGAAAATATTTTGCCAAAATTTCAATTAGGGCCTTATTTGCCTTCCCACGAACTGGTACAGTATTAAGATAGACCTTATATCTTCCTTTTTCTTCTAAAACTTTATCTTCCTTTGCATTTGTAATTACCTTTACCTTTATCCTCATTTAAAAAAGATTTCGATAAGTCAGCGTGTATCTATCCAAAGGCTATATAATATGCTAATAAAAGTCAACTTGTGATATTAAAGATGCTTTCTTGATAGATATAGATATAGATGGTGAGAAAAGCTTAAAAAAAGCTGAAAGTTACTCAAGAACTTACAAGATGTTTGGCCAGATTTTATCACAAGGATAAAAGGCTTCAGTCCCTGGTAAGGGCTTGGATTGTGGAAAAGAGCAACCGTTAAATCCTAAATCCTCAGCATTTTCTTCAGACAGGAGGCATTATTGTACATATCGGAATTATTAAACATGAAATAGCCTACCTCTCCTGCCATTTCCGAAATCCTTTTTAACTCGTCATCTGAGTAAGAATATCTATAGGTATGTAAATCCCCATGCAATCTAAAATATGTAAATTCGCCAAAAACGGGCAAGCCATGTAGAAATGGGTCAGTGGCATGGACAAGCCTTGCCTTTTCACAAATCTTTCTAATAATTTCTGGTGTCCAATCCTTCCCACGTGGCTCCCAGATAAAGATACCCCTTTTCCTATAGTGTTTAAAAAACGCTAAGAGATTTTTTATACCTTCATCTGTAGGCTTAAAAGAGGCCGGTGTTTGAAATAGAAATTTTTTGGCGTTAAGCACAGAGGCATGTGAAAAAAATATTTCCATTATTTCTTCTGTTATGGAATTTAGTCTAAATCCACCACAAAATTTCCTTTTTTCCGCTGGTAAATCAGCCTTACGGTAAGTGGGGCTAGTAGATAGGTGTGTGATATATTGAGGGGCCTTAAG
>CAZNJP010000100.1:0-7731 GCA_964573345.1 uncultured Syntrophobacter sp. | reverse complement strand
AAGGGATGGATGTTTAGATTTTCCATTAAAAGAGTTATCTGTTTATCATAAGGGTACCGATTTAGCAGAAGATAGTAATTCATGAAAATCTTTCCATATTATGGTTAAATTTTAACCATATTATGAATAAATTTAAATCAAAAATCAAATAGGACAACTAAGATACTTCGATAAATCTTGATATAAGCTATATAAGATGAAAAACAGGGAGTTGCCTTCGTTTCTCAAAATTATAAATAAATCCCAAATGCAATCCCACTTAAAAAGAGGGCAGTAGCTATCCATAGATGACAATCTTTGGCAAATGCTTCTATGGGGTCTCCACCTTTTCCTGCCAAAACCAATTTAAGGTAGCGCAAAATCCCATAGGCAGCAGGAATGGCAGTATAGATTAGATGGTTACCTTTTTCCACTGTATAAATGGCATACATAATTAAGGAAGAAGCTGCTGTGATTACCAAGCATG
Organism: uncultured Syntrophobacter sp.; assembly: GCA_964573345.1. Classification (GTDB taxonomy): domain Bacteria; phylum Desulfobacterota; class Desulfofervidia; order Desulfofervidales; family DG-60; genus CAZNJP01. Next base: position 7,265 of record CAZNJP010000100.1, on the reverse strand, counting down.
AGTTGAGAAATTCCACACTATAATCTGCTAATATAGAACGATGAAGTTTGGCCTTATTACCTAATAAAGTTATTTCTGCTCGCCTTTTTCCAAAAGAAATAAGCAGGGCCAAAAGGAAAACACTCATAAAGAGCCAAGAAGAGACTATGATATTTGTAGCCGCCCCTCCTCCTAGTATCCGCAACAGATACCCAAAGGCCACCATAAATATCTCAAGTAGAGAAATACGCTTTAAAAAAATAGAATAGGAGATGTTTAACAATATATAAATGCCTAAAACAATAAGGAAATTTTTTCCTAAAGGATAGGAAAGAAGAAGGGCTGTTATTAAAAGAATTATGGCCAAGATAGCTGCTTGTAAAAGAGAGACCTCTCCTGTAGCCAAAGGACGTTGTTTCTTTTCTGGATGATGACGGTCAGCCTGGATATCTAAAATATCATTTATGATATACAAACTACTGGCACAAAGACAAAAAGCCAAGAAGGCCCATAGGCTCAGTAAAAAGAGGTGTTTTTCTAAGAGTCTACCAGCAAAAAAGCCCGGGGCAAAGGTAAGCCCATTTTTTACCCATTGACTAATCCTAAGAAGCCTTAGCCAGGATTTCATAAATTGCCTCTTTTACTTCATTTTTACTGATTTCTTGCATACAACGTGCATTGTAAGGGCAGGGTGGCGTATAGCCAAATTGTGTGCAGGGACTACAAGGGAAGTGCTTGTTAATGACAATACTTTTTTTATCCCTTGGGGCCCATTTATCCTCAATGCCTGGGCCAAATAATGCCACTACCGGCGTGCCAACTGCTATGGCCAAGTGCATAATACCAGAATCCGTGGTTAGCAATAATTTTACCTGACTCAAAACACTGGCCGTTTGCTGCAAAGAGAGTTGTCCGATCAAATTTAGATTGAGTTTGTTATCCTCAATAATAAAATCAGCCAATTTTTTATCTTCCATCCCTCCTACTAATATTACCTTTATACCTTTTTTATTCAGCCATCTTACAATTTCTTTAAACCTCTCTTTTGGCCATCTTCTTTCCTTAATGCTTGCACCAGGGAAGATAGCTACCCATGTTGTGTCTTTGTCTAACCTTAGTTTGGTATTTATGAAAGGGAAAAATGGCTTTTCAAGGTCAATTTTGACTTTACCAACCAGCGGCTCAAACAACTTTAAGAAGCTAAAGATTTCATAGTCTTTATGACTATAAGCAATGAGGTGAGTAAAAAGCCCTCTGCGTTCATTTGTAGAAAAGCCTATTTTCATAGGGGCCCTGGTGAGATAGGCTACTACTGCTGAAAGGCGATGCCACTGCTCTGTGTCTATAACTAAATCATAATCTCTTTTCATGGCCCAATATAATTCTAAGTTTCTATCATAAAGGAAAACACGCCTAATATAAGGAATGCATTCAAAAATACCGGCATTTCTTCGTTCAGCCAAGATGTAGATGCTACTTTTAGAGAAACAACCATGTAGGATATTTAAAGCTGGTAAAACCAAAACCGCATCGCCAATGCCACCTGGGCGGATGATAAGGATTTCCTTGGGTGGAAGAGCACTTTTTGAGGCCTTTCTAGGGAAAGTGGTATAGAATTTGACCAGAAGTGATCCTAAAGAATTATCCAATTTTTTTAGCCAATAAATATGACGCCTGGTTTCAGGGTGGGAAAATGAACCTTTTAAAGAGTACATTTTAGGGTTTTAGTATCCTTTTTTGAAATAAACTGTCAAGCATCAGGCTCGTTTATTCTTATCTTGTTTTCTCTTTTTGCCTGTGTTACATCAAATATTGATTGTATGGATTATCTGAATATTTTTAAAAGATTTAACGAACTTAAGGTAGATTACTTGGTGGTTGGTGGATTGGCGGTTAATTTGCATGGCATTCCTCGGATGACTTATGATATTGATTTCCTTATCAGAATGGAGGAAGAGAATGTTTTAAGGGTAATATCCCAGTTTGAAGCATGGGGCTACAGACCAAGAGCACCTGTCAATCCAAAACACCTTGCAGATAAAGAAAAGAGGAAAAAATGGATGCAAGAGAAAGGCTTGAAGGCTTTTAGTTTTTACAGTGAACATTTGCCAATTGCCGAATTAGACTTGGTATTAAACTTTCCTAAACCTTATGTAGAACTTAAGGCTAGGGCAGTGGAATTGGATGTTCAAGGTGTGAAAATTTGGGTCATCTCCATTAAAGACTTGATAAATATGAAGCTTAGAGCAGGCCGCCGTCAGGATTTGGCCGATGTGGAGCACTTAAAATTGCTTTTAGAAGATGAAGGGTTAAAGGATGGGAAAAGAGAGTAAGAAAGGTTTTTCCTTTTATGTTGAGAAAGAGCAAATAAAGACCTACAGACTATGGCCGATTGAGCGTCGTCTTGCTTGGCTCTATCAAGGCAATGTGTTCCGACGTTTACTACCTTCCAAGATAATTAAAAGGCAAGAAGATTTCAGAAAGGGAAGGGTTTAAGCTTTTCTTAGTTTCCTTGGCATTTTTTTAAAAATGCCTTTGCCTTTTCTAAAAGATTTTTGTCTCCTGTGCGTCGATAAAGGACAAGATAGAGTTTCCCTAAGTTACAAGAGGCGGATTTATATTCAGGATTATGAAGCAGGGCCTTTTTAAAACACCTTTGTGCCCATAGCCATTTTCCTTGTATGGCATATAGCCTTCCAAGGTTGGTATAAACTACTGCCTTTTCCCAAGGATATGCCTGAATGTCTTTAGCCCTTAGGGCAGTAATAAAGTGTTTTTCTGCCTCTTTATATTTACTGCCCTCTAGCAATGCCAGGGCATATTGATGTTGAGGGATGGCATAGTCAGTGCCTGCTACTGCTATGGCCTTTTTCCAGAAACTTAAATCATTTTTCCATATATATTGGGAAGGTATAATGATGCAAACAAAGATGCAGGTTATTAATGCCGCCACAACTGTAAGATAAATAGCCTTTATTCTTGTTAAAAAAGACATGCTTAAAATACCTAATCCTAATATAAAAAATACTGAAGGTGTATAAAGATAACGCCAGGCTAAAGGGGTTGCACCAATGTTAAATAGGATTAAACCCAGGGCCGGGGACAGGATTACAAAAGACATCAGTAAATAATTAAGGCCTATCTTTGCCTTTAGTATTTCTTTTCTCTTATAAAGATGCCAACATACAATTACACAGACAATAAAGAAAATAAGGCTTATCCACCCTCCCCACTTAGGAATATAAGGTATGTAAGAAAGAAATGGATAAGGCAATATTGAGCTTTTTAAATAAAAGCCTATAGCCTGTAATAAAAAAAGTGGTTTGAATTGAAACGTATAGTTTTTCAAGGCAGGAACTTTAAAAAGGCCATATACTATCATTATACCTGAAATTAAAATTAGCCCAGAGACAAATAATTTATCTACCCTAGATTGATAAAGAAGCGGTGCAATAAAAAGTGCATCTATGAATAGGATTATTAATAGACTTATAGCTGTTTCCTTAGAAAGCACGGTAAGAAAAAAGAAGATAAAAGCCAAGATTAATGCTTTTTTCTCTCTTTTGGGCCAGTACAGTTGTACAGCTAATAAGGTAAGAAGGCAGAAGAGGCAGGAAAGGAGGTCGGTACGTCCTGCTATCCAACTTACCGATTCTACATGCACAGGGTGAAGGACAAAGATTAAAGTGAGAAAAAAACTTAGATTTGATGCAATCCCTGACTCAATACGTTCTAAAAGCCTCTTAGAAAGCATATAAAACAACAATACATTAAAAACATGTAAGACTATGTTGGTTAGATGATAACCAAAAGGACGATAGCCCCAGCATAGGTAGTCCATCAAAAATGAGACAGCTACCAGCGGACGGTAATAAATGAAGCTGGGTTTATAAATGCTAAATCCTTCAATTCTTTGAATTTGCTCAAAAATAATCCCTTTATCGTCCCAAACAAAAGCATTTTTAAGGGAGGGATAAAAGACAACAAATGTTAAAATGGCCAAAAACAAAAGAACATAACATTCATTTATCTTTTTATTTCTTAGCCACAAGGCGTTTAATCCTGTTAGTCTTATAATTTCTATTATTTTTAAGGGATAATCGGCACTCCAGCTTGCTGCAGGGAATTTTAAGTCAAAAGTCTGAGCGACCTCAATCTTCCTTTAACGCAAATTGCTTGTTGTCCAAACACGGCAGTCTTTTTCAATGCAAAATTTGCCTTTATAGGGATCTTCAGGAATTTCTTTAATTATACCCTTTTCTTTAATTTTTTCTAAGGTTTCAGGACACTTCCCAAATTGGCGCTGGTAGATATCTATGGCAAATTGAAGCCCTTTTAAAATTTTCAATGCCTCTAGTCTCTTTTTAAGCCGTTTATAGTATTCTTTGTTTGTTTCTCTTTTCAGTTGCTCGGTGGTTATGGCAATAGCCGCATCTATTTTACCGGATTTGGTATAAAGGCGAGTTACCAGAAGTGGTAGATATTTAGGACTATTTTCTCTTTCACTGGCCATTTTTAAGTAATAGGCCCCAGTTTCTTTGTCGTCCAAAAAGTAAAACTGATTAAAGCCCAAAAAGAAGGGAATACAAAAATCTTTTGAATAACTCAGCCCTTTTTTAAGGATTTGGTTTATTTCTTCTAAATGCATCTTTGGGGCTTCCCACGCAATCAAAGTGCCTGTCATATAATAGGGGTCAAAATAATAGGGGTCAATGGTAAGAACGGTTTCTATGTTATTTAAAATCCAATCCCAGTCCTCTAGTTTGACATTGGCAAAAATTTTTTCACCAAAGAAGACGCAAAGCCGTATGTAGATTATATCTGCTACCACCTCAGCAAAGGCAGGAAAAGAGAGCTTGATTACTTTTGGGTCAAATTTCAACCCCAGAGTTTCCTCTTTGACCAAAGGCTTTTCTTTGTAAAGATGGACCATGACAAGGTCGGCCAGAAGAAAACACAAAATTAACGGGATGATCATCCGCTTCATCTTAAAACTCTCTTTTTTTGATAATGCCTATAGCCAATAAGAGAAAAATTGCACTGTAAAGTATGGTATAAAGGCCAAGTTTTCCTATATAGACAGCCGGTAAAACAACTTCTTGGCAGTGGACAACTGCCTGTTTTAGGTCATAAAGGGAAAAATTAGGTAAGATATAAAAGGCAAGGTTGACCATGTGTTTGTGTATTACAGATGCGTGCTCTGATCGTAAAACTAGCTCTCGCACCGGAGCAAGCTCCAGGCCAGATACAAAGGTGAAAAAAGCAGCCATAATACACAAGGGAAGGCTTGAGAAAATAAGGGCAAAGACTATACCCAGGGCAGTCAAAAGGATCCCCATCAAGAGATAACCAAGACTCAACTTTAAAACTGCCCCAGAATAAACAATATGGGGAGTGTGAAGTTTTGCTAGTTTGCCAACTACCAAAATTGATATAGAGCACATGCTGCAGGTAATAGCCCAAAAAAGAAAGAAGGCCAGACAAATACCGACAAATTTACCTAAGATGTAATCAGTTCGAGAAATGGGTTTAGAGAAAATGATATACACTACTTTCTCTTTAAAATCTGTAAAAGTATTACTTACGCTAACAAATATAGCGAAAATTACCGTTATAAGTAAAGAAAAGGAAAATAGGAAATCAAGAAATACCTTTACTACATCGCCAGCCACCAGATCAGACAGAAAATAGCTCAGGCAAATAAGGAGAAAATAGACCACCAAGCTCCCGATAAATATCCTTTCTTTCAGAATCGTCTTAAGGGTGACTTTGGTTATTGGGGTAATATTCATGTTCCTATTCTGCCAATTGAACAAAAATGTCCTCTAGGCTTACCCGATATGGTTCTACTTGAATAATCTCAAAGCCCTCACCCTTCAACCCTTCTAGTTTTTTCCAGAGGCCATCTTTTTTTACCCTTTCTGTATTGACACCACCACTTCCTGGTTTGCGGTGAATAACCGTATATTCGTTGATAAAGCTTGTTACGATGTTTTCTACTCTATTCATAAGTTTTATCTTTCCTTTTACAATCAACGCTACCCGGTCAGAAAATTTTTCTACATCATGCAAGATGTGGGAGCTATAAAATACGGTCTTTCCTTGTGCTTTTAACCTTTCCATCACCTCTGAGACCATGTTTCGGCCTAAGGGGTCAAGGCCAGACATGGGTTCATCTAAAATCACTAAATCAGGGTCGTTGACTAAAGTATGCGCAATCAAAAGGCGCTGGATCATGCCCTTAGAAAAGGATGAGATTACGCTTTTTTTATAGGGTTTCAGGTCAACCAATTCCAATAGATAATCTATTTTTTTATCTATTTCTTTTTGGGAAAGACCATAGGCTTCAGCACAGAACTGTAAAAACTCATAAGCAGTAAGATTGGTGTAAATATATGGGTTTTCTGGTAAAAGACCTATCTTTCTTTTTATGGTAACATCTTCAACCTTTTGACCAAATACCCGGATAGTACCAGAGTCAGGTCTTAAAAGCCCCATAATCAGTTTTATGGTGGTGGTTTTACCAGCACCATTTGGGCCGATAAAGCCAAACACCTCTTTTCCTATGCCAAAACTAATATCATCAACGGCCTTGATTTTTTGTGATGTAAAATAACGCCTCTTTTTGAATTCCTTTGTTAAATGGTTAACTTCTATAATTTCCATCTTGCACTTCCCCAGTCACAACGCAAAATAACGAAATAGAAATTTGGAATACAAAAGGTCAGGCCTGAATTCAAAACTCAGGACCCAGCCATTTTTACAAGATCTGATTGTCAAATGTTGAGACCTGACCCCCATTTATCACCCCCATTTATCCCTCTTAACTGAGGTTCAAGCCCTTCCAGTTTTTTGATTAAGGCAATGCTTATCGGCATGAATTTATGTTAAAATTTTTCACGGCTTAAATCAATAGTCTAGGCGGAGCCCCAGCGTCATCTGAGTTATTGTCGAATAATCTGATTGAAATATTAGTGAGTTAAACGATAAATGGCTATACAAGGTTAAATACTTGCTCAATAATAAAAAAAAGGCCGGGAAACCCCGGCCAAATTCACGATTCATCACCCCCCATTTCTGTTTTTTTAATTTTGTCATAGTGAGTTATAACGTCTTAGTAAAAAGACCAATCCCATGCAAATTAACGCTATAAAATAACAGATGAGCCCTATTTTAAATGTCATATTTATTCCATAGGCTATACTTATACAAATAGCCGCTACAGAAGCTACTATAAAGAAAGTAAAAGGCAAAGGCCAGGATTATAGCCTTAAAAGAGATAAGAC
>CAZNJP010000099.1:0-7741 GCA_964573345.1 uncultured Syntrophobacter sp. | reverse complement strand
TTACTAAATCTTCTAGATTATGGGTATATTCTCTAAGCTTTCTCTTTAATTCTAATTTTTCTTGAGCCCTTTTTAATGCAATCAATAGGGCTTCATCCTTAATAGGTTTGGAAAGGAAATCAGATGCATCCAGTTTAAGAGCCTGAATAGCTGAGTCCATATCACCGTAGCCAGTAACGATTATTACCTCAGTATCAGGATTGATTTCCTTAACCCTCTTTAATACCTCTATACCATTCATCCCAGGCATCTTTATATCAGTGAGTACAATGGGGGGTATTTCCTGCCTAAATATTTCTAATCCCCTTTCACTACTTTCGGCAGTATATACCTGATACCCTTCCCTTTTTAGCAATATGGAAAAAACCTTCCTTATTCCTTCTTCATCGTCAATAAATAAGACCTTTGGCATAGAAGAATCCCAAAACTATTGTGTAAGGCAGGCAGGAAATCTTAATACAAAGGTACTACCTATACCTTCCTCACTTTTTATATCTATGGTTCCGTCATAGTCTTTGACAATCCCATAACTAATAGACAAACCCAATCCAGTTCCTCTACCTACCTCTTTAGTGGTAAAGAATGGTTCAAATATCCAATCCATTATTTTCTCAGGGATGCCTATACCACTATCAGACACAGTAACTACAACTTCTCTATCTTCTAAATGCGACTTTATACTCAATACCTTCTCAATTTTTTTCTTTCCTAGCTTCTTTTCTTTCTCATCCATGGCGTCCATGGCATTAAGGACCAGATTCATAAATACCTGTTCTAACCTATTATAGTCTGCCATTATAGGAGGTAAAGTTTCATCTAAATCCAATTCAACCTCGATTCGATGTACCTTTAGTTGCTGTCCCAATATTTTGAATACATCTCTGATTGGGGCGTTAATATCTATTTTGGCTTTTACTGTCTCAGAAGGTCTGGCAAAAATTCTTAAATGGTTAATAATCTCCGATGCCCTATCTACTTGAGTACCAATCTCTTGCGCAATAATATTTAATTCCTGATCTTCTATCTTTTCACCCCTTTTGATCATCTTTAGAAAGAAATCACTGCCTGCCTTAATCACACTCAATGGTTGATTTAGTTCATGGGCTATGCCTGAGGCCATCTGCCCTAAAGTGCCCATCTTAGCAGCCTGGACTAAGTTGGCCTCTTTTTCCACGCTCTCGGTGATATCGGTGGTTGTAGCTATCAGGACATTCCTTTCCATATATTTTGCCGGGCACATATGGATATTGACATAAAATGGACTTCCATCCTTTCTGTAATGTCGCCTTTTGGAGTAAAAAATTGATTGATTGTCTGTGATTTTTTTTAAATCGGTTATAACCTTTTCATCCTCCTCATAGCCTAAGTCTATAAAAGACATCTGTAATAGTTCATCTTTTGAATACTTATAATAATCCTGAGCCCTGGAGTTTATATCTAAAATCTTAAGTGTTTCCCTATCAATAATAAATATGGGATTGGGATCTGCATTGAATAGAGATCTATATTTTTCTTCTGATTTTTTTAGCTCTTGATACGACCTTTCTAATCTCTGACCAAACGTTTTACATTGCCGATAGAGTATAGAGTTCTCAATACCTATCCCAATCTGCCTGCCAATGGTGGTAAGATGCTCAACATCTTCTGGAAAAAACCTATGGGAAGTGTGGCTTGAGACCCGCATTACCCCAAATACCTTACCCTTTGAGACAAGGGGAATATAGGCAGCGGATTTTAATCCCTCTTTCATAGCAATATCTAAGTATGGTGTCTGAGAGCTGGTTAGGTCTTCAAATATCATGGGGATTCCTTTCTCAGCCACCTTTCCTAGTATGCCATCCCCTACATCCCTTTTTACGATAGGGTTCTGATAAAATTTTTCAGAATAGCCCTTAGAGCAAGCCAATTCAAGATTTTCCCCATCCTCCTGCCTTAAGTATATACCAATACTATCGGCCCCTAAGGCCTTGATGACCTCATCAACAGCGGTATGAAGCATGTCTTCCAATTCTAAGGAACTACTTACTGCGGAGCAAATAGAATGCAGCGCAGAAAGTTTTATATTGCGCCTTTTTATTTCTCCCTGTACCCTTTGCAAATCTATAGTCCTTTTTTCAACCATCTTTTCAAGACCCTCGGCATATTCTTTTAATTGCTCCTCAAGCCTCTTTTTTTCTGTGATATCTCTGACCGCAGCAAATACCCCTTTGATCTTACCTGATTTGTCCTTGTAAACCGTGGCATTATAGGAAACTATGCTTTCCTGACCGGTCTTGGATTTTAATACCAGTTCATAGTCGGTTACCTTCCCCTCATCAAAGGACCTTCTTACACCTTTATATGCCCTATCAGGATCGGTAAAGTAATTTTTGAATTTGCTGCCCACTAACTCCTCTCGGCTGTAGCCAGTAAACCTCACCATTTCTTCATTTACATCGGTAATAAATCCATACTTATCAAAGGTAACTAGGGCATCCAAACTGCTCTCAATCAGGTCTCGGGTGTAATTGTGAGCCTCTACAAGTTGCTCCTCAAGCCTCTTTTTTTCCGTTATATCTATGGTCATTTCCATTGCATAACGAGTTTCTCCCTTCTCATCCTTAATGGGTGAGCTATGAACTATATAGCAACCAGCGCTTCCATCTGGTAATGTCCAGGCACATTCTGCTTTATGGGGCATACCATCTTTAAAGGTATCCTCAACCACACAAGGTACACATTTTTGGGTACGTTTTTTAAATGCACTGTAACAGGGCCAACCAATTACATTGCCAAAATCCCTTTCAAAGTTTTTATTCATCTGGACTATACGGTAATTTCTATCCACTACCAACACATAGCCACTAATGCTTTCAAATAAATACCTGTATTCTTCAGTCTTTTTTTGCAACTCTCTTCGTACCCTTAATTTTTCTTCCTCCACCTGAATGAAATCCCAGAAAAAACGAGCACCAACATGGTCAATGACCTTAACAGAAGATGGCTTATTAGACATTATCTCTGCTAAAACCTCATCACTACCAGTCAGCTCAATGAGCAAGTTGAGATCATCCTTGTAAAACTCCTGATAATCAGTGGCGGTGGGAATGCCTTTCATTTTGGCATACTGATAACCCACACCATTTTCGTTTACATCTGCCACACCTATAACATTGGCCTTCAATTCCCGAAATTTTTCTTTTTCAAACATCTTCAATATCGCCTTACAACCAGGGCCTCCACCCACTATAGCAATATTTAATTCTCTTTTGCCTTTATTCATGATAATGACACCTCACTTATGGAAATTCTATTTTAAATTCCCAATTCTGTCAAGAAAAATTGTACGATATTTGAACACAGATGGGATAAATAGAATGGAGGTTAACGTCAATAAGTTTTTTTCTACCTTGACAATGTGCTTTTTTCAATGCAAGTATAAGGATACAAATTCAAGAAAAAGACGCATTAAGCTTATTAGAAAAATTGAAAATAAGGAAAAAGACACAATAGCCTCCTTCTATTATAAAGGGGTTAATATCAAATAATTATGAAAGACTCAATAAAAAGAGCAGAAATACTGATAGAATCTTTACCCTATATTAGGGAATTTTATCATCAGACTTTTGTAATCAAATATGGCGGGCATGCTATGGCAGACGAGACATTAAAGAAAAATTTCGCCCTGGATATGGTATTGTTAAAATATATAGGGTTAAACCCCATAATAGTCCATGGGGGTGGCCCACAGATTGGCCAATTTTTAAAGAAAATGGGTATTAGTTCTCAATTTGTAAGTGGCTTTCGGGTCACAGACAATGCTACTATGGATGTAGTAGAAATGGTATTAGTAGGAAAGGTAAATAAAGAAATTGTAAATTTAATAAATCAAGCAGGAGGCATGGCTGTAGGTCTAAGTGGCAAGGATGGAATGCTGATTGAAGCGGATAAAATCTCTTTGAAAGAGGAAGAGTTAAAAGATAAACCCCCAGAAATCATTGATTTGGGTCATGTAGGGAGGGTAGTAGTCATTAATAAGGATGTTTTGTCTGTCTTAAACGAATTTATTCCAGTAATTGCCCCTGTAGGGGTAGGAAAAGATGGAAAAACATTTAATATTAATGCCGATTTGGTGGCCAGTAAGATAGCTATTTCCCTAAAGGCAAAAAAATTGATTCTATTAACAGATGTACCTGGTGTGCTCAATGAGCAAGGAAAGCTTGTTTCTTCAATTGGGGCAAAGGATGGTAAAAAACTCCTGGATAGTAATTTGGTAAAAGGAGGAATGTTGCCCAAATTAAGGGGTGCCATTGATGCTTTAGAAAATGGAGTAGAAAAGGCACATATCATTGATGGCCGCCTTCCCCACGCTATACTACTAGAGTTATTTACCACTAAAGGCATTGGCACAGAGATCGTCAGGGAAAAATAATCGTTGAATCGTTAAATGGTTAAATGATTTAAGAATTTGGGATTTGACGTTTAATCGGGGGATTTTTCATATGAAAGACTGGATGGCTAAAGATGCTAATTATATCATGCCTACCTACCCAAGACACCCTTTACTAGCTGTTAGAGGAGATGGATTTAAGGTATGGGATGAAAAGGGGAAAGAATATCTAGATTTTTTTTCTGGGATTTCTGTGTGTAATTTAGGTCATTGCCGTCCAGCAGTGGTAAAGGCCACTGAAGAACAAATAAATCGCTTATTTCATATATGTAATCTCTATTATACAATTCCTCAAATTGAAGTTGCAGAGCTTTTGGTAAAACACAGTTTTGCAGATAAGGTATTTTTTTGTAACAGTGGGGCTGAGGCCAATGAGGCAGCCATAAAGCTTGCCCGTATTTGGGGAAAACAATTTTCACCCCCGCGCTATAAGATAATTACTATGAAAGGTTCTTTCCATGGCCGCACTTTGGCTACACTAACTGCTACAGGACAAGAAAAGGTAAAAAAAGGGTTTGAACCATTACCTGAGGGGTTTGTCCATGTACCCTTTGATAATATCCATGCTTTAAAAAAGGCCATTGATAAAGAGACATGTGCTGTAATGTTAGAGCCTATTCAGGGTGAAGGTGGTATAATTGTTCCTTCGCCTGATTATTTAAAAAAGGTAAAGGCGCTTTGTAAAGAACACGGTTTACTTTTGGTCCTTGATGAAATACAAACAGGCATGGGGCGTACAGGATATTTATTTGCTTATGAACACGAAAGTGTAAAACCAGACATATTGACATTGGCAAAGTCATTGGCAAATGGATTGCCTATTGGGGCTATGCTGGCAACAGATGAAATTGCAGAATTTTTCTCTAAAGGCACTCATGCAACTACATTTGGCGGTAATCCTGTAGCATGTGCGGCAGCAAAGGTTGTGGTAAAGACGTTGGTTGAAACAGATATATTAGATCATTGCAAGCAAGTTGGCCATTTTTTCAAACAGCAGTTGGAAAAATTAAATGAAAGGCATAAGGTTATTAAGGAAGTACGTGGAAGGGGTCTTATGCTAGCTGTTGAATTGAATATACCAGCAGCCCCCATAGTAGCTGCCTGCCTGGAAAAGGGTTATCTTATCAATGCAGTACAGGAAAAGGTATTACGCTTTTTGCCCCCTTTAACTATTACTAGAGAACCCATTTCTAGCTTTGTTTCTACATTAGATGAAGTACTAGAAAAGTCTTAATGAAAAAAGACCTCATAACCATTTTGGATTTAAGCCGTGATGAAATTTTGGGGCTCATAGAAAGGGCTATATCCCTAAAAAGGGGGAAAGATAGTCATCATACCCCACTTGCCCATAAGATCTTGGCCCTAATATTTGAAAAACCATCTACCCGTACCAGGGTTTCATTTGAAGTAGCCATGTACCAATTGGGAGGAAATGTAATATTTCTTACAAAGGACGTCACCCAAATGTCCAGGCAAGAACCTACAAAGGATACAGCAAGGGTGCTTTCTCGCTATGTAGATGGGATCGTTATGAGGACTTACAGTCACAGCCTGATAGAGGAAATGGCCCACTTTTCAAGTGTCCCTGTAATCAATGGGCTTTCTGAAAAATATCACCCATGCCAGGTACTTTCTGATTTAATGACCATAAAGGAGCATAAAGGAAAGATTGAGGGGCTGAAGATTGCCTGGATAGGGGATGGCAACAATGTAGCCAATTCCTGGATAAATGCTGCAATTAGATTAAATTTTACCTTGCATCTGGCCTGCCCTGATGGGTATAAACCAGAGGGGGATGTCTTGGAAAGGGCAAAAGGGAGAAAAAATATCATGCTTACCAACGACCCCATTTTGGCAATAAAGGATGTCCAGGTAGTAAATACAGATGTTTGGGTTAGCATGGGAAAAGAGAAAGAGGCCAATAGAAAAAAAGAGGTTTTTGTCCCTTATCAAATAAATGAGGCACTACTCAGGCATGCAAGGGATGATGCAATTGTTATGCATTGCCTGCCTGCCCACAGAGAAGAGGAAATCACTGATGAGGTCATTGAGGGCCCCTTTTCTGTGGTATTTGAGCAAGCAGAAAACAAATTGCACTTGCATAAGGCAGTGCTTGAGACATTCTTAGGATGAAAAGGACAGGTATTGCAGAACTACCACTCCATGGAGGAAAGGCCCCTGTTTGGCTATTTCAAAGGATGACTACCCTTTCAAGGGAAATCCTTAAGGTATTGGTATTAGAGTCTGGGACAAAAGAGATTTTAAGGCGTTTATCAGACCCATTTTGGCTTCAGGCATTAGGCTGTGTATTAGGGTTTGACTGGCACAGCAGCGGCCTTACCACTACTGTATGTGGGGCCATTAAGGAAGGAATTAAAGGAATTAGTAATGAAATAGGGTTCTTTGTAGCAGGAGGTAAAGGAAAAACAGCCATTAAGACCCCAGACGAAATCCGTCTTATTTGCGAAAAAACATCTCTTTTTGCCCCTTCTTTAATCTATGCCAGCCGTTTATCTGCAAAGGTGGATAATTCTGCTATCCAGGATGGATACAGCCTTTATCACCACACAATATTTTTTACCACAGATGGGAACTGGTGTGTAATCCAACAGGGCATGAATCCTGAAAATCAATACGCTCGTCGTTACCACTGGCTATCAGAAAATGTAAAAAGCTTTGTTTGTGAACCCCATGCTGCCATCTGTGCCTTAAAAAAAGAAAAGGCAGTATTAAATTTAGTCGCCAGGGAAAGTGAGGCCACAAGAAAAACGAATGCATCTTTGGCAAGAGAGCACCCAGATAGGCTATTTAGGGAATGGAGAAATATACAGAGGCTTTATCTACCAAGGCATCATTTCATTGGCGCTAATGATATTAATCCAAAGCGGCTCTATAAGACATTTATAAAGGCATACGAGGCACAACCCAAAAATTTTGAGAAATTATTAGGCGTTAGAGGGATTGGACCAAAGAGTCTAAGGGCATTATCCCTTATCTCTGAAATAATATATGATAAAAGGCCAAGTTTTAGAGACCCTGCACGTTTTGGCTTTGCACATGGTGGAAAGGATAGGCACCCCTATCCTGTAAACCTTCCCCTTTATGATAAATCTATAGAGATACTAAAAGAGGCAGTAAATTCTGCCAGGCTTGGACACACAGAAAAATTAAAAGCCATAAGGCGCCTTTCTTTGTTTGAGGGAAAGTAGTTATTTATATCCTACAATACTCCGTTTGGTACAAGCACTCTAGACAATTGACACATTTTTGTTTAAATGTATTCCATGGGAGATTTCTATACAGAGAAAAAGA
>CAZNJP010000098.1:0-7953 GCA_964573345.1 uncultured Syntrophobacter sp. | reverse complement strand
TTTATGTATTTATGTATAGGAAATATAAAAATTTGCCGCAGATTTTCGCGGATACTCGCAGAAAATATTTTTATATTTAAAATTAAAATCTTGTTTATCTGTGTAAATCTGTGGCTTAAATTAAAGTTTTTGTTCTACATTTTTTATTTTGCATTTTGAAATTAGTTAAGAGTTTATAATGTCTTATTTGGTTTTTGCTAGAAAATGGCGTCCGCAGAGCTTCTCTGAGGTAGTAGGCCAAGGACATATCAGGCAAAGCCTGCAAAATGCCTTAAAATATAACCGTTTGCCTCATGCCCTCTTATTTTGTGGGCCAAAAGGTGTAGGAAAAACTACAATGGCCCGTATTCTTGCCAAAGCACTTAATTGCGAAAAAGGCCCTTCTCTTGAGCCTTGCAATCAATGTATTTCTTGCCAGGAAATCGGCCTGGGAAACTCTATGGATGTGCAAGAAATAGATGGTGCATCAAATCGAAGGATAGACGAAGTTAGAGAAATCAGGGAAAACGTAAAATATCTTCCCTCCAGAGGGAGATATAAAATTTATATCATTGACGAAGTCCACATGCTCACAGAACCGGCCTTTAATGCATTACTAAAGACTTTAGAAGAACCTCCTCCTCATGTAATATTTATTTTTGCTACCACTGAACCCCATAAGATTCCTCCTACTATTGTCTCAAGGTGTCAGTGTTTCCCCTTTCATCGTATTCCCAGCAACACCTTATATGATAGGGTATCTGAAATTGCTTCTGCTGAGAGAATAGAGATTACAGAAGATGCTATTAGGCTTATTGCCCGTACTTCAGAAGGCAGCCTGCGGGATGCCTTAAGTTTATTAGATCAGTTAATCTCATTTGCTACTCCACCTATAGAGGCAAAGGATATACAAGAAATATTAGGGTCGTTTGACACTCACTGGATATTAAACACCATAGATGCCATTTTAAATGGCCGCCCAAAAGAAGTTTTGGAGATTATTCATAGAACTTATGAAAAAGGTGAAGATTTAAAACAATTTTACCTGCATCTTGTAACCTACTTTCGGCACTTGTTGATAGCAAAGTTAACAGAAGACCCTTTCTTAGTGGATTTACCTGATTATGAATGGGAAAGTTTAAAAAAAATAGCAAAAAATCAAAGTATTTCCCATCTAGAGCAACTCTTTACCTTGCTAATCTCAGAGCAAAGTGTTATTAAAACCACTACCCAGTCACGTTTTATGTTAGAGGCATTGCTCATTAAAATGACTGAATTTACTAAGATTATTCCTATTGAAATCATCATGGAAAGGCTTTCAGTCTATCAAAAAGAGGCCTTATCTGAGAAAAAGGAAATCAGTGATGAAAAAACAGAATTGCCGCAGGTTCCGCCTACTAAACCTTACTCCTCTACAGGAGAGGAGGCTGTGAAAGAAAAACTGTTGCCAGCTTTAAAAAGAGAAAATCCTATTTTAGCTGCTATTTTGGAAAATGCTGTTTTAAAATGGGAAGATGAAACACTTGTTATTAACGTTTCCCCGTTTCATGCAGAACTTCTAAGGCAAAATAAATATTCATACATCTTGAATCAGTGTTGTCAAAATTGTTTTGGTAAAAAGTTTAGGATTGCAGGATATGGTTTGGAAAAAGGTCAGGAGGCCAATTTGTTACAAGAAGTACTTGAAATATTTGGCGGAAGGGTTTTATACTGAGGGAGGAGATAATGGATATTAACAAACTCCTGAGACAAATGCAAAAAATTCAGAGCAGGGTCACTGAGTTAGAAAAAGAATTAGCTGATAAAACAGTAGAATCCTCAGTAGGAGGGGGAATGGTAGAAGTGGTAGCCAATGGGAGGCGAGAAATTATTTCTATTACGATTGATAAAGAAGTGGTAAATCCAGATGAAGTGGAAATGCTTCAGGATTTGATTATTGCTGCAGTAAATGATGCCTTAAGGAAGGCCCAGGAGATGATATCTACAGAAATGGGCAAAATTACAGGAGGCTTAAAAATTCCAGGCATATTTTGATATTTGTAACTGTTCACGGGTTTAAAGGTTCAGCCTGTGACAGGTTCAGTAATAGGGTTCCCTTCGGGAAATTTAACAGGGTGAATTCTGAGCCTGTGAACACTGAAAAATTAAAGTTATGTATAAAATTAGGGTTGACCATAATAAATGCACAGGGTGCAGGCACTGTGAGACAGCCTGTTCTTTAAATCACTTATCTACGGCAATAAACCCTAAAAAATCAAGGATAAGAATATTGCAGGAAGGAAACAGATTTTTCCCTGTGATTTCTGGTCCATTTACTGATGCCTCATGTAATATTAAAACAGATATGGTAATTGGTGACCATGTTTATGACCAATGTGATTTGTGCCGTGCAGTATGCCCTCATAAATCTATGTTATTTAAAGACCCGGATGATGAAAAGCCAATTCAGTGCGATTTTTGTGGTATGGATGCCCCAGGGCCCTCTTGTGTAAGGTGGTGTACAAGTGAGGCCTTAATTTTAGTGGAAGTACCATCTTATTATTAGGAGAAAAAAATGGGTAAACGCATAGGTATAGAGGTTTCTATAGCTGTTGCTGAAGCAGTAAAATTATGTGATGCAGATATAATTTCTGCCTATCCCATTACACCACAGACACATATTGTAGAGCACCTTTCTGAACTTGTAGCCGATGGTGAGCTAGATGCAGAATTTATACCCGTAGAATCTGAGCATTCAGCCATGAGTGTAGCAGCAGGTGCTTCAGCTACTGGAGCAAGGACTTACACTGCAACTTCTGCCCAAGGACTTTTTTTAATGCACGAAATCTTGTTTATTGTTTCAGCTATGCGCCTGCCTGTGGTTATGACCGTTGCCAACAGGGCATTATCTGCTCCTATCAGTATATGGTGTGACCATAGTGACATAATGGCCGAGCGCGATATTGGATGGATTCAAACATTTGCCATAAATGGACAGGAGACATATGACCTCACATTCCATGCATTCCGTGTAGCAGAAGATCATCGAGTGTTACTTCCAGCAATTGTAAACTTTGATGGTTTTACCCTAACCCATGTGATTGAATCTATAGAAATGGCAGAAAAAGAGGCTGTGGATAAATACCTACCTCCATATCAGCCAGTATTAAGATTGGATCCAGGTCACCCTATTACTATGGGACCAGTAGGCATCCCTGAAGTCTATAGTGAGGCCAGAAGGCAATTGGAGGTAAGCCTTCTTTCATCCAAGGAAGTGATAATTGAAGCCTGGGAAGAATTTGGTAATATCTTTGGGCGCTATTATCACCCTATTGAAACCTATCAGACAGAGGATGCAGAAACCATATTAATTACTATGGGTTCTGCTACTGAAACAGCTATGCTAGCTGTAGATGCCCTTAGGGATAAAGGGCAAAGGGTGGGGTTAGTATATATCCGTCTTTGGAGGCCATTTCCCCATGAAGAGTTTCGTGAGGTAGTAGAAGGGGCAAAGGTAATTGCAGTCCTTGACAGGGCCATTTCTTATGGAATGGGTGGTGGGCCTGTATTTTCAGAAGTTAAATCCTCCTTGTATAATTTAGCACAAAGGCCTTATATAAAGAATTTTATAGCGGGCTTGGGAGGCAGAGATATCCCAGTTGAGCACCTTATAGAAATGATAGATAGGGCTGAATTTTCAGCGGCTGACGGACTACCACCTGTATATGAACATTTAGATGTAAGGGAAGAATGATGAATGGATGGCAAGGAAAGACATTAAGGGTAGATTTAACTAGTGGTTTAATAAAAAAAGAAAATATTTCATTAGAGGTCTACCAACAGTATCTAGGCGGAAGGGGGTTGGCTACTAAAGTTTTTACAGATGAGGTAAACCCAAGTACAGACCCATTATCTGAAAAAAATAAAATCATTCTTGCCACTGGTCCTTTAACAGGAACAGGTGCAAGTTCTGGGTCTATTTGTTCAATTGTTACAAAATCCCCATTAACCAATACCATTACCTGTGGCCAAATCAAACTCTATTTTGGGGCAGAATTTAAGGCAGCAGGGTATGATGTCCTTATTATTGAAGGAAATGCTAACTCACCCGTTTTCCTTTCTATTCAAGATGAAAATGTGGAGATTTTGCCTGCTGATTATCTCTGGGGAGAGACTACCTCAAAAGTAGAGGACGTTGTTCGCTTGGCTATCCCTGATCCCTGGAAGGCTAGGGAGACTAGGGTCCTTTCCATTGGGCCTGCTGGCGAAAGGGCAGAGCCTATAGCCACTATCATTTCTGATGGATTACCTGTAAGGAATGGCGCAGGCGTTGGCGCTGTATTTGGAATTAAAAAGCTAAAGGCCATTGTAGTAAGGGGTACAAAGGATATTACATTGGCCCATGGTAAAGGGTTTATAGAGGCAGTTAGTACCTCTATTGAACTTTTAAAAGAGGCTGAAAGACTAAAAGAGTTTTCTGATTTTGGCACCCATCTATTATTAAGACCCCTTGCCAAGATAGGGGCACTAGGCTATAAAAACTTTTCTAAAAGGGCCCCTGAGGCAGTCTATAGCCTATCAGCCGAATTTTTAAGCAAACTCTGGCAAAGAAACCGTGGTTGTTTTGCCTGTCCCATTGCCTGCCTTAAACAGACAGAGCTTGGATTTTTTCCAGAAGTAGAGGAATTTATTAGTTTGGGCCCCTTATGTGGTATTATAAATCCCTCAGTAACACTTAATGCCTATAAACTTTGCATAGAATATGGCCTAGATGCCAATGAGATGGGGGCGGGGGTGGCCTGTCTCATGGAACTAAAAAAAGATTTAAGCTTTGGAGAAACTGAGGGTTCTTTAGAGGCAATTAGGGCCAGTGGTGAAGGAAATGGTGCAGGTGGCTTTTTAAGTAAAGGCGCCTTTTATCTATCAAGGCATTTTGAAAGGGAAGACTTATTTATGGGCGTAAAGAAAAGGAGTATGCCCCCATTTGACCCCAGGATAATACAAGGCATAGGTCTACAATATGCTACCTCTAATTGTGGGGCCACACACCTAACAGGCTTTACATTGATGGAAGAATTGAAAAACTCAGATAGCATAAAAGATAAGGCAATCTTAGTAAAAAGGTATCAAGATCAGACAGCCGTTTTGGAATCTATGGGTACATGTCCTTATGTACTTTTTGGTTTTAATTTAAGTACATTTATTGATATGCTCAATCAAGCTACAGGCCTAGATTTTAAAGAGGAAGAAACTATAAAAATAGGTGAGCACATTTATAATTTAGAGCATTCATTTAACAAAAATGCAGGGATAGTAAATGAAGACAGGCTGCCTTCAAGGATGTTAAGTCAGCCTATAAATGGGATGGTTTCACACCTGGATGAGATGTTGGAAGAGTATTACGCATTAAGAGGGATAAATGAATAAAAAATATTATATGTACAGAATCAGGGTAGACTCCAATAAATGCACAGGCTGCAGGCATTGTGAGACAGCCTGCTCTTTAACACATGTTATAGATAAGGTAAATTATCACCGTTCACGTGTGCGTGTGGTATGTGTTGAAGGGCACTTTTTCCCCTTATTGGCAGGTTCTTATGTATCAAATACTGAAGAATGCAAATCAAAGATGGAGGTAGTAATAGATGGAATTGTCTATGATCAATGTATGCTTTGTCGTGCCTCTTGTCCTAATAAATCCATTTTTAAGGAGCCAGATAGTGGCATCCCTTTAAAGTGTGATTTTTGCGGATATCGAGAAGAAGGACCAGCCTGTGTTAAATGGTGTGAAAGTAGTGCATTAACATTAGTGGAATTAGAGGAATGATAGAAATAAGATTTCATGGAAGGGGAGGACAAGGGGCAGTAACCTGTGTAGAGTTAGTAGCAAAAGCAGCCATTGCTGAAGGCAAATATGCCCAAGGATTCCCTAGCTTTGGTCCAGAGCGTCGTGGCGCCCCAGTAATGGCCTTTCTTAGAGTGGATGATGCACATATTCGGGTGCGGCAAAAAATTTATGAGCCTGATGTAGTAGTCATTTTAGACCCTGCCCTCCTGTATAAAGAGGAGGTCATAGCAGGCTTAAAAGAAAATGGATTGATTATTGCTAACTCATCAGTACCGGCAAAGGAATTGAGGAAAAAACTTGGCTATAAGCAGCCTTTGGCTATAATAGATGCTACAAAGATTGCGTTAGAGACACTGCGGGTACCTATCACAAACACTACCATGTTGGGTGCATTGCTCAAAGCTACAAATATTATTAGTAAAGAGGCGATGGCTGGGGCATTGAAGGAGCGTTTTGGGCCTCTGGCTGAAAGGAATAAAATGGCTATGGAAAGGGCCTTTTCTGAAACTGTTATTCTGGAGTAAAAAATGGCTAAAATAGAGGCCGTTATTGGCTGGAAGAAATTAAATTTAGGGGCAGCTATTACAGAACCTGGCAATGCACGTGCATTTAAAACAGGTGATTGGAGGACCCAGCGCCCCATTTTAAATAAAGAGGGATGTATAAAATGCGGTCACTGTTGGATTTATTGCCCAGAGGCAGCTTATAGCCCTGATAAGGAGGGATACTTTATCTGCAATCTAGATTATTGTAAAGGATGCGGCATCTGCGCCCAGGAGTGTCCTACTAGTGCAATTACTATGGTATTAGAAGAGGTATAAAGGAGAGAAATGATGATACCTGCTGAAGCCAAGGAATTTACAGGTTTTAAGGCAAGGGAATTACCAAAGGAAGAGCACTTTGTTTCAGGCCATCGTGCTTGCCAGGGGTGCGCTGAGGCCTTGGCCTTAAGACTGATTACAAAGGCATTAGGAAGCCATATTATAGTAGCAAATGCCACAGGTTGTATGGAAATTATCTCATCTGCTTTCCCCCAAACTGCCTGGGAGGTTCCTTGGATTCATGTGGCCTTTGAAAATGCAGCCGCTGTAGCCTCTGGCGTTGAATCTGCATTAAAGGTACTAATGAGAAAAGGTAAAATAAAAAAGGAAAAGATAACAGCCATAGCAGTAGCTGGAGATGGTGGCACAGCAGATATTGGCATTCAGGCCTTATCCGGGGCATTAGAAAGAAGGCATGATTTCATTTATGTATGCGTTGATAATGAGGCTTATATGAACACAGGTATTCAGCGTTCAAGCTCCACGCCCTATGGAGCACGTACAACCACCTCTCCGTCTGGCAAAAAGAGTATTGGACAAATTACCTGGAAGAAAAATGTGCCAATGATCGCAGCAGCACACAGCATCCCTTATGTAGCTACAGTGTGCCCTACATTTTATTTAGATTTGATGAATAAAGTTAAAAAGGCCTCTTTAATATCTGGCCCGGCTTATATCCACTGCCTTTGTCCTTGTCCTACAGGCTGGCGCTATAGCCCTGACTTGAGTATAAAGATAGGCCGTTTAGCTGTTGAGACAGGGGTGTTCCCATTATACGAAATAGTAGATGGAAGGCTCAAAATTACACACCCTATAAGAAGGCTTAAGCCAGTAAAAGATTATCTGCAATTACAAGGTCGGTTTAGGCACCTTGGAGATGAGCATATAACTGAGATTCAAGATCGGGTTAACAAGGAAGTAGCAAAACTAATAGCCTTAGAAAAATTTGGTAGCTTTTATAAGACCTCTTTAGCCTATTTTTAATTATAGATTGCAATTTTTAGAAAGGGTAAAGAAAGAACTATTTGAGATTGAACAAGCCATAGAAGAACATTTAAAGGCACATGTTCCTTTAGCCAAAGAGGTAAGTCAATACATCTTAAAGAGTGGAGGAAAGCGTTTAAGACCATTGCTTTTTGTCCTGAGTGCTAGACTATGTGGGCATTGCAATGGTAAGGAGATTCAACTTTCCCCTATCTTTGAATATATTCATATAGCTAGCCTTCTCCACGATGATGTAATTGATAAGGCCAAATTAAGGCGAGGCAGGCCAAGCGCTAATATTGTCTGGGGAAATACCATACCTATTTTGGCAGGAGACTTTTT
>CAZNJP010000097.1:4294-7958 GCA_964573345.1 uncultured Syntrophobacter sp. | reverse complement strand
TTTTTCAGTATAAGGCGAGCTTAACATCTTGTCCAAATTTTGGGGTCCATTATAACTACCTTGTTTTTATGAACAACATTTTTTGTCTTGGGATTACTCTACGGGGCTGGCAAGCAACTTACCTACTTTTTTCATTGGAAGTTCCTTTTACAAATAGCATTGCTAGTTTGAACTTACTCAACAGGGTGAAGATTTTGGTCATTTAAATCTGTTTAATTTTTTTTATTCACATTCTCTTTAATTTCTGTTAAAGTTTACAAATGCATCCAGCTACTAAATTCCTTATACGTTTAGGAAGCAGTTGTTTAGGGGCAGTGATTTTGACCCATTTCTTTAGATTTTTGAGAAAAGGGTGGGTCATAACAGGCATTATTGCCATTTTCCTTTTAGTTACTGCCTATGGGTTAGAGTGGTTAAAAAGGGGACGTTTTGACTAGAAGGGTCATCACCCTTACCACAGATTTTGGTTTAAAGGATGCCTTTGTAGGTATCATGAAGGGGGTAATCTTAAAAATTAACCCAGAAGCTGAAATTGTAGATTTAACCCATGAGATTGGCCCACAAGATGTCAAACAGGCAGCATTTATTTTATGCAACGCATATCATTATTTCCCACATCAAACCATTCATATAGTAGTAGTTGACCCAGGTGTAGGCAGTAAGCGAAGACCCATCTTGGCAAAAAATAAGGATTATTTTTTCATTGCACCTGACAATGGTGTATTGGGATTAATTTATCAAAAGAAAAAAACCAGTGTTTATCATATTACTAACACCAAATACTTTTTACCAAATGTGAGCCAGACCTTCCAAGGAAGGGATATCTTTGCACCGGTAGCGGCCTATCTCTCTTTAGACATCCCCCCTGAACAGATGGGGATAGAGATCACAGATTATGAAAGGGGCAAATGGCCTTTTCCTAAAATAAAAGACCATGTTTTATTGGGAGAGATTATATACATTGACCATTTTGGTAATTTGATTACTAATATTCATAAAGATGTGTTTAAAAAATTTGTAAAAGATTCAAAATTTTTAATAACTATAAAAGATATTGATTTAAAAGATATTTCTCCTTATTATTTGGCAGTTCCCTATGGGGAAATCTTGGCCATATGGGGAAGTAGTGAGTATTTGGAGATATGTCAATCAATGGGAAGTGCCAAAATGGCCCTTAATGTAAAGGTAGGAGAGACTATAAGAATAAAATTATCGGAGAAATTAAATGATTGAACGCTATACCAGAAAAGAGATGGGAAGGATTTGGTCATCAGAAAATAAGCTTAAGCATTGGTTAAATATTGAGATACTTTTATGTGAGGCCCTTGCAAAGAGAGGAATTATTCCCAAAGAGGCATTAGAAAAAATCAAAAAAAATGCTAGGTTTTCAACAAAACGCACATTAGAGATAGAAAAAATTACCAAGCATGATGTAGTTGCATTCATAACCAATTTAGAAGAAGAGGTTGGGGAAGAAGGGCGCTATCTGCATTTTGGCCTCACTTCCTCTGATATTTTGGATACCACCAATGCCATCCTGCTGCAGGAGGCAGCGGATTTAATCATAAAAGACATTGAGGAAATACTGAAAGTGCTTAAAGAAAAGGCACTGATTTATAAAGATACCATGATGATTGGCCGTTCCCATGGTATCCATGCAGAGCCCATTACATTTGGCCTCAAACTGGCTATTTGGTATGAAGAGATGAAGAGAAATTATAACCGGATGCAAGAGGCAAAGGAAATCATTAGTTATGGTAAGATTTCAGGGGCAGTAGGTACATATGCCTACATTGACCCACAGGTAGAAAGCTATGTTTGTGAAAAATGTGGCTTGAAGTCTGCCCCTATATCTAGCCAGATCATTCAAAGAGACCGCTATGCCCAGTATTTCTCTACCCTGGCCATTATAGCAGGGACTATTGAAAAGATAGCTTTAGAAATCAGGCATTTACAAAGGACCGAGGTCTTAGAATTAGAGGAACCATTTGCCAAAGGGCAAAGAGGTTCATCAGCCATGCCTCATAAGAGAAACCCTATTCTTTGCGAGAATCTCTGTGGACTGGCCAGGATAGTTAGGGGAAATGCAGCAGTAGCCTTAGAAAATATGCCACTTTGGCATGAAAGGGACATTAGTCATTCTTCAGCAGAAAGGGTCATCATGCCAGATAGCACTATATTAATAGACTTTATGTTAAATAGATTGACAGGAGTCCTTAAAGGTATGCAAGTGTATGTTGAAAAGATGAAGGAAAATCTAAATATTACCAAGGGCCTTATTTTTTCTCAAGGCGTGCTTTTGGCATTGATAAAAAAGGGATTATCACGTAAGACCGCATATGGATTAGTACAAGAAAATGCCATGCGTGTTTGGAAAAGGGAAGGGAATTTAAAGAGTCTGGTACTCAAAGATGCCAATATAAAAAAATATTTAAGTAAAATAGAGATTGAGGATATCTTCGATTTTAAAAAGCACTTAAGGCATGTAGAAACTATTTTTTCTCGTGTCTTTAGTTAAACATGACAGGCATTATCCTGGTAGAAAAAACTGCATTTGGGAACTAATAATGCCCTTTTGAAGTCTGTTGAACTAACACTGCTGGGCAGTGTGTAAAAATAGAGACAGTTGATGTATCTTTTTTGCCATAGTTTATCCAGAGGAGGCTTAGAATATTAAGGATTTTAAAAAGGCATGTAATTTGCTAATATACAGATACAGATGATCTTTTGGGCACAGAGGACACTAAGGGATGCTATAGGCTGCACAGGGATTGGATTACATTCTGGACATAAGGTGCATTTAAAGATTAAACCTGCCTTGCCAAATTCTGGTATTGTATTTGTAAGAACAGATTTGCCCAAGCGACCTCAGATAAAGGCACACATTCAAAATGTAACAGGTAGCAATCTGGCTACTACCCTTGAGCAAAATGGAGTTTCTATTGGCACAGTGGAACACCTTCTTGCTGCCTTAGGTGGCCTTGGCATAGATAATGCGTTGGTAGAGGTAGATGGCCCAGAACTTCCCATAATGGATGGTAGTGCTGCCCCGTTTTTGTTTTTGTTAAAAAGTGTAGGATTTAAAGCTCAATTTGAACCTAAAAAGGTAGTCGTCATAGAGAAATCACTCCGCATCAAAGAAGACGATAAGTGGATTTACTTGACCCCTGCCTCTACATTGAGTATAACCTTCACTATTGCCTTTAATAATCCATTGCTTAAGAGACAGAACTATGCGTTTAAATTTTCGACTAAATCATTTGAAAAAGAGATTAGTCGTGCTAGGACATTTGGTTTTCTCAAAGATGTAGAGCAGCTTTGGGCAAAGGGCTTGGCATTGGGTGGGTCATTGGACAATGCTGTAGTTATAGATGATTTTCGTGTTGTAAACCAAGAGGGTTTAAGATACAAGGATGAGTTTGCACGCCATAAGATTTTAGACCTAATTGGCGATTTGATGTTGTTGGGTTATCCTCTTGTAGCCAAAATAAAGGCCTATAAGGCAGGTCATGCCCTCAATCATAAATTGATGAAAAAGCTTTGGGTCCAAAAGAGGTGCTGGAAGATAGTAACCCTTGAGCCTAAGAAGATTGACGGCAGAGTCCGCATACCTTCTTTAGGTTAAATCTCTCTAAATCCCTAATTATCATAATTCAGTTAATAT
>CAZNJP010000097.1:0-4284 GCA_964573345.1 uncultured Syntrophobacter sp. | reverse complement strand
ATATTTGATAAAATTAAACAATGAAAAAAGATGAAATAAGGAATGTTTATGAAAAATTAGAAAAAATGCTAAAGGAATTGAAGGAAGATTTTGATGCAAATGTTTGCCCTACCTTTGTTCCTGCCCCACCTGAATTAACCAATACCTTTAATAAATATCTAAAAGAGGCTAAATCATTTTGTCCTGAAAATGAAGGCATTCAATTTTTGGACCCTTTGAGCGAAAAATCCTGTCAGATGGGCCAACTTTTGAGGTTCAGCATAGTCTTATCTGAATTTTTAGGAGAGGAATTAAATAAGTGATAATGATACTTTGCACAGAAGGTCTTTCTAAAAGATTTGGAAAGAACTGGGTAGTAAAAGACCTTAATCTTGAAGTTCACAGGGTGATGTCTTTGGTTTTTAGGCCCTAATGCTGCTGGAAAAAGCACTACTATCAGGATGCTTTGAGGGCTTATAAGGCCAACTTTAGCTTAAGCTTATCCATATAGAAAAAATATAAAAACCTTTTATAAATGGCGTACAGGAATTGGATTTTTGGCCATTGGCATATTGCTTCCTTTGATGATGATTGGCATGAAGCTTGATATGGGGCATGGGCCTCCTGCCTTGGCTGAAAAGACAGTGAGAAGTTTAAGAGAAAACTTTTTTTGTAATAGGTTCAATCTTTAATGGCTTTTCGGCCGCATATTTTGTGATACATTCCTTATGGGTTCATATTCTATTTTTTGATAGCATTAGTGGCTGGGGATCAAATAGCAGGGGAGAGCGTTGCTGGGACATTCCGCATAAGCTTAATTAGACCAGTTTCTAGGGCAGAAGTAATTACAGCAAAGTTTATTACCACACTTATTTACACAACCCTTTTGATACTCTTCCTTGGCCTTCTTAGTATAGGCCTTGGTATTTTATTTTTTGGTAGGGGTGATTTTTTGGTTCCCAGAGCAAGGGAGATGCTTGTATTGCCTGAAGTCGAGGCCTGGCTTAGGTTTGGATTGGCTTATATTTTGGCCATCTGGGCTATGTGGACTATAGCCTTACTTGCCTTTTTCCTCTCAACCCTGGCTGAAAATTCCCTAGGGCCAGTCATCGGGACTATGGCCATCGTCATAGCCTGTTTGATTATTTCAAGGACACCTTTACAATTGTTTAAGAAGATAAAGCCCTTTCTGTTTACTACCTATGTAGATGATGGTTGGCTAAAGGTGTTTAAAGAACCCATTCCCTGGCATAAGATTAACAATTCAGTGCTTTATCTAAGGATGTATATATTTGGCTTTTTTGTCCTTAGTTTGATTATCTTTAATCGGATGTTCCACCGTTCATTTTGCCAAAGGGCTTGAAAAATAAGGGAAATATCAATTTTGCCAGATAAGATCTTTCCTTAATGATTATCGTGTAGCTTTCTTTTCTACAGGAACCCACTTTTCTAAAATAGTACCCATTATAATCAACCACTTTTTAAAAAAATATCTGAAGATAAAATTCTTGAATTTTCTAATTCCATATGGTTTTAAGATTCTGGTATTTAGTTTGGTAGCCACCTTTATTGATAGATTTGGATATTTTTTATCCTCAAATATAGGTTTAAAACAAATAGGTCTATATGGCCTGTTGCAGGGGTTACCAAAACAACGATTTATTATAAGACTCTTTGGCTGTATTATGACAGAACCAATGGTTTTTCCCATAAAATAGGCCTCAATGGCCCTTTTAAACCTTCTTTGCTTTAAGTATCTTGGTATATTCCAGTAGTGGACACAGATGGTTCCATCATCTATAGGCTCTTCATAGTTATAATCTTTTATGTGTTCTATTTCCAAATTGTGGTCTGCCATTATCCTTTTTAATATAGATAAATTTATATCTTCTTTGTTTTCTCTAAGTAATTTCCATATCCTTCCAAGTCTGCAATAAGAACCAGAAATTGCTGACAGTTCATTAGGGTCAGGTGAGCCAGTGAGTTTTCTATCAAGGAATTGATGGTGATTAGCAATAGCCAGTATCCCATCCTTTGCATGCTCATAATGGATATAATTTGAGGAGTGCTCGATAGCAATGCCATTTCCTGCAGAATCTCCCCATATGAAATTTAAATTTAATAGCATACCACCACTTATACCTGGAAACGAGTATAGCTTTACACTTTTGTAGGTATTTAAGACCTCACTTACATCACGACATTTCTCCATACAAAGATTGCTAATTTCTATGTCCATAAGCCCCTTTCCTCCGCCATCCTTCATCCCTACTGCTGCACCAACACAGGATAGACCAAATTCGTTTAGGAGGGATACACCAAAAAGGCATGGTATACCAAATGCTACATATCTGTTATAACCTGGAATTTCAGATATATAGAATGTAAAAAATTTCCCTATAATCTGTGCCCCTTTGAAAAAATCTATATTCCAAGAGAGATAGACTTCGCCATCCTTTGTAGCAGGGGGTGCACAGAATAAGGCAGTGCAGCCTCCTGTTATTGCTTTAGACAAATAGATAGAAATCGCCTGAAGATTTTCTACACTTGTGCCTAAAGATGAGGCAAGACCCTTGAGCCTTTCAAGCCTTTGTGGATAATATTCTCTTAATGCAGGAATATTTGATTTTGCATCATATTTATTTTTGATGTTTAAATCCAAAAACAGTCTAAATAAGGACTTAAACCTGTTTCCTATATCAAAGCCATAATCATAATCTATAAACTTAGGACCTTTCATTACTCATAAATTTGAGTTGCTTCGTCGAGTTTCCTTGCTTCGCTCGGGACAAGCCTTGCAATGACAAAAGGCTTTTGCTTTGTTCGCCAGTAGGTATTATTAAGGCTAGCTGGCTTCATGCTTTGGCAGTATTTTGAAAAGAATCAGACTATGTAAAACCAACAAACTATTTATATTCCTTGATCGGATTCCCTTTCAAAGTTGAGAGCCTGGATTTTTTCGGGCATTAACGATTCTTTCACTATAATAGCAGATTTATTTAGGTCAGCATCTTTAGATGTGGTATAGATAT
Source organism: uncultured Syntrophobacter sp. (assembly GCA_964573345.1). Classification (GTDB taxonomy): domain Bacteria; phylum Desulfobacterota; class Desulfofervidia; order Desulfofervidales; family DG-60; genus CAZNJP01. Next base: position 1,273 of record CAZNJP010000097.1, on the reverse strand, counting down.
CAACTGCCACATAGCCTACTTCAGGCCAGGAATGAATGCTCATGAAAGAGCCATTTAACATGGCTACTGCGCTTAGGCCCTGTGGATTAAACTTATGGATTTTAATATCAATTAATATATCATTAAATGTATCTATACACCTTTTTAGTACATCCTTTATAGTATTTTCAGAATCTATAGCCTTTTCATTGCAACCCCATAGTTCTAAGATTAAATGCCTAGCCATTTTACCCCCTAGTGACATATGCCTCTTCATCATAATACAAATTTCTTCCAGAATCTACCTTTCCTTTAAGTAATAGTTGTGGAGTTTTTATTGCATAGATGCGAAATAGATTAGAGGTGTAAAAGTCTGTATCTGGGAGATTTACCGATATTGGAGCATTTTCTACCACCCTTAAACCTAGGTTTAAGACATCATCTCTATCCAAAAGATATGTCTGAAAATTGCGAATGATATCAGTAATGACAAATCCCATATTGAGGATGTCTTGCTGTATAATGTGCCATTTATTTCTTGATGCCTCTAGATGCGTTAGGCCAAAATAACCTACACCCTCAATTCCCTTAAGTGCAGAGGCACAGCGAGAGAGAAAGAGGCGTATTCCATCTATTGTTTCCACAGGGTCTGTGAAGAATACATCAAATTTTCCCTTTATTTCATTTGGAATGGGTTCTCTCACATCATAATGGATTAAATCAATATTATTCCACCCTTTGTCGATTTTAACCCTATTAATGAATTCCAAGATGCGATCATCTATTTCTAATACTACGATCCTTTTTGGCCATTCTGTAAGTAATAGGGCCAAAGAAGTCAAATCATCATCTCCCAATAAAAGGATGTTCTTCCCCTCTACATCTCCTAACTCATGCATCAAAAATACCCTGGCCACAGTATCTTTAGGCTCAATATAACCTTGGTCATATTCAGAAATTGCCCTTGGTCTAGGTTTAACCAATTCCTCAAATTTAGCCAAAAGATTCTTAAACGATTTAAACCCATTGAATCTAAAGGCTTTTGCTTCAATCAGACCGTTGTCTGTAAGAAAAAATTTTCCTATCTTATGACCTATAATATCCTTTTCTAAAAGTTTCTTTAGTGCAATTTGGAGGGTTGGTATATCTACATCTATATTTCTAATCAATTTCCAGTAACTCTTGGGCCCATTTACTAAATTCCGCAATATAAGATATTTTGCTCGATTCACAAATGAAATTTTTATCCATACCATTTCTTAATGTCAAGGGCTTTTGAAATTTTATTTTTACC
>CAZNJP010000096.1:0-7972 GCA_964573345.1 uncultured Syntrophobacter sp. | reverse complement strand
AAAGGTAAAATACTTTATGAAAAAAATTACTCAAGAGTGGATTGAGAAAGCCGAAGGAGACTGGATTTGTGGCCTTTGGTTTGGTGAATTAGGACTAGTCAATTAGAAAATATTGAAGAAATAAATAAATCATGTTAAGTATTATTAGATGGGCATGAAATTAAATGAGGAGGAATTATGGGCAGAAGAGAGCTAGAATGGATTTCACGGCATCAAAAGGAGATAAAAAAATATAGTGGATTATGGATTGCTGTATGGGAAGATAAAATTATTAGTATAGGCAAGACAGCAAAAGAAGTTTTAGAGAGGGCGAGACAAAAAGGTATAGACAACCCCCACCTTACTATACTTCCACGAAAAGACGAAGGAATGTATATATTATGATAAAATTTCCGTATATCTATCGAAAAGAGCAGTTATTTCCAATCATTCCAGTTACCATAGTGCTTGGGGTTAATGAAGTAGTTACAGATGCTTTGGTCGATTCAGGTGCGAACATATCTATATTCCGCCAGGAGATAAGTGAATGTTTAGGTCTGGAAATCGAATCGGGGGAGGAAACGTTATTACAAGGCTTGGGTGGAAGGGTTATTGGATATATTCATGAAGTGAAGATAAAAATTGAACAAGTTTCTTTTCCATGTAAAGTAGTATTTTCAAGGGAATTCACAGTGGGTATAAATATTCTTGGTAGACAAGGTTTCTTCCAAGAGTTCAAGATAATCTTTGATGAAAGAAATAGAGAGATAATTTTAGAACCCTACTATACTTGATGGATCCCTGGGTTTGATGTTAAAAAACTATGACCTGATAAGGAGGGGATTGAGACTGCAGCCCTAAAGGGCTGAAGTGATTTAGTGACTAGTGACTTAGGGATTGAGGGGTCAAATCTTTTATATTGACAATTTGCTTTCAATCCTTTCCATAAGCAATGAAAGATTCTTATGTTTTGTAAGTTTTTCCTTTAATCTTTTTCTACCTTGACTTACTGTGGTGTAGTCTGCACCCGTTATCTCCCCTATCTCTGTCCCTTTAAGTCCACCTACTCTATATAACAATTCCATAACTACCTGTCTTAACGTCCCTTTTTTCTTAACGATTTCATCAAATCCCTTTTTAGTTTCATCACATATGGCCTTTATTATTTCATCCTTTGCCTTATAGCTTAATATCTTCTTTACCGATGGGATCTCTCGTGTCTCTTTCCCTAAAAATTTCTCTTTTACCCAGTTTATAAATTTGTCACTTCCAAGGATGCTCTGGCCTACAATCCTTTCTTTTATATCTATTCCCCTTGATAAATCCCTAGGGATAGCCCTCCAGTATGCCTTCCTTGCTTTGTTGTTATCACCCCCGTATGCCTCTAATATCATCCTGTAATCAATAAAAGAACACCTTTTTGCATGATTTATATAGCCCAAAAGACTACTCCATCTATACTTCTTTAGATATCTATGTTTTTCAGTTAAGGAGGACTTTTCTATCTGTTTTATCCGTACCGTATTAAGGGGGATGTATCTTGATAAGACCACAAGATAACTCTCTTTGTCTAAGATGGCCTACCCTTTTGTGTCTCCTGTTATGGTATAGGTAATATTAAACTGCCTCATAAATTCACTAAGATTGGCAAGGGGTGTTTCAAGAAGGAGATGGAAGTGATTTTCCATCAACACATAGCAATAAAGGATTGCGCTATATGTCTTTAGGGAATCTTCTAATAAATCAACAAATACCTTTTTGTCTGTTTCATCTTTAAAAATTTTCCTCCTTTCATTGCCACGACAACTGAGATGGCATACCGCTCCTTCATACTGAATCCTTAATGGCCTTGCCATAAAGAGTTTATATCAGGAAGATCCTCATTTGTCAATAATAAAGATTTGACCCTTCTCTTAATGGGTAACTTGGATTTGGATAAAAAAGCCCGAAACAGAACACCAGATGTAGGAGGATAACAACAGTTGCTGAATTTTGTACGAAGGTATATAATAGATAGAAATCTGATATTAATGCTAATAACTATAAAGTATATACACGACCACTATAAAATAAGCAGAATAACTCTCATAAATTGGGAGAAGCAAGGCCTGCTTAAACCCTATAGAACTCCTGGTGGAGTCAGGCGTTACAAAAAAGAAGATATAGAATCTCTTATGGGAATGCTTCAGGAAAAACCAAAGCCTGCTGTTGTTTGTTATGCCAGAGTGTCAACTCTCAAGCAAAAAGAATATCTTAATAATCAGATCAAAAGACTAAATGAGTACTGTAAAGCAAAAGGTTATACAGACCATAAGGTTATTTCAGAAATTGCCTCTGGTATAAATGAAAATAGAAGAGGTCTTAGAAAACTCCTTAATATGGTTAAGCGGGGAGAGGTAAGTAAACTCATAATAGAATACGAGGATAGACTTGCAAGGTTTGGATATAAATATCTTGAGACATATCTCAGTGCCTTTGGTGTTGATATAGAGATAGTCAATGGTGCTCCTCCTGACGATATACATAAAGAGCTTGCTGAAGATCTAATCGCAATAGTTACTTCTTTTGCAGCCAGAGTCTATGGAGCAAGAGGTGGCAGGAATAATGCCAAACAAAAGACATGAAAGAAATAGAGCATATAATAAGTCTGTAACAACCACTATTATAGGACAACTTCTAATTTCTTCCAGGGGCGAGAAAGAACAAGTTGATTTCCTCATGGCCAAGTTTCAATCTGCAAAGCGAATGGCCTTTAATCAAATAGTAAAAGATGGCATTACGAAAAGAGAAGACATAGAAAAATACATCAAGGCCCGTATCCCATCCCTAAACACAAGATATATGAGAGATGCTATTATTGAAGCAGAGGGAACCATAGATTCCCAAAAGGAGCTTCTACCTGTCTATCTTGAAGATACAGAACATAAACTTAAGAAATCTCAAACAAAGCTACTACTTTATGAGTCAGGAAAAAGGAGGGCAAAAAGAGTTCCTCTGGAAACAGTAGTAAAAGCAATTAAGAAAAGGATTGACAAACTTACCCAAAGGGCAGCCAAATTAAAGCACCACATTACCAATGGTACCATACCCAACATAGTCTTTGGAAAAAGAACAAATCTTATAAGACTTCAAAAGCAGCTTCTAACCAAAGAAGACTGGAAACACCTAAGAACAAATAGTTTTTACAGCAGAGGTGATGCCTCTAAGGGTGGCAACCTGCATACAAGGATCTATTACAATGACCATAGGGATGAATTTAAAATAAGAATTGCCATTCCTCAAGAAGGAAGCAGATGTAGATATATCTACTGCCCTCTCATTATACCTAAAGAAAAAAGACATACACGTAAAAGAGAGATGTTAATATCTGCTATTCAAAATAAGATGGCTTACTCAGTAAGGATTATAAGAAGAGACCATGGCTATGAAGCACATATTACACTGGATGAAGAAGTTTACGGCAGCTATGTTAAGAAAATACCTCATACTGTAGCCAAAGTGGCGGGAATAGATATCAATGTAGATAGAATAGCTGTAACCATCACTGACAAAAAGGGCAATTTTTTAAAACAAAGAACCTTTTACTGCCATGAACTTGAGTACGTTAGGACAGGTAAGCGTAATTTTATAATCTACCACACAATTAAAGAAGTATTTGAATGGCTAAAATCTCAGAAAGTGGAAGCAATAGCTATTGAAAGGCTTAATTTTAAGCAAGACTTTGACAGCAATAGAAGGCTTAATAGGATTTTCTTCAACTTTGTTAGAAAGAGAATTTATGATGCTATTACCAGAAAGGCACTCAGAGAGGGTATGTATATTAAGCCTGTACACCCTGCATTTACATCTCAAATAGGAAAACTCAAGTATGCAAGGCAGTATGGCCTCTCAATACATGAGGCTGCTGCCTATGTGATAGCAAGAAGGGGACTTGAATACACTGAAAGGATACCGAGGGTGCTAGTAAAACAAATTCCAATTCTTGTAGATAAACTTGAGTTAAAGGCAGCTGGCGCTAAGGAAGCAGCCAGAAAGAAGCTGTTAGCTCAAATAAAAGTACTTAAAAACTGGAAAAAATATTCACCTGTAAATACAAAACACAGGTGGAAATTGTGGTCACTACTTAATAAGCTAGAAAGCCTGCTATGTCCTGAGTTTCCAACGGAAGGAAGATCAGGAATAAATAGCAAGGTAGCTCCCCTAACAGGGGCCTGTCCTTGAACTCTGCAATAGGCAGAGGCGAGGTGCATATCGGGACAGTGGTAGGTTGGAATGCCTACGGCAACACCCAGAACTGGTATGGGTGGCATAAACCTTTAAAGGAGGTGAATGTTGTAGCCTAAACTATGCACACAAGACTGAGAGTCAGTTTTGTACAGTTTAGGTTACCAGGATACATAAATCGGTTTATTGAACAATATTATCAGATTACTTAAGACATATATTGGTGCATGGATTTGCGCCGCGTAAAGATGGTTATCCTTTTGATCTGCATTTGGTTATCTCAAAACAAGGCACAAGTTTTAAAAATTTTTGGGAAAAGGCGGGGTCATGGCACTAGCCACCCCTCCACTTGTTACAACCCATATCATTGATAAACTATTGCCTCTTTAGATCCAGCACTACATAATCAGCATAGATTAGTCTGTAGTTGCTTTAGTTAGTTGTTAATGGTTGGTAGTTTTTGAAAAAGGTTGACAATTTCATAACAATTTTGTAAAAGTTTATTGTAGCTAAGTCAGGGGTAGTTAAATGTATTTTGTAGGTTTGACCCTGATTTTCATTCATACGCCCGGCATCGCGAGGCTTCAGCCGAGGCGGACGGGCGAGCTTGCTCGCTTTGCGGGCAGGGGGAGCGAGGCGGACAAGGCAATATTTATCACGAAGGAGAAGTTGTAAAGTTAAATAGGTGTGGGGAATTGGAGGCAAAAATGAATTATGTCAGGAATAAAGATTTGACCCCAAAATCATTAAAAATATTTAACAGGCTATTTATTATTAGTAATAGTGTTGTAATTCTCTGTTGCCCATCTACTATATAATAGCAATCTCTTTCATCAGCTTTTTTAGATAAAACAACTGTGCCTAAATAGTGATTTGAATTACTTTCTATTGCCTCAATGATATCATCAAAAAGCTCTCTTGCATGAGTAACTTCCCAAGCGTAACCTCTCTGATATTTAGGAATTTCAAAAAAGCGCTTGTTAAATAAATCTCTTATTCTTAAACTGGACATTAATTCCTCCCTTTTTAAGCTAACGACCAAGCTTACTGGCGGGGATGAGCGTAGCGGAATCCCCGTCCAGTGCAGCGTCTTGTTAGGCTGGCTCTCTTCACCGACTTGCATCCTTTTCTTGTGCTTCAAGGGGCCGTGTGGAGCTTCTCTTCGTCTTCTTTGGCCAAGGCCACTCCGTCCACACCCGCGATTTGAGATACTTCTCTCCTTGCAGCCTTCAGTTTTGGTACCTTCTATAAGTGCCAGATTGGAGGAGAAAGAGTGTTCCTCCTGCCCTGGAGTTAACGCCCGAACAGGGAGAAAAGGCGTATCAAGGAGACTCTCATCATCGAGAGGAGGCTGTGGTAGGCCTCCCGTCGAGCTGCCTTGATGTCTGGTTCTTCCCAACTATGCGGAAATTCACTCGAATCTATGGCATGGATCGTCTTGGGACGGACTTCGCCCACTCCAGCAGCGATTTGCTGCCATACCGTCCCCCGGCTCCCTTCCATCAACTCTAAGGTAGCTGTAACGATACCACTCCCATAACTGCCTTCGAGGACAGCAAACCCGGGTGTGATGGTAATGATGAGCCGGCAACGTCCTCCAGACGGCTCAACACCGGAGTCCTCGCGGCAGCAGCGTACGCCCAGGCCCTCCAATGCAAATGTGAGTTCTTTGAAAATTGCTTCGTCCAACGTGCGGGGTGTGAACTCGCTCCATTCGCTCGCCGGCCACGTGATGTTGCCATTGACAACCTTTATCACAAGCCCCTGGGTGTATATATCACGCAGCATGTCTTTCCCCCGCTGACGTGCCTCAGTCGCGTAACGCCCCTGTGGATAAGCCTCGAGGTAATCTGCGTAAGCATTCAACGTGTCTTCAGCAATACAGGCTTTCCAGACGGGCTCCTCTAGTTTAGCCAGACGTTCTCGGGCTTGCTGAGAATATGGATTGTCATCGGTGGGAAATTCGGAGAGGAAAGTCCGGTACGCCAGCGGCTTGTCGGATTTCCTCACTGCAGCCCAACGAAGGTCGATGATCCGTCGCCGTGCCTCAGCGGCGTGGACGCTCTCAGGGAACTTCGCCAGGAAGGTTTTATAGGCTTCAATGGTGTGGGTTGTCTCGGCTTGGGCCCAGGCCTTGGCGGCCAGGTCCGCCAGTTCGTCCAGACGGCGTTTTGCTGCGACGGCCAATTCGGGGTCGGTACAGGTCTCAAGGAAGGTACGGTAGCCACTCCAACTATCCTCTTGCCGGACGCGTTTCCAGGCGTGGTACTGTGGCGAGGCGACCTTCGCTCTGAGAACCTTGATCCGCCGTTCCACATCGGCACGGTCCTTTGAGTCGATGTAGAGACTCTTCTGCTTGGCAGCCCACTCGTAGAGCGAAAGGGCCTCTTCCCAGTTCAGTTGCTGCTCCCGCTCGAAGCCCATGGTGTATCCCTCGTAAAACTTGAAGAGGCCGGTGTCCGTGGGATTCAAAGGATTCACGACCTCGATTGGTAAGAAGATGGTCTTCTCGCCGTCCGGTTCCAAGGGGTGAGGGACCTTGGTAAACCCCATGATCCCTACGCAGCCTACCTGAAGTAGAGAGCAAACGGCGAGCAATGCGCCAACCCACACCACGTTGAGTACCCGGGCCCTGCGGGGCCATAGCCAGCAGGCAAGACGAACGCCGCTCAGTGCGAACATGGTTTTGCCTCCAGACCCTCTCCGGGGAGAATCCGAGCTCTACCGGCGCCTGATCTGGGAACCGCGTTCTCCCCCTGGCAGGCCTCCAGCAACCTAGTCACGATTTGACTTACACGTGATGCCACCATTTCTTCAGTTGTGCGTTTGAGTTTGCGGTCCACCGCTCCCCTCAGGAGCCCACTCTTGAGGAACCTTACCGCTTTGATCTGAAAAGCAGCCAATGATCTGCGCCCTTGTGACACCACTCGCCCTTCCACGATAAGCCACTCCAGGTTCTCCCCAAGCCAGATATTGTTGAGCCAGTTCTGTACATCAAGATCGTCCTTCCGCTCCCGGAGCCCGAGCTTGTAACGGGTCAACCCACCCAAGGACTGTTTCAGCAAAGTGAGGGTGCGTTGGTTGACGATGGCAATCTCTACCTGCCAGCGGATTGTCGCCAATTTGCCCGCCGTCGAGACGTTTCCCTTCAACCCGGCTTGGGCAAGGGTCTTGGTTACCGCGTCCTGGAGCCGTCTTTCGCACTCAGGAGCCGAAGGAATGTGGAAACTGGAGACTTTTACCGCAATGTAGGAAGGTGTTCTCGCAGCGACCGCATCCTGCTTGGAGATGTAGTACCACGTCAGGGGAGCACCGATGAAAACGCCTTCGCTCCGGATGAGGTCTGCTTCCTCTTGTGAAAGGAAGGTATAACTTACAAACGGCCCATAGGGCTTATGTATTGTTGTTGCACATCCTGTCAATGCCAAAAGATAAAACCACGGTGCTTTTTAAATTAATCATGGCATTCTTTCTTTCCCTGCCCTAAATGTCAGTCTAACTATATATTCTACTCCCTGAAAGCCATATTACTATCCCTCATAATTTTTGTCAAGCGGTACTGTCCCCTTCTATGTGTGATTAGGGGACCGCTACCAAAGGTACCGTCCCAGGCTGTGTGTAAAATCACTTGCAATTAAATTATTAAGGGCTTATCCTCCTAAATAACTAGTAAAAATAAGTAAAGAAGGAGGAGGATAAGCCATGAAAACCTTGGAGAGCTTAGCACAAACAGTAGAGGATGTAAATATCCCTAGGGGAAGAAAAGGTG
>CAZNJP010000095.1:0-8166 GCA_964573345.1 uncultured Syntrophobacter sp. | reverse complement strand
TTAGTAGTAGAAATGAAGAATTTTATAAACAATATTTTGGCATTAAGTCTTATGAATAATCGCTTTCCCCACCAGTTATTTTGCCATAAGTATTCATTGGGTATAAGATAGAATCCATGCTGATAATGGCAATTGAGACCTCTTGTGACGAAACAGCGGTTGCCATATTAGAGGATAGAAGAAAGATAAGGTCTAATATAGTTTATTCTCAGATTGCTGTGCATAGACCCTATGGAGGTGTTGTCCCAGAATTGGCCTCAAGAAGGCATGTTGAGGTAATTTTGCCCACTGTTGAAAAGGCATTAAAAATGGCAAAAGTAAAGTTGTCTCAAATAGATGCCTTTGCAGTAACACAAGGGCCAGGATTGGTAGGTTCACTATTAGTAGGGATTTGTTTAGCCAAGGCATTTTCTTATAGCTTAAATAAACCACTAGTGGCTGTAAATCATCTAGAAGGGCATCTTATGGCCATCTTTTTGGAAAAAGAGATAGAATTTCCCTTTATTGGGATGGTAATCTCTGGGGGACACACAAATCTTTATTTAGTAAGGGATTCCTTAAAATTTCATCAACTGGGACAGACTTTAGATGATGCAGCTGGTGAGGCCTTTGATAAGGTGGCAAAGCTATTGAATTTGCCTTATCCAGGAGGGGTTTCCATAGAAGAATTGGCAAAAAGGGGGAATCCTGAAGCCATTCCCTTTCCAAGGCCCATGTTGACTAAGGGTAAATACAATGTGAGTTTTAGTGGATTAAAGACCGCTGTAGCCACTTATTTGAAAAGGCACCCTGAGGCGTTGCCCCATGATGTAGCTGCTTCCTTCCAAGAGGCCACCCTGGACGTATTAACACAAAAGGCCATTCAAGCAGCCCTTGACCTTAATGTCCCCCGTTTGGTGATAGCCGGTGGGGTAGCTGCAAATAAAAGATTGAGGCACAAAATGAAAATAGCCGCAGATATTCATTCATTAAACGTCTATTTTCCCTCACCTTTACTTTGCACAGATAATGCAGCCATGATTGCTATAGTTGGTTATAATCATCTTAAAAGCGGGGATTTGGCATCTTTAGAGTTTGATGCCATCTCTCGTACCCGCCTGCTAAGTCTGAGCGACTAGCGATGGCGGGCAGGCCATTTTCCATGACCACTTCACCTTATAGACTATTAAAACAATATGGCTTAAGGCCTAAAAAGAGGTTGGGGCAACATTTTCTCATCAATCCATTTACAGCTAAACAGATAGTAGATGCAGCAGGCATTAATTCAGATGATGTAGTAATAGAGATTGGTGCAGGACTGGGTGCCCTTACTATTCCTTTATCAAAGGTGGCAAAAAAGGTGATGGCTATTGAATATGACCAAATATTGGCAGAGGCCTTTAAAAAGGAGATTGAAAGGGCAGGTATTAAAAATGTAGATATCTGGCTAGGTGATGCATTAAAATTTGATTATTACAGTATTGCTGAAAGATATGGCAGAAAGATAAAGATTGTAGGTAATCTTCCTTATTATATCAGTGGGCCACTGCTTTTTCTCTTTTTAAAAAACAGAGGAGGCCTGTCAGAGATTAGTATCATGTTGCAAGAAGAGGTAGTAAGACGTCTAACAGCCAAACCAGGTTGCAAAGATTATGGCATTTTGGCAATTACTTTTAATTTATTTGCAAGAATAAAAAATCTATTACATTTATCACCAGAAAGTTTTTATCCAGTGCCAAAAGTAGGTTCTGATGTTATAAAAATTAGTTGGCAGGAAGGGGAAATATTAAGCAAAGCTGAAGAAAATGGATTTATTCATTTTCTAAAGGGTGCATTTTCAGGGAGGCGGAAGACCTTTTACAATTCCTTAAAGGAGAAAATACCACTTCCTCAAGAGCGGCTTAAGGCAATATTAGATGATTTTTCCGTTTCTGACCTGCGTCCTGAGCAGATAACATCCCTTGTTTATCTGAAAATATATAAAGTGTTTAGGGAAGAATTTTCAGCTTGATTATTTTAAGATAGTATTTTATATATGGCTTTGTAATGTCAAATAAGAGGATGAATTTTCTAAAGCAGCTCTGTAAAGATTTTGACATAGATATCCTTTATGTATTTGGCAATGGGGCAAGGGAGGTAAGGAATTGGGTAGCTGAAAGAGTGGAAAAAATATTTTTCAATTCTTTAAATGTGGATATTGGAGTAAGGCCACTAACTGAAAGACGTTTTGGGTTTAAAAAAAGGGTTTTTTTAACCATAGCCTTAGAGAATTTTTTGGGTGTAAATAAAGTAAATCTAGTAGTTATTCCAGAAGCTGATCTCCTTTTGGCCGCTAATATCATCCATGGAGAAAGATTATTTTTCCGTAATGAATATGAGGCAGATGAATATGAGCTCTATGTTTTGAGGAGGGCAGGAAAATTGCTCCCCTTTAAAGAGGAAAGGCACGAGTTTATCTTTGGGAAAAATTGATATGGCAAAAAAGGCTTTTTTTAAAATAGCAATATCTCAGGTCTTATTTTTTGTTATCTTTGCAACAGCTTGTGGGGGAAAACCCAAGACCAATTCCATATTTCCAGAAACACTCCCCAATCTTCACCTTATTAAACTTGTTAAAGGTAAAAAGGCCATAGAGGAGATAAACAAGTTACATGGCAAGCGGATTTATGTAAAGAAAGGATTTATTGCTTATTATAGAGGTAGTTATGAGCAGGGAAATTGGAGGGAGGCCACTATCTGGCTCTCTGAAGCAGATAATAAACAAATAGCGCTTGAACAGACTGAAATTATGATGAATAGGATGAAAAATAATCCTAAAACACCATTTCACCATTTCAAAGAAAGAAGTAAGGAAAGGATAAAGGTATATACCTTTTGGGGTATGGGGAAAGCCCATGCTGTTTTCCAAAAGGGAAAGCAGGTTTATTGGATAAGTAGCACAGGGGGTGTATTTGAACCTGTTCTAAAGGCAATGCTTAAATTAAACTAATTTAGGAAGGCAAATGGAAATAAAGAGTATTTTAGTACCAACAGATTTTTCTGAATGTTCTAAGGCTGCCTTAAGGTATGCATTCTACTTAGCTGAAAAATTTGAAGCTGAAGTAATTGTGTTACATGTGATTGACCAGAGTCATCTGGCTAGCCTGAGACGTATTTCTTCTTTTTCTAACGAAGAAATAAACAAGAATGTATGGATGACTCATAAAGAGGAGTTAAAAAAATTCTTGGGTGAAACAGTCCATCGAGTTAAGTATTTTATAATACAGGGAATACCCTTTCAAGAGATTGCAAAAAAGGCAAGGGAACTAGCCGTTGACCTTATTGTTATGGGTGGTTATGGTCGTATAGAGCAAGAGGACTTAGAGCGTATTTTTTTTGGTAGCACAGCCGAAAAGGTAGTCAGACTTTTGCCTTGTCCTGTACTGTGTGTCCCTAGTGAAAAAGCTTAAAAAAATAATAACCGTTCACGGGTTCAGCGTTACCTTTCTTTCATTTAGCTTGCTTGTAGGGCGGTTTAGATTTCGGTGAACCCCCGCCTGCTAACGCCTGAGCGTAGCGATGGCGGGCAGGTGCTCGCGTTGCGGGCAGGCTCAACCTCTGAACCATTGAACCCATGAACGGTTACATAGTTACCTCTCTTTGTATTCTGCGTCAATTACATCTTCTTTATCCTTGCCTGCACCAGGGGGAGGTCCTCCTGCCTCTTCACCAGGTGTGGGGCCTTGTGCGCCTGCAGCCTGTTGATAGGCCTGAGAACTTAGTTTGTAGGCAGATTGTTGAAGGTCATTCATCAATGTCTTAAGCCGGTCCGCAGGTGCATTTTCTTTAATGGCTTGTCTAATATCCTGAATAATTTGTTCGCACCTAGCCCTATCAGCGGTAGGGGCCTTATCTCCCAGTTCTTTTAATGTTGCTTCCACCTGATAAGCAAGGCTATCTGCTTGATTCCTCATCTCAACTTCTTCTTTACGGCGTTTATCTTCTTCAGCATGCATTTCTGCTTCTTTAACCATACGTTCGGTTTCAGCTTTATCTAAAGTAGATGCACCGGTAATAGTGATTGTTTGCTCCTTATGGGTATCTAAATCCTTGGCCAATACATTTAAAATACCATTTACATCAATATCAAATGTAACTTCAATGCGTGGAACACCACGTGGTGCAAATCTAATACCTTCTAGTCTAAATTTTCCTAGCAAACGATTATCTCTAGCCATTGGCCTTTCACCTTGAAGGACTACAATGTCTACTGCTGATTGATTATTTTCTGCAGTAGTAAAAATCTGGCTACGTTTTACAGGGATAGTAGTATTACGTTCGATTACTTTGGTCATTACTCCGCCTAACGTCTCTACCCCTAAGGAGAGTGGAGTAACATCTAGCAATACTACTTCTTTTACCTCACCCTGAATAATGCCTGCTTGCGTAGCTGCTCCTAAAGCTACTGCCTCATCTGGATTGATGCTCTTGTTTGGTTCCTTATTAAAGAAATCTTTAACCAATTTTTGGACAGCCGGAATGCGGGTACTTCCCCCTACTAATAATATTTCGTTAATCTCTTGTGGAGAAAACTTGGCATCGGATACAGCCTGTTTTATTGGACCAAGGCACCTCTGGATCAAATTACTTGTCAATTGTTCAAATTTAGCCCTTGTTAGCTTCATCTGCAGGTGTTTAGGGCCAGTGGCATCGGCTGTGATAAAGGGAAGATTTATTTCTGTTTCTAGCATAGAAGAAAGCTCACACTTTGCCTTCTCTGCTGCTTCATAAAGACGTTGTAATGCCTGGCGGTCTTGCCTTAAGTCAATGCCATATTCCTTTTTAAATTCATCAGCCAACCAATCTACAATACGCTTATCAAAGTCATCGCCTCCCAAGTGGGTATCGCCAGAGGTTGCCAAAACCTCACATACCCCTTCTCCTACCTCTAAAATAGAGACATCAAATGTACCTCCACCTAAGTCAAAGACCAAGATTTTTTCATTCTTCTGGCGATCAACTCCATAAGCCAAGGCCGCTGCTGTAGGCTCATTGATAATCCTTAATACATTTAGACCTGCAATCTTTCCTGCATCCTTGGTGGCCTGCCTTTGGGCATCATTGAAATATGCAGGTACAGTGATTACTGCATCCTTTATTTTCTCTCCTAGATGGGCAGAGGTATCATCGACCATTTTCCGCAACACCATAGCAGAGATCTCTTCTGGCGCATAAAGCTTACCATCTAGCTCAAATCTAACAGTATTATTATCTCCACGCACCACCTTATAAGAGACAATCTTCATTTCTTCATCTACCTCACCCCAGCGACGTCCAACAAATCTCTTAGTTGAATAAATGGTGTGATCTGGGTTAAGGATACTCTGGCGTTTGGCCACTTGTCCTACTAAACGTTGACCATCTTTGGTAAAAGCCACTACTGAAGGGGTCACTCTTGCTCCCTCTGCATTGCAGATAACCTTTGGTTTCCCTCCTTCAATTACAGAAATCACAGAATTCGTAGTCCCTAAGTCAATCCCCACTGCTTTTGACATCTTTTCCTCCAAAATTGATTTGTATATATTAAATAAACACAGCTATTGGAGTTGGCAAGGGGTGAAATTAGAGAAAATACTTGACAAATAATTAGATTTTGTTATATGCAAAACATCCTGTTATCCAATTGATAAGAATGAATAATTGCGAGATTTCAAAAATATTGGAAAAGCAGCTAGATTTAAGGCTTTTCCCTGTGGCTATAAAATTGATTTACAGGTGGGAAGAAGTTCCCAAGAAAGAGCAATCAAAGAGGACCTTTAGAAGCTATTGTCATGGTGTAATGCTTGCCTCTGAGGGAAGTCGTATCCTCATTTTAAGGGAAAATATTGCATGTCAATATGGTGCTGCAACACTGGGCCTTCGTGATTATGATGATAAAATGCTCAGTGGGAAGTCACAATATGCAGAGGGTGCCTTTGGAAACCTTGAAGCAGCAAAGAATGCTGTTGTAGGTGGGCATGAGATTAAAACAGGCACTAAGGCTATATTTCTTTCACCATTGGCCGAAGCAGACGAAGACTATCAAATTGTTTTAATCCCTATAACACCAGAACAAGGTATGCTTCTTCTGATGGCATACAATTATAAGACTGGCAATGTAACAAAGAGTTTGATGAAGGCCTCAGGCCTTCAGGCATTTTGCCGAGATTGTACAGCCTATCCACTTTTGACAGGAAATATAAATTTTTCACTAGTGGCGGTAGGGGATCGAATGAGGTCTGGTTTGCCTCCCCAATATATGTTGGTAGGAATACCCAAAGAAAAAGTCTCAGAAATTGCTGAAAATCTGGAAATTATGGGGCAAAAACTCATTCCTAGATACAGGTCTTCAACCCGCTGTTAGCTCATCCTGATGAAATAGCTGAAGCACTTCACAGGACAGGAAAAGGGGACGGTTCTATTTTCTGCCCAATTGGCATTTCCTCAAAACTGTTCTGAACTTGGGGCCTAGCCTTGAATCGCAAATTCATCCCCTTCATTTTTTCAATCTTAATTTACCCTAGCACCTTACCTTTGTTAACATTGTTTTTATCTAAAAAGATTTAACCGAAACTCGTAAGCTTTGTAGCATTACCTTTTAAAAAAGCGTATCTTGCTGACAGGGAACTAGCAATTGACAAATACTTAAAAGTGTATAGAATACATATGTATTCGCCAAAAGGAGGGCGTAGATGGAGGCAAAGCCTAATAAAATAGTAAAGACAGTTAGATTTGACGAACATGAGCTAGAGCGAATAAAGTTGGCTGCCAGAAAACACAGCATGAGTGAGGCTGAAGTCATCCGAGAAGCTGTTACTATCGGTTTAGTCGATTTATTAGACGGACAAGAAGAAGACGAGCTTTTAAGGGCACGCATGGCTGATAGGTCTAAAGATGTAGATGGAGCTACATTTATCAAAGCACTCAAAGAAGAATTTGGCATATAGATGGAATATAAACTCAAATTCAGGCCTGCGGCTGCGAAAGACCTTTACAAATTCTTCTTCCTGATAAATACTGCCCTGTCCGCCTCGCTCCGCCTGTCCGCAACGCTCTCGCTTGCGAGGCGGGCGGGCCTGGCAGGAGGGCGGGCCTTATCTAGCTTCATAAAGAACCTTCTGTACTGTTCAGGGTCATCTATAATTCTTGAGCTTACAACCTTACCTGCCCGCCATCGCTACGCTCAGGCGTTAGCAGGCGGGTCTGATTTGTTTATGGCCTCTTCTAAGAAGTTTATCCTTACCCTAGTCTTGCTCTTGCCCCAGGATTCTAAATTGGCAGTTGCCTCATGCCTATATCTAGCTTCTATAATTTCTTTTTGGTAAATCTAAGTATTTTCTCATAGTAGCCAAAGCTTTGTTACCCTTGGATCAATGATGATTTCATCTTTTTCAAAGTCTAGCTTAAGTCTCCACGCCTGAAGGGTTTTCGCCCCGATGATCACGCCATTACTTAATTTTTCTATCACCATGAATTCATCGGAGAAGCGATATTCATCAATGTAGAAATTAAGGGTTACTCTTCCTTCAGCAGTAACTTTTTCACCCTCTTTAGCAGTGCTAAACTCCATAGGTTCCGGTAAGGGCACCATTATTTCTAAAGCTTCTGCTAGCTCTGGATGGATACAGGAATATGTAGACCCTGAGTCAAATATGGCCTCTCTTTTTAGCTCGCCTTTAGACCCCCTAAGTCTTATTTCTTTTATAATCACGGCCATTGTCATTACCCCTTCATCTACTTACCAAAAAATTTACATTAACATCAAGTCATCCTGATTTCCAAGTTTCCCTTGATCTTTTCCAGAAAGCTCATTTTACTTTTCCAACAGCAAAGCTTTCTTCCTCTTTATATGGAAATTCTATTTCCATTTCAACATACCAAAACCTTTTCCTTTGTTCGCCATGCTATTGCCATTTCCTTGTCTGCGTTTTGTTTTTTAATTCCCCAATACTTTTCTTTGGGATTAAGCCCCTGCCAAACTACCTTACCATCCACCTTTATCACATATTCAAATTTTGCCTCCATTTTTTATGCCTCCTTGGTAAATTCTCCTTAGACAAGCTTTAGAATCATCAACAATTTGGATTTTGCCGTTTTACAACTTCTTTTTCCTAATAAATATTGCCTTATCTAGCTTGAAAAAGAATTTTCTGTATTGTTCAGGGTCAT
>CAZNJP010000094.1:0-8400 GCA_964573345.1 uncultured Syntrophobacter sp. | reverse complement strand
GGCAGGCCTTACACCCTATACACTTTGAGGTATCAATGAACATCATTATCTCATTTGCCTTCATATATTACCTCCCAATTATGCCTTTTTTATATCAACCAAAAATGCCTTGGATTCCTGAATCCTTGTATTGGCATCTCCGATATGAGGGACAAGGACATTTCCACTCGGACCCGTGCAGATTCCTTGATATCCCCAGTGCCAGATTACGCCTACTTGATGCACCTTTGTACCATTTATATTAAATGGCTTAAAGCGCTTGGTCACACATGCCTTTAATGTAATGCTTCCACGGGCAGAGCTTACTCTTACATAATCTCCATTCTTTATACCCTTTTCTGCTGCTAGTTCTTCACTCATCTCCACAAATGGCTCAGGCTGAAGTTCACATGGCCAGGGAAGGTTTCTGGTCATGGCCCCTGTGTGCCAGTGCTCAGTGAGTCGATAAGTAGTGGCAGCAATCTTATATTTGCCTCCATGTTTTGCATAAAGCGAGCCTTCATACCTGTGGACGATAGGATTAACCCGGTAACTTCCCATTAAATTATCCACTGGGCTCTCTATGGGCTCATAGTGCTCAGGAAATGGTCCATCTTTTCTACCTGGTCCAAATAAGTGGGCATGTCCTTCAGCCTGCATAATAAATGGATAATATGCCCCGGGTGCCCATCCTCCATCAGGCACATCACCTTCAAAACTTCCTTTTCCTCCCTTAAGGTTTGGGTTCCATCTCATAACAAACTTAGCTGGCGCAAGTGGGTCTCCTGCTAAACCATTAGGCCCATCACTTTGGTAAGTAGAGGCACGGTTATAAATAATCCTTCTATTTAATGGCCAACACCAAGACCAATAAGAATGAAGGCCTATCTTTCTATAACCTTGGCTTTCGTCAAAACCACCATTGCCTACATCAATGGGATAGCGCCTGGCCGTCCTATTTCCTATGCCACAATAAAACATCTCAGGGTGCGCCTTTTCAAAGCCATCAAGGTCTTCTTCTTCAACAAATTGATTACAATAGAGCCAATTTCCGCAGGCAGTAGAACCATCTGTGGCTAGTTTAGTAAAACTTACCACCAGTTTTCCTGGGTTACCACTAGCATCAAGTTTATAGCCATTTACCTCCTTAGCTGTCTTAACTGGGTCTGCATGTTCGCCAGCATAATTAAAATAAGGCCAATTAAGATTTGCAATAGGCTCAGGGCATGTTCCACCTCCACTATAAAGTTCCTGCAGCTTAAGACCAAGGCGGGTTATAATCTCTAAGTCATCCAGTGCTTTCCCTGGTGGATCACCAGCCTTAAAAAGCCATTGGGCCCATCTGCTACTATTGCTCTTTGAGCCTGCCTTTTCATAAGCAACGGCACAAGGTAACAAATAGACCTCTGTTTTTATGGCCTCTGGAGAAACACCCGGCCTTTTCCAGAAGGCGGCCGTCTCTGTTTCAAATGGGTCTATTACCACCATCCAATCCAGCTTTTCTAAGGCAGCCCTTACTGCTAAGCTATCAGGGTCACTTACCGCAGGATTTTCTCCATCACAAATAAAGCCTTTTATCTTTCCATGAAGCATGTCATGGAATATGGAAAGCATGCTGTAGTCAACACCAGATTTCTTTTTTGGCAGATATTGATAACTAGCAGCAGGGTCTACTGTAGGCCACCACGCCTTAAGTAAGCTTACCATATATCTGGATGTATTAATTGTACCCTTATATGTCCCCCACCACCTAGCACTTTTTGGGTCTACATGCTCTACTCCTCTGACAGTGTAATCATGCACGGGGTCTAAGTCTGCCCCTCTTCCACTACTTACACCGCCAGTCTTTTCTATATATGTAGAAAGGTCTGTGTGTTTATCAGTAGGACATATAAGGTATCCAGGGAGGATGTGTTGCAATATACACATATCGGTGGAACCCTGGACATTACACTGACCTCTTAAGGCATTGATACCGCCACCTGCCACACCAATATTTCCCATAAGGAGCTGAAGTATGGCATAACCTCTGATGTTCTGGGTGCCATAAGTATGCTGGGTGGTCCCCATGGCATACATAATGGTACCTGATTTATCATCAGGATGGGTAGCACAATAGGTTTCACAGATTTTTTCGTAAACTTCAGGGTCTGTACCTGTAATAGCACATACTTTTTCTTTTGTGTATCTAGAAAACTGCCTTTTGAGTAATCCAAATGCGCACTCAGGGTCATCCAGAGAATCAGCTAAAATGGGCCTACCTTCTGCATCTTTTTGATATACCCAGGTGCTTTTATCATATTTAGCATTGACCAAGGCACCAATAACAGGGTCCACATCACCGCCAGTTAAGCCAGAAAATACACCGTCTCGGTCTGTTGCTGTCTGAAAATTCGGGTCAATTTTAAAAAGTGCATTTGTACATTCTCTAACATATTTTTCATTATACAACTTATTTTCCAAGGCATAATGAATTATCCCACCAATAAAGGCAATATCAGTCCCAGAACGTATCCTGGCATAGATATCGGCCTTAGATGAAGACCTGTTAAATCTTGGGTCAACATTTATAAGTGTAGCACCTTGGTGGCCATTAACTCCCCTATTTGGGTTATTCATGGCCTCTGTAATCCACTTAAAACCCATAGGGTGATTTTCTGCTGTGTTACTTCCAATGATCATAATGACATCAGCATTTTTGATATCCTCCCAGTGCTGGGTCATTGCACCCCTTCCAAACGACTCTGCCAGAGCCGCTACCGTAGCAGAGTGTCAGACACGAGCGCAGTGCTCAACATACACTATACCCAAAGCCCTCATGAGCTTTATATATAGATAGCACTCTTCATTCGTGTCTTTTGCTGTGCCTAAAGCAGCAATAGTTTCTAATCTATTTACAGTTACACCGTCCTCTGTCTCAATGAGGTCGCTATCTCTTTGATCTTTTATTTTCTGAGCAATTTCATCTATAGCTTGATCCCAACTTATCTCATGCCAGTCTCCAGCATAGGCACTACGCTTTAAGACCTTGGTCACACGCTTTTCATTCACTTTCCCATCCACTGTGCTCATCTGGATAGAGGCTTGACCTTTACTGCAAAGTGCACCTCGGTTTATGGGATTGTCAGGGTCGCCCTGGACATAGGTCAAAGTGCCACTTTTGCTTCCAACTATCACCCCACAACCACACCCACAATAAGGACAGATACTAAAAGCCTCACTTACCCACTCAGGCGGATTTGCCTGTGCATAGGCAGAAATGGGCCTTAGGTCAAAGCCAAAAGTACCTACTAGGAGCCCTACACTAGCTGCACCAGAAACCTTTAAAAAATCTCTTCTACTAATGTCCATCTTTTCCCCCTTATTTAAAACAAAGTCTTTTCGTCTCTCTTATATCCCTGCTTTTCTGCCAGGAGGTCTAAATACATGGTACCTACATCCTCTATCGCAGGTATCACCTCCTCACCTAATTCGTTAGTATCTATAGTTTTTATATACCTTTTGCACTTATCACAGACATCTACCCTATATGCCCTTCCTTCCTTTTCTGTATAAAAATACCTTAGTGTTTTGTGGTTATTGTTATTGCAATATGGGCATCTTATCCTTACAAATCTCCACTTATAACCACAAGACGAGCATATAAGAAATCTCTTTCCTTCTTTTTCAGATAATTCTGCCATAAAGGGCTCTGAGCCACAGACAGGGCAATAATTTTTCAACCAATGTTCCTGATCTACATACTCTTTAAGCTCATTGGCATATGCCTCAAAAAAGGGTTTTAGAGTATTTTTGGCCAAAAAAGAAAGTAAAAACTGATTAAGCCCTAGATTTTGTGCCACAGCTTTGATATGATTGCCATTTTCCGGAAGTGCCTTCTTAAACAATTCTTCAAGGTCCAGTTCTTGCCCATCTATAGCCTTGTTTATCTTTTTAATATCCTCAGAGACTCTTTCATTAAGGATTTCACACAATCTCTTAAATAAGGTAGTGGCTAAATCTACATCAAATCTTATGTCTTCTTTGCTCACCAAAGGAAACCCTTCTTTACACTTTATCTTGGCTATGTTCTCATTAATATCTATAGAATCAATCTTTATCTCTGGTTTTATCTTTGATTGTTCTGTTATTACCTGCTTTAAAAATTTAAGCACCTCTTTATGGCTTGGCCTCTTTTCACAAAGGGCATCTATTCTGTTTAAAATTTTATCTAAATTTTCATCTTTTCCCATATTTATCACTTAGAATGGCCTCCAACTTATGCCCAAAAGACCCATATATCCAGTTCCATTCGTGCCATAAAGGACATTCGTAGGATCGTCATCGAAATCGTTGTCAAATTGCTCATAAATGAATTGGGCATTGGCAAATAAGCTTTTTGAGATCCTATAATCACAGGCAAGGGAAAATTCACAGGTATGGATATTATGTGTAGAGGATTTGCCCAAATCAACAAGTGTGTCAAAATCTGTTCCACTTAGTCCTGCAGTATCAAACCTTGCGTCTTGCCTGATATAGGTAAAATAGCCTGAGAAACTGAGGTCAGCCATTACTTGGTAATTGAGCCCAACAGTCCAGTTGTGTTCTTCCTCTTTATACTCAATATCATTTTCAAAATAGGAGACGCCGAGAAGTTCAGGCGCAAATGAGGTATGGCTCCTCCTCCAGAGCATGCCATAAGAGAGATAGGTGCTCAGGTTGGCTGCAGGAGTATAGGTCAAAGTAATTGTAGGTTGTGCATACCTTTCTTTCCATTGGGTCTCTTCCCTCTCTGACCTGAAGTTTTTAAAGCCCCATTCACCATCAAGTGATAACTCAAGGTCTGGAGAAAGTGGCACACCAAATCTCCATCTTACAATGTCGCTATCAGTAGGAAGACAGCTAAGTTGTGGGTATTTCATACCCCATTCTTTAGATGATTTCCAAGACCTCAGGTTCATAAATGGATTAAGAACATTATCCCTTTTCCATTCTATACCAATTTTGGCCTTTCTCTTAAGCAAGGGTGTAGAGAATCTACTATTTAAAGAAAGGCGGTGTGTGTTTCTTAAGGTTTCTGTATAGTGTACCTCTTCAAGTCCGCTATCTTCACGGCCAATGGTCTCATGCTCCCAGCCATATCTTAAGGAAGTAGACCTGAGCAGGCGATAGACAGCATCAATAGCCCAGGTATTGACTTCCCTGGTCATTGCCGATCCAAGATCAGGGTCATACCACTTATGTATATCCTCATTATCCACATTTTGATAGCGATAGTATCCACTTAGAACAAGATTTTTTATGGGACTGCTTGTAAGCTTTGTCTGAACACTGTGATATTGTATCTCGGCCTCTTTCCCAAATTCCTCTTCGAATCCCTTACTATCTACGTAGTAGTATGCATAGTTGGCGTAAAAGCTGGTATATAATGGTAAATCCACTTTAGCAGAGAGTGTGTTTTGGTATCTCTCAAACCTGGGTATCGTCCCGGCCTCTAAGAAGCTAAGAGTTCCATATTTATGAATAGCCTTGTCTTTAAACGTTCTATACCAGAAGGTGTCATCTATGGTTAAGATGCCTTTTCTAAAAGTAACACCTGTCTTGTAGTCCCTGGTAGTCTGTTCCATGGGCCTACCCTCTGCACGAATATCCCAATAATCGGACGTAGATAAACCCTGTCTGTCACCATACCTACCCTCTTCTCTGTAGTTAAAATGCAGATTAATATTAGGAAATCTAGGACAAGTAAGACTAATCCATGACTTTGTAAGTGTACGGGTAAATGTATAATCAGCGTCAGGGTCAAAATCGGACATTCCAATAAATGGATGAGCAATTTCTTCTATAGTTAAGGGGTCATGGTCTACCCAGTGCCTAAATCTTCTATAATCAAATTCACCTTTTACAGCACGTCTAACATCAAGATCCACTGCATATACCTGATCTTTTTCATCTTCATAGAATCCTTCTAAACGCAGATAGGTATCGGATATCTTTCCTAATCCTTTAAATCCCCAATATGGCCTTACACCTCTATCAAAGACCATATACTCCCCTATCTTACCTTGATAATCGCTATAACCTGGTATAGTAATTCCTGTCTCTACCTCTGCCTCTAACCCCTCCACTTCTATAGGCCCAACCGTTTCAGAAAACGCCAAACACGGGAAAAGAAATACAAGGCAGAATAAAAAGATAAGTCCTTTGTTTTTATATTTGCTAAAATTCATACCTATCCCCCCTCTTAATTTATATAAATGATACATTATCTTGCTCCCAAATGAGGTGCAACATTTGACCCATGGATATCAGGATGACAGTATGTGCACCTACGACCTGCTGCCAGTTTTACATCCTTTTGCACCCTACAAATTGTTTTGACGTGATGGCACTGCAAACACAGGAATGGTTCAGTCTTCTTTAAAAGGTTGTTCACTACTGTACCATGAGGCTCATGGCAAGCATCACAACCTTCCACTACTGATTCATGCTCATAAGCAAAAGGCCCTTGGTATTGTGGATGACAAACAAAACAAACATCATTTATAGTCCTCTCGTCTGTCTTTAGATTTCCAGGTCCACCATGTGCTTCATGACAATCTGTACAGACCATCTTGCCTTCTCTGACAGGATGATGGGATGTATAATTTAGACGTGTTTGTATCTCTTTGTGGCAATCATAACAAAGCTCTGGTTCGGCTTTGGCCAGGGCATGAGGCCTTACGGCATGCCTTTTCCAAGCAGATGTTGGAGCCTTAGCCTCTTCATCAGCAACTTTCCTGGCCTGGTGCATACGGTGGCAATCAATGCAGGTAATCCCGTGCAGGGCATGTTCTCCACCTCTCCACTTCATAGGGCCACCAGTGGTATGACACCTAAGGCACATTGCTGATGCTTGATCAACATCTAATTTTTTAAGATTTATTATACTGGCAGGGTCCCCTTCTTCTGAATGGATACTCCCAGGCCCATGGCAGGATTCGCATCCCTTCTTTATACCAAGAGTTTCAAAATCAGCGATAGCACCATGAATAGAATCCTTATAAGCAGCCATCAAATCAGGATTTGCATCTTCATGACAACCAAGACAGGTCTCATCCCCCACATATGTAGCCCCAGGAACAGAAGGAACAGCTATGGTCTTTTCATAGAGCTCTGCACAAGCAAAGATAAAAATCATTAATGGCAAGACCACGAACACCAACCATACCTTACTCTTCAATTTATCTTTTTTCATATTACCCTCCTCCATTACTTAAACTTATATAGCTTATTTAAAAATAAATGTCAAGAAAAAATTTTAAAAGAAAATTTAAAAGAAAGGTCTAGGCTATAATTCAACCAAAAAGTTTGCCTGTTACCTTTTATTGTCCTGGATGATATCTTTACCCCGTTAGAAAGCCCCGCCATTCATGGCGGGGATGGTAAAGATAATGTCGATATTCCTTTTAAGAAGGGCGGGGGTTTAATGCCCCGTCCTTCTAACGGGGTTTACTTTTTGGGTATTAAGAGGTAGTAATGATCTCCTGACCCCTTTACAAACATATTATTTAGTCAAACCATGACAGGCATTATCCTGGCAGGAGGAAAAAACCTTCGTTTGGGAACTAATAAGGCCTTTGTGAAAATTTGTGGAAAACGCATCTTAGACCATATTTATGAAGTGCTAAAGGTATTTTTTTCAGAGATTATTTTGGTTACCAATGAACCACTTCTTTATACATATCTGCCTGTAAAGATTGCGACAGATATCTTGCCTGATAAAGGGCCTTTAGGCGGAGTTTTTACTGGACTTTTTTATACCCATTCCTTTCCCGCTATGGTAGTATCTTGTGATTTACCCTTTCTAAGACAAAATTTAATTAAACTTCTGTTAGACAATCAAGCACCTCATTTAGATTTGGTGCTTCCTATTACGCCAGATGGGCATCAACCACTTTGTGCGTTATATGGAATAAGGGCCTTTGACGTAATCAAACAGCAACTGGCTAAGGGAGACCTCCGGATTTCACATGTATTCCGTTATTTGGAAAAGAGGACATTATCACCAAAAACCTTATCCCAAGTAGACATTGATTTTAGAAGTTTTTTAAATGTCAATACCCCTGCTGATCTAGCCCTAGCCAGGCAGTTGTGTAAAAAGAGCAACAATTAATTAAGATGAAGGCATTTGACTGTAAGATGTTTTAATAAGGATGGGTCTAATGCCCCCTTCGAGTTTTCTAACGGGGTTTACACAGTTTCTTGGGTTACTTGGGTTAAACTCAATAAACCCAATAGAGGAAGCACTTAAATTGAATGGTTTCACTATTTGACGAATTAACTAATTAACTAATGGAGATTTGGGCTTGACACCAACAGATTAACTGCTATAAAGGAAAGCCTAATGGGGATGTAGCTCAGTGGGAGAGCGCCTGCCTCGCATGCAGGAAGTCAGGGGTT
>CAZNJP010000093.1:0-8475 GCA_964573345.1 uncultured Syntrophobacter sp. | reverse complement strand
GCAGGACGGCGGGCCTCGCAGTGGCAGGCGGGTAGGTTATCTGTAAATTATTTGGATTTCTCTTTTACAATTGGGGCATGTTTTGTCCCTTAATCCCCATTTAGTTATGCGATAGCCTACCCTTTCTAAAAGTAATGTCCCACAATAAGGGCAATAGGTATTTTCAAAGGAATGCCCTGGTATGTTTCCTACATAGGGGTAATAAATGCCTTCTCTTTTTGCCTCTTTATAAGCAAACTCTAAGATATCTGTAGAAGTAGAGGGGCTAAGATAGTGATATGCAGGGAAATATTTTGTAAAATGAAGGGGAGTCTCAGGCCCCAAGACCTTTAAGTGTTTTTTAATTAGCTTTTTTATCTTTATTTCATCATCATTTATCCCTGTGACCATTAGATGAATCATCTCTACATGCATCCCCATATCTTTTGCAACACGTGCATTTCTCCAGATAATCTCTTCTTTTGCCTTCCCCAGATAATCATAATATGCCCTTTCATCTCCCTTTATATCTATATTTATGGCATCCATCCCTGCCTGTTTTAGCATCCTTAAGGCATCTAATGTCATATACCCATTAGAGACATAGGTGTTATAAAGATTTTTCTCCTTAGCCAGTTTGAATCCATCTAATGTATATTCAAACAGTAGTGTGGGTTCCTGAAAGCTAATGCAAAGTCCTTTGTCTTTATGATTAATGGCCTCTTTAACCATATCTTTAGGTGAAATATATTTTGCTTTATCTGGCTCAGGTGTCTTATAAGATAGGTGCCAGTTTTGACACCAAGGGCACTTAAAATTGCAAGACCAGGTAGAGATAGTCAGTGCACTGCTTCCAGGATAGAAGTGGAAAAAGGGCTTTATCTCTATGGGTCTTGACTCCATAGCACTAATATCCCCATACACCAAGGTATAGAGCCTTCCTTCAATGTTTAACCTGGTTTTACAAAAACCCCTTTTCCCAGGTAAAATGATGCATCTTCTCTCACAGAGGCCACAGCGAACCTTCCCTTCCTTTAAAGGCTCATAGAGAATGGCCTTTTTTACAGTAGGCAATTTAAGGATCTCTTTCATCTCAAAATGCTTTTAGAGGTTGGGCTCATGAGCATCTCATTTTTGTAAAAATATGCGTATGGCTAAAAAGACTAAAATAATGGCAAATATTTTTTTAAAGATAAGAGTAGGTACGTATTCTACAAGTCTAGCGCCTATCTGGGCCCCCAATATACCTCCAATGCCCAGAAGGATGCCAATTCTATAATCTACATTTTGCAACTTGCCATGTGCAAATAATGCAGAAGTAGAGATGATCAGAATGGCCATAAAAGAGGTTCCTACTGCCTTTTGTGCTTCATAGCCCAAAAAGAGCAAAATAGGCACCATAAGAAAGCCTCCTCCTAATCCAGTAAAACTAGCAGCTATTCCAATCAACAACCCCAAGAAAATAAATAATGCCTTATTCATTTTGTCTCCTATTTCCAAAATATTTCTTATTTATCACTTTTTTATTAAAAGATAAATTGCTTCTTTATTTTTTTATAATGTATGTTAATGTTTCTAATAAAAGGGCACTTAAGGAAACAATTAAATGAGTAGAATCCTTCTTTTTACTGGAAAGGGTGGCACAGGCAAGACTACCATTGCTGCAGCAACGGCACTTGTAGCGGCTGAGCAAGGAAAAAAGACAATAGTTATGAGTACTGACCCTGCCCATAGCCTTGGTGATAGCTTGGACCGCCCCCTTGGCCCTGAGCCAGTAAAGATTTTATCTAATCTTTGGGCCCAAGAATTAAACGTCCTTTATAATGTTAAAAAATACTGGGATAGGATTATAGGCTGGTTGGCAGCAGCGCTGGTTCGGTATAATCCAAACGAGGCAAGGGCCGAGGATATGGCCATCCTTCCAGGGATGGAAGAGCTTGCCAATCTTATTTGGATATACGATCATGACCTTAATCAAAGATATGACCTTATTGTAGTGGATTGCCCTCCTACTGGGGAATCCTTAAGGTTTTTTAGTTTTCCCAAGATAGCAGAGTGGTGGGCAAAAAAGCTTTTACCACTTCAGCGCAAAGGGACTACACTTCTGCATCCCTTTGTTAATCTGGTTACTGATGTACCCTTACCAGATGATAAGACATTTGATGCCATGGATGACCTCTTTAATCAGCTCCAAAAGCTGGATGCCATATTGATTGATTCGATGCATACAAGCATCCGCCTGGTCTTAAACCCAGACAAAATGACCATTAGAGAGACCCAGCGTGCCCTTAACTATTTTAGCCTCTTTGGCTATCCCATTGATGCCATAATCTGTAATCGCTTTATTCCAGATGAATTATTCAGTCTTTATGGGGAAGAGTGGAAGAATAACCAAATAAAGTACCTTAAATTTATTGAGGAACTCTTCTCACCACTTCCAATCTTTAAAGCCCCCCTTTTGGGTTATGAGGCCATCGGCAGAGAAAGCCTTCTAAAGATAGGTCATAGCCTCTATGGTGAGAAAGACCTCAGTGAAATCTTTTTTAATGGAAACCCTATAAGCATTGATAAGAAAAATGATGACCGTATACTCAATTTGGAACTCCCCTTTGTAGGAAATAGGGAAGATTTTGTTATAAGAAGGGATGAGATTTCTATTGAGAAGGTTGGAGAGGAGCTTATTGTTAGCATAGGAAATCAAAAGCGAAACTTTTTTCTTCCTTCTCTAGCACTCATGGAACGTGAGCCAAAGGGGGCAAAGATTGAAAAGGGCCGCCTGTTAATTAGATTTGCAAAGAAAAGATAATACTCCACTTTGACACTTTTTCAGCAATTTCCAAGTTCGAAGTCAGTGAAAATGGGCAAAATCGGCGCAAAAATTGCAAAAAACTTCTTGCAATAGTCCTTGAATCAGAGCCAGATTTGTGTGATAATCCTTAGTGCCTTTTGCATTTACGAATTTTCTATAAGGATTTCAGGCTTGCTTAGTTTATGCCTATAAACTGACTGCTCATGAAAGGATAGAGCTGAAAGCAGTGGGACATTAATTAGAATGAAGTTTTTTTTAGATTATATCTTTCTACTTATAAATCGAAGCCACTAAATAGCTCATCCATAAACTTGGGGCCAAAGGCCTTGACACATAATTTTAAATATACATAATTAACAAAAATGTTAATTAGGTATATTTAACGTGAAGTATACAAAATTACGCCAGCTAAATAGACGGCTTTACTTTAAGACAGACGACCTCGCAGATATCCTTGGGCTTAAGAAAGAGTCTTCTAAGGTCACTTGTAGCCGTTATGTAAAAAAAGGGATAATTATAAGATTAAAAAAGGATTTTTATATCTTAAGGGAAAAGTGGGATAATCTGGGAAGGGAAGAGCTCTTTAAATTAGCAAACTTCTTGCAAGTACCTTCTTATATCTCCTTTATGACGGCCCTATCTTTTTATGAAATTACAACACAGATTCAAAGGCGTTTTTTTGAAAGCGCCTGCCTTAGACATTCTCGCACATTTAAAATAGATAATACAGTGTTTAACTTTTATAAACTAAAAAGGGAGTGCTATTTTGATTTTAGTAAAATAAATGAGATATTTATTGCTTCAAAGGAAAAGGCCTTTATAGATTGTATTTATCTTTACTCATTTGGAAAATACAGGATAGACCTTGATTCTTTAGACCTTAGTAAATTAAACAAGGCAAAAATAAAAGAGCTGTTAGATATTTATCCCCAAAAAACCAGGAAGATTATAGAAAAGTTATGCAAGATTTAGTGCCCCAGGAACGATTTGAAATTGAGGTATTGGAAAAAGTAAATAGCGGCAGACTGCTTAATCCTTTGGTATTTGAAGGTGGAAGTATGCTAAGGCTATGTTATGGGTTAAACAGATACTCTGTAGATTTGGATTTTTCCCTTGTAAAGGAGATAGATTCAGATAAATTCTTTAAAAGGTGTAAGGATTATCTTGAAAAAAATTATAAAGTTAAGGATGCAGCCAATAAATTTTATACCATGCTTTTTGAATTATCCTCACCCTATTATCCACGAAGTCTCAAAATAGAAATAAGAAAGGAGATAAAAAGGATTAAAATACAAGAAGCCATTGCCTATTCTAAGTATTCTAATATCCAAGTCTTAGTGAAAACTGTATCTTTACCAAGCATGATGGATTTAAAAATAAGGTCTTTTTTGGATAGGGGGGAGATAAGGGATTGTTTTGATACAGAATTTTTATTAAAAAGGGGCATAAATTTAGATGCCCCGCGTGAAGTTTTAAAAGAAATTTTTAAAAAGATAGAAGGTTTGACCAAAAGAGATTACACAGTCAAATTAGGCGCATTATTAGAAGAAAATGAAAGAAGATATTATAGCGAAAATAATTTTAAACTGCTTAAGTTAGAAATAATTAACAGAATTGGTTTAACTCCCTGATTTCTTCATTTCTTTAACACTGTCCAATGTAATTTGCATCTATTTCGGCGATAGGCATAAGATAGAAATTGAATAAAGAAAGTCAAACTTTAATGTAGAGTCTCTTGCTCAAAGAGTTGGAGCCAGTGTTCCTTATGTTTAACTGAGCCATCTTTCATGAACAGGTTAATCTTAATCATAAATTCGCCCCAGCCTTCAGCCTCCAGTAAAAAATTAGACTCCCTGTCTGTTACTTTCACAATAGGATTTGGGAAGGTAGGGTGAAGGACATATTCTACATATTCAATTTTATCAAGCTCAGAGCCCTCCCCTTCTAAATATATCTTCCATCTAAACCAGCCTGGCCTTATCTCTATTGCCTCATTTCTTGTTATAATTTTCATTTTAACCTCTAAGATTATTTTTAATTATATTTTAATATAGACAAATTAGACCTTATTGACAATAATGACAAAGTGCAATTTAAGATAGAGGCACAAGATGGAAATGCTCGAGCAGGTATGCTTATTACACCACATGGCATCATCCATACACCCGCCTTTATGCCTGTAGGCACATTGGGTAGTGTGAAATCCTTAACTTCAGAGGACCTAGAAACTATAGGGACAGAGGTCATTTTGGCCAATACCTACCATTTATACTTGCGGCCAGGGCATTTGCTTATTAAAAAATTTGGGGGATTACATAAATTTATCCATTGGAAAGGCCCCTTTTTGACAGATAGTGGAGGCTACCAGATTTATAGTCTGGCCAAAAAAAGGGAGATCAGGGAAGAAGGAGTGGTCTTTAGGTCACATATTGATGGTTCTTCTCATTTTCTTACCCCAGAAAAGGTAATAGAGATTCAAAACTGCTTTGGTTCAGATATCATTATGTGCCTTGATGAGTGTCCGCCTTATCCCATAGACTACAGTTATGCTGAAAAATCCTTAAGACTTACAACAAACTGGGCAGGACAATCTAAATTGGCACATAAAAATTTAAATCAATCCCTTTTTGGCATTGCTCAAGGAAGCGTTTATCCTGATTTAAGGAGAAGGGCTGCTGCTTCCTTAATTGAGATAGGTTTTGATGGCTATGCCATTGGTGGACTTTCTGTAGGGGAGCCTAAGGAGAAGACCTGGGAGGCAATAGAGATATGTAATGAGATATTCCCAGAGGATAGACCTCGCTATGCTATGGGGATTGGTTTGCCTGAAGATATTTTAGAGGCCGTCATCCGTGGTGCGGATATGTTTGATTGTGTAGTACCTACTAGGCACGCTAGAACAGGTACACTATTTACCAGCTTTGGGAAATTGACCATAAAAAAGGCCCAATATACTGAAGATGAACACCCTATTGATGAAACATGTAACTGTTATGTGTGTAAGCACTATAGTCGTGCTTATTTGAGGCATCTTTTTATTTCTCAAGAACTTCTGGCCTATCGACTAAATAGCTATCACAATGTTTATTACTATTTAAATTTTATGAAACAAATAAGGCAGGCCATCCTTAAAGGGCATCTTGCAGAATTTAGAAAAAAGTTTTATGAAGTGCAAAAAAGTTAAGGAGGAAATTATGTTGTTAATGTTTTTAAATCTGGCCTGGGCTATGGGACCTCCTCCAGAAGGAAAAGGAGGGGGAAGTATAATAGGGCCCCTTATTCCATTGATCCTAATCTTTGTAATCTTTTATTTCCTGCTCATTCGTCCTCAGCAAAAACGGAGTAAAGAACACAAAGAATTAGTCGCAAACCTTAAACGTGGGGATTGGGTAATTACCCAAGGTGGGCTACGTGGGAGGGTAGTAAGTGTAACAGACACTATAGCTACTATAGAACTACCTCCTGACAATACTAAGGTGAGAATCACAAGAAATTATGTTATCGGATTAATCCGGCCTGAGGAACATAAGGAGTAGATTATGAAGGGCCTTAGATGGCGGCTTTTTTTGATATTGGGGATTTTCTTTTTGACTTTAATGTATCTAATGCCCTCTTTGACCTCCAAGCTGCCAGAGTGGTGGTTTACAAATAAGATACAATTGGGGCTTGATTTAAGGGGTGGCATCCACCTTGTTTTAGAGGTTCAGGCAAAAGAAGCGGTTAAAGCTACAGTAGACCGTTTGGCAGAGGATATAGAGGATGGATTAAAAAAGGAAAGGATACCATTTCTGGGTGTAAAAAGAGAGGGCGTTTCAGATATAAACATCGAATTAGTTAGAAAAAAGGATGTAGAGCAGTTTCATAATATAGTTAAAAAGGAATACCCAGAGCTTAATTGGGTGGGGGTAAAAACAGAGGATAAAATAAAGATTGTAAAGCTATCTTTAACAGGGAAGCGTGTGAGTCAAATTGAGCACTTGGCAATTAGTCAGGCCTTAGAGACTATCCGCAACAGGATAGATGAGTTTGGAGTAAGCGAACCCGATATTCGTGGTTGTGGTGGATCACGCATTTTAGTGCAACTGCCAGGCATTAGAGACCCACAAAGGGCAATAAGCATTATTGGAAAGACAGCAAGATTGGAATTCAAGTTAGTTGACGACGCTCATAGTCTAGAGGATGCACTAAAGGGTAATATTCCACCTGAAGACCAAATATTATATGAGGCCAGTATAGATAAAAGGACAGGAGAGCAAATAGAAATTCCCTATTTATTGGAAAAAAGGACATTGCTTACTGGTGATTATATTTCAGATGCCCGTGTATTAATTGACCCAGAAATAAATGAGCCCTATGTAGGGATTTCTTTTAACAAACAGGGGGCAAAGATTTTTGCCCACATTACAGAAGGACATGTAGGACGTAGATTGGCTATTGTATTAGACAACAAAATTCATTCTGCACCTGTAATCAGGGAAAAGATCCCGCATGGGGAGGCCAGGATTACTGGTAGTTTTACCCTAGAAGAGGCAAAAGATCTGGCAGTAGTACTCAGGGCTGGTGCATTGCCTGCCCCTATTAAGATCTTAGAAGAAAGGACAATAGGACCTTCTTTGGGACAAGATTCTATCCAAAAAGGATTTAAGGCCTCACTTATTGGAGGGTCTTTAGTGATAGTCTTTATGATTATCTATTATGCATTATCCGGGGCTATTGCAAATTTGGCACTATTTTTTAATCTTCTCCTTATAATGGCAGGTTTGGCAGCCTTCAAGGCAACACTTACCCTTCCAGGCATTGCTGGAATTGCCTTAACAATAGGGATGGCAGTAGATGCCAATGTGTTGATATTTGAGCGGATTAGAGAGGAGGTCCGCTTGGGAAGGACCCCACGTGCAGCCTTGGATACTGGCTATGGAAAGGCGTTTTGGACTATATTTGATGCCAATATGACCACATTGATTACTGCCCTTATCCTATTTCAATATGGGACAGGTCCAGTACGTGGGTTTGCTGTAACCTTAAGCTTAGGCATTATTGCCAACATGTTTACTGCAATATTTATGACCAAGGTATTTTTTAACCTTTTGGTCTATAAGCTCAAATTGAGGCACTTAAGCATATAAGAAAAAGTTAAATCGTTAAATGGTTGAGTCGTTAAGTAGTAGAAAGTATTTAACCAATTAACGAATTGTATTTAACATGGGTATAGAATTTATTAAACCAGGTATAGATATTGACTTTCTTGGTCATAAAAAGTGGGCGTTCATTGTGTCTGGTTTATTAATCCTTTTGGGAATTATTTCACTTATTATCAAAGGCGGCCCTAGATATGGGATAGATTTTGCTGGGGGAACTATAGTCCAAGTGAGATTTGAAAATCCTGTTTCTGCAGATGAGATTAGAAACGGACTTAAAAAGATTAGTTTAGGCAGGAGTGCTGTGCAGCCGTTTGGCCATGGAGGCAGTGAGTACCTAATCAGGGCCAAGCAAACAAGTGGGGAATTAAAAAGATTGTCTGATAAAATAAAAGATGTACTGGAAGAAGAATTGGGAAAGGGGGGCGTAGAGATCAGGCGGGTGGAGATGGTTGGGCCAAAAGTAGGAAAAGATTTGAGAAGAAAGGCCCTTCTGGCCTTATTTTATGCAATTTTGGCTATTGGTGTCTATATCTCAGGAAGGTTTGA
>CAZNJP010000092.1:2971-8567 GCA_964573345.1 uncultured Syntrophobacter sp. | reverse complement strand
CATTCAGCTTCATTGAATATAACCTCTATTTTTTGTTCTTTATCCATATTTACTCCATATTAGTTAATTGCATAACTTCACATAATTTCTTTTATTTCCCCTCCCCTAGTGGGAGGGGTTAGGGGAGGGGGATAGATTAAGGTTTTTTCACCCCCTCCTGGCCTCCCCC
This sequence comes from uncultured Syntrophobacter sp., assembly GCA_964573345.1. Classification (GTDB taxonomy): domain Bacteria; phylum Desulfobacterota; class Desulfofervidia; order Desulfofervidales; family DG-60; genus CAZNJP01. The sequence goes on along the minus strand of CAZNJP010000092.1, from coordinate 8,398 downwards.
ATCAAGGGGGAGGAACGTTAGTTTTGACAGCTGGCTGAGAGTTACAAATAATAAAAACATAGCTAATTTACCGTTATGACTTTGACGTAGTCCTGTTACTTTAACATTTTATTGTTGACAACAGCAAGTTCTTTGTTATAAAATTCTCCATAAAAATGGTATCTAAACATTTTCTCTTTATTCACGTTAATCAAGGAGCCCCAATAGAATCGCCAGACACTATTCCTATTTCTGAGGCTTACATCCTGGCTTATCTAAAAGCCCATGGTTTTTCTGGTCATATTCTGGGTGATTTTTTAAACATGCCACTTAAGCCTTCTATTTTAGCTGAAACAATCAGGTTTTACAAACCTCTTGTTTTAGGTTTTACAGTCTATCAAGAAAGTATAGAAAGGGTTAGGCTTTGGGCCCGCTATGCCAAAAGATTAAACCCCAATATTAAGGTTATTTTGGGTGGTCCGCAGATTACATTCATGCCCTCTTTGGCCCTAAAGCATATGCCTGAAGTGGATTTTCTATGTAGGGGAGAAGGTGAGGAAGTAATGCTTAATTTGGCTCAGGTCTTAATTGAGGAAAATGACATAGCTACAGTTGCTGGTCTATGTTTTTTAAATGGAGAAATGGGTATAGAGACAGGCCCAGCACCAGGCGTCAAGGACTTAGATGTATACCCCTCACCTTACTTAATGGGTTTAATTGATTTACAATACAAACAACGGGTAGTAATGATTACTTCCAGGGGTTGTTCCTTTAATTGTTGCTTCTGCTATACCCCCAGGGCAAGTAATAGAACAGTGCGGTTTCACTCAGTGGATCGTGTAATAGAAGAAATGAAGTATTTAAAATCAAAGGGAATAACAGATTTCTGGTTTGGCGACCCAAATTTTTCTTATTCAAATAAACGCTTAGTGGAATTATTAGAGGCAATAATCAAAAAAGTGCCAGGTATTTCCTTTTGGTGCCAGACCCGTTATGACTTAGTAGATTCAGAAATTTTGTCCTTACTTAAAAGGGCCGGTGCAGATGTGATTGCCTATGGCTTAGAATCTGCCAATCCAGCAGTTTTAAAAAGGCTCAAAAAGCGAATGGACCTTGAAAGATTATCACAGGTAATCTGCTTGACACAGGAAAAGGGAATGAAAGTAGAGCTTTTTACTATGTTTGGTTTACCAGGAGAAAGCTTTGAGGATGCTTTATCCACCATAGATTATGTGAAAAGGTATAAAATTCGTGTAGAGGATAATTCTGTTTCTCAGCAACTTCATCTTTTCTTTGGTACCCCTATGACTGAAGCCCCTTCTTCTTATGGCATTCATCCCTTACCTAAAACCAGACCAGCATATTTAAGTATATGCAGGGACTTTGAGACAGATACCATGTCAAAAGAAGAAATCTGGCAGGTGGCGCTTATATGGGGTTTGAATCGACAGGAATTCATTGAAGATATATTAGCAGAAAGGAATCTATTTAATTGTGCAAATTTTATTATAAAAAATTATAAGGTCTTAGCTGGCCAACCTGAGGCCCATTACTTCCTTTTCCGTATTTATCTGGTACTTGAAGAATATGAACCAGCCTTAAAGTGTTTAGAAGTATTAAAAAGGGATTTTCCAGAGCATTTTCTAACCAGGGAGGTGGTTTCTTCTCCTTTTACAGTCTTTAAAAAAAAGCGTGGCCCAGCATCTCTTGGAGATAAGGTCATTTATGACTGCCAGGGATTTTTGGATGGAAAAATTGTGCCTTCTACCTGTGGAAAATATCAAGTAGCAATTTTGGGAAGTGGTAAATTATTGCCAGATTTTGAAGAGGGCCTTATGGGATTACGTCCCGGACATTGGACTGAATTTCCTGTCTTTTTTCCCGAAGATTATAATGAAACTTCACTTTCAGGGAAAAGGGTCAGATTCCAAGTGATGCTACACCAGACAATGACATCTATAACAATTGAAGATCTGAAAGAGGCACCAAAAAATGTATATTGGTTTTCGGACACTGAATCACTTAGAAAATGCAGTGAAAATCTCTATTATGTGGTGCTTAAAAATACTGCATTACGTGCACTCAGTGAAGATTTTATTGACTATTTAAACCTTATAAACTTTTACTTAAAACTAGGTTTTATTGAAAGGGGTTTGGCTTTGGTTAATAATCTCCCTGAAAATCCTGTGTTATTAAGCCATGTAGCCCACATATTTTATATAAATGGCCTACCACAAAAGGCACTGGATATACTTGAACCAGTACAAGGGACAACGAATAACATAGAATTGATTCGGGCAAAATCTTTGTTTGATCTGAAAAAATGGGATGAGGCAGAAAAGGCTTTAAATAAAATTTATGATAAAAGAAACATTCATATTACAGAGCTTATGGCAAAGATCGCCATTGAAAGGAATTTACCTGTTGAACAATACCTAAAAAGGTTTGATGCCTTTCTTGACGCACAGATAGAATCTATGTTAAAAGGAGAAAATTATGAAAAAACCAATGGATGCTAGGGAGTTTGCTTACAGGGCAAAAAAGGCCATTGCAGAAAATCCAGAGTGTGCTAATGCCCATTATAATCTGGGAGTGATGCTTATGAGGCAGGGCAAATGGAATGAGGCTATAGATGAGTTTGAAGAGGCTATTGTGAATAGTGGCCGTATGTTTGAAGCCTATGTTAATTTAGGGTATATATATTTTAAATTAGGAAACCTAGAAAATGTCGTTAAGGCACACTTAAGGGCTATAGAGATAGAACCAAGGTATGCCAGAGGCTATGCAAATTTGGGTTTTGCATATTTAGAGCTGAAAAAGACAGATGAGGCCATAGATGCATTAAAAAAGGCAATTTCGCTTAATCCAAGAATTGTCCAGGCATATTGTAATCTTGCCAATGCATACCTTCAAAAGGGAGATATAGAAAAAAGTATTAAAACTAATAAAAAACTTTTAGTTATGGCACCAAATTTTGGGCTTGGTCATAATAACTTAGCTTATTGTTATTATTTAAAGGGAGAATATAAAAAGGCAATAAAGCATTGTGATAAGGCCAAAGAAGTTGGTTTTGAAGTCCACCCTGAACTATTAAAGGAATTAGAACCATACAGGAGTGAGGAGTGACAGAGTGAGATAGCTAAAAGATTTTTCTCTCTAACTCGCTCACTACTTACTGCCTCATTGAGGAAAACATGATTTTCCCTGATTTATTTGCAGAATACAAGACACTAGTTGATAAAGCCGATAATGCATTTAAAAAAATGCAACAAGAATATGGCCAATGTATTCCTTGTAGAATCCATTGTTATGATTGCTGTTATGCCATCTTTGGGCTATTTCTTATTGAGGCAATCTTTTTAAATTATTTCTTTAACAATCTAAAGAGGGAAAAAAGAAGAGAGGCCATTATAAGGGCAGAAAAGACAGATGCTAAGATGCTGCAGGTTAAAGACAGACTTAATGAAGCATTTCCTGATGACCCAAAGATGCAGGTATATGGATTAGGAAAACAGAGGGCAAGGTGCCCTTTATTAGATGATAAAAATGAATGCATCCTTTATGAGCATAGGCCTATTACTTGTAGATTGTATGGCATTCCTATCTCTATAAATGGAAAGGCCTCTGTTTGTGGCAAAACCGGATTTCAAAAAGGGGTAACATACCCTACATTTGACCTTGATAAAGTCTATAAAGAGCTTTACCTTCTTTCTAAAGAACTTTTACAACAGGCTAGATGCCAAAATTTAGGAAAGGCCACCCTTTTAATATCGGTTTCTAAGGCAATAAAAACACCTTTGATAAATCTTATAAAGAAAGATTTTGAATAACTTCCTCCTACCCCCTTCCCCTGATCAAATGTTCTATTTTCCTTCGACATTCATTATTCCGTGTTCGATATTCGATATTGTACACTTCATGAAAAGTAATACAACCATCCGAACCACCTTCTTAAAATTTTATTTATGGCTTAAGTTAGCGCTTACGCCCCCTGGAAGGGTGGAGGTTATCTTTGATTTGTGGTTTCCAGTTTTTCTATGGCCTCTTTAGCTATTTGTCCTACTGTCTTTTTATTTATTTCTCCATTTTCAAATATACTAACTTGGCTCTTGTCATTTTCTAAATCCTTCAAATTTTCTTTTGCTTCCTGTCTTCCAATATTTCCAAGGGACCATGCAGCATATCCCCGCACTGTTGCATCAGGGTTACTAAGAAATGAAATAAGGTCAAGGAAGACGTATTTAACCAGCTCTGGCTTCTTTTCTGCAATTCTTCCAATGGCCCAAGTGACTTCTTTTTTATTCTTTTCTTTTTCCAAAAATGAAATCAAAGGCTGAGTAAATTCTCCAAACAGATCTGGCCTGCTGTTTACTATCTCACCAATAGTCTCAATTGCTCCCCAACCTGAACCAGAAGAGGTATCATCAGTTGCTGAAAGCAACCGTTTTAATAAATTACTTATATTCCCTGAAATTTTATCTCCAAGTTCTTTAGCTATCATACCTAACATCTTGGTGGTTCTCCAGCGTATAACCTCATCTACTGAATATAGTAATTTTTGTAAAACTGTAATAACGCGTGTATCTTGCTCTGCCATTGCTATTAATTCATCAGGCCTATTTTCTTTTACTAGTCTTTCAACCCCTTTTCTAGAAAAGTTTTTAGATCGAAGTCTTTGAGCAGGGGTAGGCTCTTTTAGTTTGGATTTTAGCCCTTCCTTAACCCCACTAAATTCCTGAATATTTTCATTAAGCTTGACAAAAAAAAGAGCGCCATTTACTCGTCTGCCCTCAATATTTCTTTCTGGAATTACTCGATGGGTTGCATCATCATAATGTTCAATAATTTCAAACTTATAAACACTATCATGGAGATTTAAAGCCAAATCCCAATCATCATTACAGGCAAATACTAGGGTTTCCATATGGGCAGCCCCTAGATTATGTCCTGTAACATCAAAGGCATAGACTGCCCCGCACTCACAGATACCCATAGGAAATTCAATAGGTTTCCTAAACTTTAACTCTTTTGGTCTATCAATTATCCGTCCGCAAAATGGGCATTTAGGTTGATATGTTAATGGCCCGTGTTTCATGCTCTTTCCTTAAACTTATTTTCTTAACTTTAGCACAGAAGACTCAAGTATTCAATCTCCCTGTTGACCAAATTTATTATTTGCTGTAAGATTCACAAAGTAATAAAAGGAGGCTATTATGCCCATATACGAATTTCGTTGTCATAAGTGCAATCATATCTTTGAGCTTATGACACTTAATAAGGATGAGACATTTGAATTAAAGTGTCCAAATTGTGGGTCTTTTGAGATTGACCGGGTTATGAGCAGGATAAGCTTTGTAGCAGACAGGAGTGCAAAGCCAAGAATAGTTAATAGACAATGCCCTTCAGGAACCTGTTCTACCCTTGAGGTTCCTGGACCTGAGAAGTAAA
>CAZNJP010000092.1:0-2871 GCA_964573345.1 uncultured Syntrophobacter sp. | reverse complement strand
CGATTTAACGTACTTTCCAATGTTTGCTTTGCCAATCTAAACATCTCTTCTTTAGGCGCATCTTTTCCAGTCCAGAGTTTAAATTGTGCTACACCTTGATAGATAAGCATGCTAAGACCATCAACAGTAATCAGACCCAACTCTTCTGCCTCATGCAATAGGCGCGTCTCTAAAGGATGATACACCACATCCATGACTACCTTAAAATTCCTTAAATACTGCTTAGATATAGGTGTTTCTTCTACTTTAGGCCACATCCCTATTGGTGTAGTATTTATTAAACCATAGGTGGCTACCTCTTTTATCTTATTCCAGTGCAGACATTTTGCCCCCAATGCGTTTGCCAATACCTCTCCCTTTTCATAAGTCCTGTTTATAATAGTTATGTTTGCACCTTCTTTTTTTAAGGCAAAACCTATTGCCCTAGCTGCTCCCCCTGCACCCAAAATGACATAGTCTTTTCTCGAAATATCTGCCTTTTCTTTAAGGGCGAGCATAGCACCCAAACAGTCTGTATTATATCCTATAAGTAGGCCATCTTTATTCACTACAGTGTTTACTGCCGAAACATTTTCTGCAAGCTCATCAAGCTTATCTAAAAATGGAATGATGGCCATTTTATGAGGAATAGTGACACTTATCCCTTTAATGCCCAGCCCCCTTATCCCGGCAAGTGCAGAGGCCAAATCAGTTACATCAAATGCCAGATAGACAGCATTTATTTTATGGTAACAGAAGGCCAGATTTTGAATAATTGGGCTAAGGCTATGGCTTACTGGATGGCCAATGATCCCATAGACCCATGTTTTTGCATCAATCATCTATTTTTCCACAATGGTTTCTTCCACCTTATGCCCAAAGTGACGTCCTGCCTTTTCTATGGCCACTAAGATCTCATCTCCTTCTTTAATCTCTACCACCGAAATAGGCTTTCCCTCAGGTGTAGTAAGTCTTATAGTTTCAGCATTTTGTAAGATGGTACTTACCGATTCCCCATCTGTCTTTGCTTCTATCAACAGTAGAGGGCGACGTTCTACCTTTACCCTACCTACCACACCGGGCCTTGTCTCTCCCAGGTGATTGACAATCAGCGCTTCATCCCCTGCCTTTAGTTCAGAGAGGTATCTGGTCTTTCCTCCTGGCACCTTGATATAGGCATGCACTGGCCCTGCGTTTACCCTAAAAGGGCGCGGACTGACATAGGGATTTTCTATATTTTCTGCGTGCACCAAAAACATCCCACCACTACTATTTCCTATAAGCATCCCTTCTCCTATCTCCATCAAATCGCATGTATCTACACACACCCGATAGCCCATCGCAAGTGGTTTTATAGTTGTCACCTTTGCTTTGCTGAGTGTAAGCCTTTCTGACCACTTCTTTACTAATTCTAAAATTTTCTTTATTTCAGAAATATTTGTAGTGTCAGTGACCACACCATCTACACCCTTTTCTAATACCCCTAAAAATATCTTGGCTTCATCTGCTGTCTTTACTTCTACAAAGAGATTGCTGGTCTGTGCCACTAGGTTTTCTAAAGGAATAATCTTCCAATCAGTAGCTGAAAGCACTACTAGATGATTGGCCGTTAATTTTAATACCTTTTCTTCGTCCTCTTTACTTTTAATCTCATGAAATACTATCTCTTTACCTGGTCTTAAATCACCATCTGGAGCTACAGTAGGCATTCTCCCTAATTGTTTTACCTTATCTGCCTTTCCCTCTTCTACTAATACGGCATCTGCCCCACCCTCAATGGCTGTGGTGACCAATTTTTTTTGCCAAGGTATTACCTTCACCCATACCTTCTTCATGGCTTATCCTCCAAATATTTTTTTGCCTGTTCTACACCGGCCCTCTTATGGACTATACTGGCAATGGCCCTCACAATATTTCTAGGGTTGCTATGCTGGAAGGCATTTCTACCAATAGAGACCCCGGCCCCACCGGCATCTATGGCTCCCTTTACCATCTGAAGCACTGCCTCATCTGAGTCCATCTTGGGCCCACCAGCAATTACTACTGGTACAGGGCAGCCTTCCACTACCTCACTAAATGTCTCAATAGAACCAGTGTAAGACACCTTTACCACATCTGCTCCTAGCTCTGCCCCTAAACGGGCACAATGTTTAATCACCTTTACATCATAGCTGTCTTTTATCTTTGGTCCCCTTGGATAGACCATAGCCAAAAGGGGCATTCCCCACTCGGCTGCCTTTTTTGAAATCTCTCCAAAATCGCATAACATTTCTCTCTCGTTTTCGTCTCCTAGATTGATGTGGATAGAAACACCATCTGCGCCCAATTTAATAGCCTCTTCCACAGTGCATACCAAAGTCTTTGTATTGGGAAATGGAGAAAGCGAAGTGCTTCCTGATAAATGGACAATGAGGCCTACATCTTTTCCCATGCCACGATGACCTGCTACTACAATTCCTTTGTGGATCAAAATGGCATTGGCTCCTCCGGATGCTATTTCATTAATAGTGTATTTCATGTCTGTTAGACCAGCAATAGGGCCAACTGTTACTCCATGATCCATGGGAATAATAACCGTCTTCTTTGTTTTTCTATCAAAGATTCTTTCTAATCTAATCTGTTTCCCAATCATTTTACCCTCCTTTTTTCAATTTTGTTTAAAATAAAAAAAGCCGTGAAGGTTTTCTCCACGGCAGTTTTTAAGCCGTGGGCTCTGATCTGGTCTGCCCACGGCTGTCCATCCTTGTTTTGGGGTTAGACAGTGAAGGTGGGCAAATCCCAATTAAAATAATAACAGAAATAAAATGATTTGTAAGCCTCCACTAAATTCCTCCTTTAAGCGTATTTATATAACTCAAAATAAATTTTTAGTCAACCCCATCTCTTTGTGAA
>CAZNJP010000091.1:0-8590 GCA_964573345.1 uncultured Syntrophobacter sp. | reverse complement strand
TCAGGTAGTCACTTTACCCATAGCTTGGTTTTAGGCATCAAATAATCAAAAAATGCCTAAAAAATGGCTAAGGTGGCCTTTTAGTGTCTTATAAATATTTTAGGATGATTTTAAACACACTGGTTCTTTAATTATAAGGTAATTGCTTTAACTGGATTCCCTCTTTTTGATTTCTTCTATTATTTGTTGCCACGTTTTTCCAGCTTTTATCCAATTAACTACTTTTTTAAGATAAGCCCTTCTTTCTGCGTCATATGGATGGGTAGAAAAAAATTGCTCAAGTGCAATAGGTGGAGCAGAACTGCCTAAAGTTATAAAAGCCTTGCTTGCTATCTCAATATCGTAGCCTGCTAAATGGGTAAAGCAAAGTCCAAAGAAATCAGCTTCTCTTTCATGGTCTCTACTATATTTTGCCATAATGCCACCATATAGAATATTACCTAAATCTGGGATACCTGTAGCAAAAGCAACCCCTAAACTAAGAATCCCAACAAGCAGGTTTGTTCCTGTTATTTTTCCTAAATGGTCTCTTAAAATGTGGCCCATTTCATGGCCTATGACAAAGGCAAGTTGATTATCATCTGGTAAGAATTGGCAAATACCACGGTGAAACATGATAAAGTAGCCATCTCTATCCTTAGCAGCATAGGCATTGATGTCCTTTGACATGGACACAAAAAAGCGTATGCCAATAGGAAAGCCTTCAGCAGGTATTTTAATTTTCCCATCATCTATTGTATAGGTAAAAATATGGGTTTTTTTATTAAATTTAAACTTTTTTGCAAAAATCCAGGGTTTTATTAAATTTTCTGCTGGCATGGTGGGCAAAGGGATAAGAACATAACCATTTTTAGGCAGTTCTCTATTAGAAAGAATTTCTAATGCCTTCTTGTCTGTAAGATTTAGTTCCTTTGATCTAATTTTCCTTACTCCATCATCCCACATCACATTTTTTGAAGGCAATTTGATTTCTTCTTTTAGTGACTTAGCATCGGATATTGCTCTAAACATCTTATATACAATAACAGCTACTCGCCTATAATCATTGTACCAATTTTTCCATTCGTGAACAGCAATTTCTACCTGTGCCTCCATTTTCTCTTCAGCAGTTACAGGTACCCTTATCTCTGCACAGGCAGAAAGAAACAATAATATAACTATGACCAAGGGTACAATCTTGGTTTTTAAAAACTCTCTCATTTTTTCTAATTATACATCAAGAATCTAAATAAATGCAGCTTTTAGAATGGACAAACAACGAATTTGGCCTTAAAAAATATCACAATTTATTCAATTTATTCATTCATTCTTGGATAATCTCTACCATTTCCTTTACAGCCCTTTCAATCCCTACTAAGACTGCTCTTGCCACAATACTATGGCCGATACTGAATTCATAGATCTCCTTTATTCCTACTAATGGCTGGATATTAAAATAGTTAAGTCCATGTCCTGCCTTTACAATGAGCCCTAAACTATAAGCAGCATCAATAGCCTCTAAAAGCCTTTTTAATTCTTGTTTTCTTTTCTTGCCCTTTGCGTCACAATAGATGCCTGTATGGATTTCTACCATGTCTGCTCCTATTTTTTCCTTAGCAGCCTTAATCTGATCAGGCTCTGGGTCGATAAAAAGGCTTACTAGGATGCCTCCTTTTTGAAGGCGTTTGGCGGCCTGAGCAACAATATCTATTTGACCTACTACATCTAGACCACCCTCTGTAGTGACCTCCTCCCTGCTTTCTGGTACCAGAGTAGCTATATCTGGCTTTACATCTAATGCAATATTTATCATTTCAGATGACACTGCCATCTCTAAATTTAAACTGGTTTTTACTGTCTGACGAAGCAAACGCAAGTCCCTTTTCTTAATGTGTCTTTCGTCTGCTCTTAAGTGCACTACAATTCCTTCTGCACCGGAAATCTCTGCTAAAGCAGCGGCTATCACTGGATCGGGTTCAATTGCCCTTCTTGCTTCCCTTAAAGTAGCTACATGGTCTACATTGACAGCTAATTTAGCCATAGTTTTCCCTCCTCCAATTAAAGATTCGTTAAATAGTCAAATAGTTAATTCGTCAAGTCGTTAAAACCATTTAACGAATCATCGAACATCATGTCCTAAGACCTGCCATAGATGCTTTGTCAATTCTTCCCTTTTAGGGTGATTAATATCGTATCCTAATAGGTGTAAGAGACCATGGATGATATAAAAATCAAACATTTCTTCTAAAGAAAAACCACACTCTTTGGCCTCTTTTTTTGCTGTATCTGAGGATATAGCAATATCTCCTAAAAAAGGTGGCTCTCCAGGAAAGGCAAGGATATTGGTACTTCCCTTTTTTTTACGATATTTTTCATTCAGTTGAGCCATTTCCTTATCATTAATTATAGCTAGACCAACTTGGGCATGGTCATGCTCCAATGTGTCCAACAGACGCTTTATCTTTTTTTCTAACTTCCTCTTTAGTTGAACTAACATAAGATTTAGATGTTCCTCCTTCGGGATATTCAATGCGCTGATGGAAAATACCTATAAGAATTTTACTAAATCTTTCTACAATTTTATGCAAGTCTTTCAGCGTAAGTTCACATGCATCCAATTGCCCATCTAAAAAGATATTGGTAATTACCTTCTGAACTGTTCCTTTAATGCGGGCAGGGGTAGGGTCTACTAATGAACGGCAAGCAGCCTCTACGGCATCTGCTAGCATCACTAAACCTGCCTCTTTTGTTTGAGGTTTGGGCCCAGGATAGCGAAAATCTGTTTCCTTAACATTTGAGTTTTGTTCCTTGGCCTTTTGATAAAAATAGGTGACAAGACTAGTTCCATGGTGTTGCTTAATGATATTAATAATTTTCCTTCCTAGACGGTGTTGTTTAGCCAATCCCACTCCATCCTTTATGTGGGAAATAATGATTAGGGCACTAAGTGAAGGGGCTAAACCATTATGTTTATTTTCCACCCCAATTTGATTTTCCACAAAATATAAAGGTTTTTTGATCTTACCAATGTCATGGTAATAGCCAGCTACCTTGGCTAAGAGGGGGTTGGCCCCAATTTCTTCAGCCGCTGCTTCCACTAGCTCACTGACAATTACACTATGGTGATATGTTCCTGGGGCATTTATCATAAGTTCTTTGAGTATAGGTTGATCAAGATTAGCCAATTCCAGAAGTCGGATATCGCTAGTATAATCAAAGGCCATTTCTATAAGTGGTGTTAGACCTAAGGCAAGGATGCCAGCCGCCACTCCACCCAAGCCTCCTAAAACCATGTTTACTGTTAATTGCCCTATATTATATTTTTGATTTAATAAGTGGTAGGCAATGATAAGAAGCATCTGAACAATGCCTACCTCAGCGCCTACTCTTATTAATCTATTCCTATGGCAATGATATCCCAATCTTAAGGTAGCCCACCAGCTACTGATTAAGAAATAGACAAAGATTATGGCTTGAGACTTTAACAATAGTGCTGCTAAGGCAGCTAAAAGGGTACCAAAAATAACACCTAGGTTAGGTCCGGTAAATGAGGTAACTAACATAGCCCCTGCGGCCAAAGGTAAGGCATACGCAAAAGAGGCAGAGGGAAAAATAGGGAAATTATGAGAGAGGAGGTTGCCTATTCCTAAACCAATCTGACCCAGTACAAAGAAAAACAAAATCAATACAAGCCAGAATAAATGGTCTTGCCATGTTTGCAAAAATTCCCTTTGCATAAGAGAGGCAACCTTTTCACTTGCAATAATTAGCCCTGTGATTAAAAAAGTTACACCTAAAAGTAATATTAAGGGGCGCTGGCTGACAGTTTTTTGTTGAGCTTTTAATTTTGTGAGTTGCTCTTGACCAATTTTCTCCCCTTCTCTAACAAGCATTTCCCCTTTTTTAACTTGGTAAAATACAGGTTTAACCGCTGATACTACACTCTGTTTTTGTTTTTGCGTTCCAACAGGGTTATATACTAGATTTGGCTGCAATAGATTTTGGCAAAGTATCCTTATAGTCTCTGCCAAGTCTCTTCTATTTTTATATATGTTATAAGATGAATGAAGGATTTTTCTTTTTGCCTCTCTTAAACTAAGTATATTTTCTAGATGGGAAGGCTCTTTTCTGCCGCTGTCCTTGAATCGTATGATAATATTTGTGTTATGTGGGAGTTTTGACTTGCTTTCTATTATTCCCTGAGAGAAAACAGGTTCTAATACCTGATAGATATCCTCTTCCAAATAAGAGGCAAACCTTTCCTCCTTTAATAAAGAGAATTGTTTATCACTAAGTTTAATACCCAAAATATCTTCAAAGTGTTGTTTCATGCTTTTATCAGAGGCCTTTATATCATTTCTTAAAGACGCCTTCCTTACTTCCTTAAATGCTTGACCGAGGCGCTCCTTAATGTCTAGCCATTTCCCTTCATCAAGGTCATAAACAGCAGGTGCATTTACCTCAGCCTGTTTTTGGCGTTTCTCGGTAGTGATCTTATCTTGAGCTAAAAAATCTCGTGATGCCTTTATATCGTGTTTAGCAATGTCGCCCAAACGATAATGCTTCACAGGCATAAGGAAATTAGGGTAAAGTATAAGGGCCATCAGCAGACCGACTAACATTATGGAAATGAATTGCATAGAAAAAATAGAATAGATACCCTTTAAATAACCGACATTTAGGTTTCTACGAGCAATCCTGAGCTTGAAATTGTTTAATTGCGATTTTAAAAATACAGAATATTTAGATTTTTCCATTTGTTTTTAACTCATAGGCGCGGATAATTTCTTGAACAAGTTGATGGCGGATGACATCCCTTTTATCAAAATAGATAAATTTGATACCTTTGATGCCTGATAGAATTTCCTTACTTTCTATCAAACCAGAAGTGGCACCATGAGGTAAGTCAACCTGTGTAATATCGCCTGTGACCACTGCCTTAGAGTCATATCCTAAGCGAGTAAGAAACATTTTCATTTGTTCAGAGGTAGTATTTTGTGCTTCGTCTAAAATGACAAAGGCATCATTTAATGTGCGACCCCGCATAAAGGCCAATGGAGCCACTTCAATTACTCCTTTTTGAATCAATTTTGCTGTACGATCAAAGTTTATCATATCATGTAATGCATCATAAAGTGGCCTCAAATAAGGATTTACCTTTTCATACAAATCTCCAGGGAGGAAGCCCAATTTTTCACCAGCTTCTACTGCTGGCCTGGTCAAGATGATTCGTATTACCTCCCCACGCATTAAGGCAGAAATGGCCATGCCCATGGCTAGGTAAGTCTTGCCTGTCCCAGCAGGCCCAATAGCAAAGACGATGTCATAATGTCTGATGGCGTCAATGTAGGCCTTTTGTGTCTTGGTCTTTGGGGTGATGACTCTCTTTTTTGAAACCACATAAACATTCTCAAGAAATATGTCTTTTAATTTAGCATTTCTGTCTGCCCTGAGTATTCTTAATGCATACTCTATGTCATTGGGGTAGACAGGATAACCTTGGCGTAATACCCCATAGAGTTGATTCAATAAATTTTCTACTAAATCAACATCCTGTTGATTTCCTTCAATTGTTACCCGATTTCCCCGCACATTTATTTTTACCCCAGCGCTTTGTTCAATAAACTGTAAGTTTGTATTTCGATCCCCAAACAAATTTTTTGTTAACTGGATATCCTCAAAGCTTCTAACTGCTGTATATTGCTTGCTTGCTGGTAATTCCAATGCGACCTCCTTAAATAAATGGGGTTCCTTTAAAAAAGAACCCCTCTTGGTTCTTAACACAATTTTTAAACAGATGCAAGTTTCCAAAATCCGCTTGTATTAATCTATGTTTCATGTAATAATCCCCAACATGGCTGATGACTTAGAGAAGGAAAGATTTGCTTTAGAGGAGGTATTGATACAAAAAAAGTGGGGGCTTATTCCTCACTGTTTCTCAGCCGCTTATGGGTTAGGTTCTATTGCCACAGTCAGGCCAGACCTTATTAAAGAAGAGACAATTTTTGCCCTAGAGAACCTCCTTAAAACAAAGGGGCTACATTTTTCTTTATATAAAGGAGCTGCTGCTAGCCTATGCCTTATTGCCCAAAATGTTAAAAATTCCTTATTTAAGAAAGCAATTTCTACGCTAGAGACCCTCTTTTATACCTCTGATGGGCTTAATCCCCTTGTTTATAGGATAGTGGCCGATGAATTAGGAGACCTCCCTGTTTCTATTCGTGGCCCTGAGATTACTGAAGAAAAAATAGACTTTATACCCGATGTGGGCTTAGAAGATGTATTAAAAGAAGCAAATATTAAAGGATTAAAAGCTTTGAGATTTATGGGTAGGAGTTTAATTGGTAGTATAATGAGCAGTAATAGAATCCTAGTAATAAAATTTGCTTGTAACAAAGAGCCCTTTCAATTTCTATATAATGAAATAGTCTGGATGGAACATCTAAAAGGCTGTTCCTTCCCTGTAAGGTTTGATGTTCCCAATGCACTTAAGGTCAAAGGAAGTTATGTTTTTAGATTAAAGGATGTACCTATAGAGGCACCTGAAAATATAAATAGCAGATATGCAATTTCTTTTATAGCAGATAAGGACTATTTTACATACCCAAATGACTACAGACCTGAAAAAAGGCTTACTATAAAAGAGTTTAAAGAGGTGATGTTTAGGAATGTATACTTATTGGGAAAACTTGCCTCTTTAGGGATTGTTCACTCTGCTATCATCAAACTTTTTCATAATATAACCCAGGCAGGAAGGAGAGAAGATCAAGGTATATATGATTGGTGTAGGATAAGGGAAGGGAGGCTACATAGCTGGCTTTATATGTGTGATTACCCAAATATCGGAAAAACTGGCTTAAGGGACTTCCAACACCTCATTTCTTTTAACGGCCCTCCTAGAGAACTTTATCGCCATATTGGAAACCAAATTTTAAGCCTACTTCTAATAGTAGGCAGTTATTTCCGTAATAAACACAGAAAGCTTATTGGATTTGATGAAAATGGCAGGCCAGTAGATGCAAGACACCTCTTTGATAAAGAGGTTTTAAAAGAGCTGATTAAAGGGATATTTTCTAAATATTATCATAGCTTTACAGGAGAGGAATTCAGCGGACTATTGCCATTTGATTTAGAAAATCTTTCCTCCAGGATGATTGAAGAGATGGGGATAGACCGCTATATGGAAGAGATATTCAGGGTAGAGGATCAAAACAGGATGACAGATCAAGAATTTAAAAGGTTTTTAAAAGATAGGGGATACCCAGAGGATAGGATAGAAGGACTTAAAAAGGGGGCTAAAGATATAATTGTCCACACAGGGCCGCATTTAGGTGGTTTTAACCAAAGGGTGTCCTTACCTGAACTCTTGGGGACAATAAGGCGGATGTCTACTCTATGCATATTGGCCAGGTATAAAAAAGAGAGGATATAAGCTCCAAGCCACAAGCTGTAGGATACAGATTGCCAGAAAGGTGCAAAGAGCCTCCATAGATTAAGGTAATTATGATACACTTAGAACTTACTTGTCCCTTCAGAAAGGTTATACCAAATAGCCACCCTACTGGTTCGTCCAAATGCCACTTTTCGTGTGCAATTTTATTTAAAAGCCGGCACTCCCACCTACAGAAATTGATTCTATTTCATCATGGTCAGTTAATTATTTGTACTGGACAACCAAATCTATACCTTATATAATCTAAAAAGATAGAAAATTGCTTTATTGAAACCCCATAGGAGATGCGCAGCGGCTTCGTTCAACAGCTTCTTTCTGAAATTATCACATCAGAAAGAAGCTTAACCGTTAGCCGAAATTCTGGGCAAACACATGGATGGAGTAGTTGCAAATGAGACAACCCATTCAAGTCTTGATATATCCTGTAAAGTTTGCTGGTAGCGACTGGGAATATTTGTTACTGCGGCGTGTCCCAAGCCGTGGGGGATTTTGGCAGGGAGTTACGGGGGGGGCGTTGAAGAAGGTGAAGATCTGGCTGAAGCAGCAAGGCGTGAATTCATTGAAGAAACAAGACTTGTTCCTTCCACGCTTGATAGGATCGATTACTCATATTCCTTTCCCGTTGAAGACAAATGGCGACACTTATATGCTGTTGGTGTAGAGAGAATTATAGAGTATGTGTTCGTGGCGTATGTGGATGGTCAACAAGAGCCAATAATAGATCCTGACGAACACGATGAATGGAAATGGTGCCCATTCCATGAGGCATTGGAGTTGTTGACTTGGCCAGGGAACATAGAAGCTCTAAAGCAATGTGATAGCCTTATAAGAGCTCGTGTCAAGCGCAGGGCGAGATGATAAACTTGCCCAGAACTACGCCTAACAGAACGTATCTGGCTTCGTGCCTTCGGCACTACGCCCAAATTCCCCTTCGGGGGACTTCAGATACGCTCGGAACGTTAGGCGACATTTTGCTTGGCAATATGGCAAAAAAACCTAAGGGTAAGAAATGTCAATAATTTCAAGAATATTTAATAGTTATAAAGACGCTCTTCAGCATTCACAGGAGCGCTATGAAAATGCGTACTTGAATAATGCAAAGGTGGCTTTTCAATTTTATGAGGATTTTCTTCATCAATTGTTTGTTCACTATGGAAG
>CAZNJP010000090.1:4889-8606 GCA_964573345.1 uncultured Syntrophobacter sp. | reverse complement strand
AGGGGGAGGAACTTGTGGGGAGATTTTATAGGCTTAATTGAAAGTCCAAAATTGATTTTCCAAATTTCTCTTAAATAATAATGATCTTACCCACATCCAAATTACTCAAATTTTCAGGTTAAAGCTCCAGTAATCACCAATTCACGATTTATAGAACATATAACATATAACATACAGTTTGGATTTTTTAGACCATATTTTAACGTTTGTTCTTTTTTTGTTAAATTTACTTATGGCCCGACTTTAACATAGTCCTGATATTATCCCCCCTTACCTGCCTCCATAGGAGAGTATTTATAGGGCTCAATCATATGAATATAGCTCTCAACGCCCTTTAAAATCCCTTCAGCGACTGCATTCAAGTAGTTTGGATCGCGGAGATGCCTTCCTTCTCTAAAATGGTCAATAAAGGCTGTTTCTACTAACACTGCTGGCATGGCTGTGCCAATTAGCACATAAAAAGGTGCTTGTTTTACACCTAAATTTGTAACAGGATTATATTTTTTAGACCTCAGATGCCTAACTAGATTTTCTTGGATTCTAGCTGCCAAATAAGAAGATTCTTTTATTTTAGCCTTGGCTAGTAAATCAAACAAAATTTTATCTAGCTCACCCCTACGCATCTTGAGAGAGGCATTTTCACGTGCTGCTACTGCCAAGGCATATCTGTCATGGGTTAAACCAAGAAAGTAGGTTTCTGTCCCTTGTAAACGGTGGTTAGGACAGGCATTGCAATGGAGAGAGATAAATAAGTCTGCCTTTACCTTATTCGCCAAGGCAACCCTTTTTTTTAAAGCAACATATTCATCCTTATACCGGGTAAGAATTATCTGACATTCATGACGAGCCTTTAATTTCTTTTCTAATAACTTGGCCAATCTCAAAGTCACATCCTTTTCTCTTAATCCCCTGTACCCAATGGCCCCTGGGTCTTTGCCCCCATGTCCTGGGTCAATGACTATCCTTCCAATCTTTAATCCCAGTGCTGTAGTTAAAGAAATAGGGGTCTTCTCTGGAACAGTGGTAACAAAAGCGGTTAATATTAGATTATTTTTTTGAAATTTAATGCTATAAGGTATTTTTTCTGTCTTAAGGGATAAAACTATCCTTACTGTCTGTTTATTGAATTGGGCTAAGCGTAGTTGCGATACAAGGGAATGGGTAACCTTTATCTCCTCCTTAGCCCTTTTTTTAGGCAAATATGCTGGCCAAAGATCTATGACCAGGCGAGGGGGCAATTGTCTGAGCAAAATACCAGGTAAGAAAAAATCCTTGTGATATGGCTCTCCGGTCATCTTAATTATTAACTCTAGCCCCTGTGGAGGAGGATAGGCAATTTTCACATCTTGGATGCATACCTTTACCTTCTTCTTTCTTTGGGGCTTGGAACGATCGATTGATAATATCAATTTGTTTTTTCCTTTTCTAGGATGATAAGGCAATAACTTGGCAAGCTGGACAACAACTCGAACAGTTTTTTTATTATACTGGGAGACTTTGACCCTTTTTACCTGGGGGTCATTCACAGGAACGACTTTTCTTACTTGCGGTAGATAAGCAGGCCATATATCAATTACTAATAGCTTTTTTGGACTTCTTTTGACTGGGAGTAAAAAATACTTATAAGAAAAGTCCCCTGTGGTCTTGAGAACCACTTGTAATTTATTGCTTGAAGAAAAAACATCTATTTTTTTAATTGCTATTCGGGGTAAAGAGGTTCTTTTAGCATAGACAAAAGAGATGCCAGCCCAATAAAAAAGGCAAGAAAGGAGCAAAACAAAAATACCTAAATAACGGTGCATTTTTGTATTAATTTAACATACTTTTTAAATTTATGTCTTGATATTTAAACAATTATCACAATTGTTTAAATTTGTAAATAATCCCAAATCCGCTATTTAAATGGGAAAACCTCGTAAATATGCTAAAATAAAGCAGATTTAACAGATTCTAGGAAGCGGTTCTCCTATAAGCATATCTAAGAGGCGTTTGCCACCAATTTTGGTCCTAATCCATACCTTTCCTTGCCCGTTGCTGCTTTTTCTAATTTAATGGATTTGGGATATAAAGGCAAGAAATCTTTCCAGGCAATAGTAAATGAAAAGAAATTTCTTCAATGTTGTATGGTTTGATAAAAAGCTAAAAACTTGAAACTTAACACTTAAAACTATTTTGACATTTGGCTTTTTTATTTAATTCCAATATCAACGGGAAAAATATTGACATTTTTAAAAATCAGGGTTATGTTATGACTAAAAAACGATTTTGGTCAAAAGTCAAAAATGAAAGTGAAAGATATTATTTTAGAAGTAGCCGCCAAAAGATTTGCCCATTATGGGTATAACAAAACCACAATAGAAGAAATTGCCAAAGACTCAGACATAGGCAAGGGAAGCATCTATCTTCATTTTAGGAGCAAAGAAGAAATATTTTTAGAACTAGTTTCTTTGGGACAAATTAAACTTATAGATAAATGGACTGAAATCCAAAAATCAAAACTTACACCTGAAGAAAAACTATATAATTTACTAAAAACAAGACTTACCTATGTTATGGATAAAAGAAGGAGCTTCTTTTTATTTTCGGTAAAACCTGAGAGGTTATTATATAAGATCATTTCTGTTGCCAATCGATTTAAGCCAAAATTTTTAACCATCTTGAAATCGGTGCTTTTAGAAGGGCAAAAAACAGGAATATTTTTTATTAAAGATCGTTTCCAGGTAGCTTTAACCTTTTATGAAATGACTTCAAATATATTATTCAGGACAAATTTTGACCAAGAATTTCCTTATGAATCATATTTTGAAAATGCCTTTGGGTTCATGTTAAGTGGAATTACTAAAAAGGGAAAGAGAAAAAGGAAGATAGTAGACAATAGAGATAAGGAAATGCAATAAATAGGGAGTAAGGAGTAGGTAGTAGGTAGTAAGAACTCTTTTCTGCTTACTCCTTAGTCCTTACTGCATACGAGTTTATAAAATATGGGAGGAAAGGATGAAGAGGAATTCTTTAAGAAATTTCCTTGTATCAACTGTAGTGGCTGTCTTATGTGTTTTTTATTTTCCATGTATTTTATGTGCTGCAGGAGAGGAGAGAATTATTACCCTGGAGCAGGCATATGATCTGGCCCTCAAAACCCATGAGAAAATTATGATCTCTAAAAAAGAGGTAGAAAAAATTGGCCTTTTACCAAAGAAGGCGCTATCGGTAATGCTTCCTACAGCCGAGATTGAAGGAAGTTTTGTTAGACAAAAAGAGGAAATTAGATTTGGTAAAGAAGGTGAAGAATTGGTAGCCCTTCCTTCGGATCAGTGGTTTGGAAATTTTAATATAGAACAGCCTATTTATCGGGGAGAATTTTTTCCTTTAAGAAAAAAGGCATTAAATTCTAAGGATACTAGTGTACAGTATTGTTATAAAACTATTCAGGATACCTTATTTGAAGTAGCTAATGCCTATTATGAGGTTCTTAAGGCCGAGGAGTTAGTAAAAAATACCAAAGAGACCCTTAAGCTGGCCGAAGAAGAGCTCAGGGTAGCCAAAGCCAGATTCGAGGTGGGTGAAGTTACAAAGACAGCAATATTACGAGCTGAAGTAGATGTTACCAGGGCTAAGCGTAATCTAATAAAAAATGACAATTATTTAAAGTTGGCTAAAGACACATTATCTCGTCTTATAGGCATAAAAAGAATAAATTATCATCTAATTAAACCACCT
>CAZNJP010000090.1:3348-4789 GCA_964573345.1 uncultured Syntrophobacter sp. | reverse complement strand
CAAGCCAGCCTTGCCCATAAGGATTTAAAAAAGGATATCAAAATAGAAGTAGAGGATGCCATGCTTACAGTCAAAACCTGCGAAAGCACTTTAGATAACCTAAGAAAAGAGGTAGAATTGTGTGAAGAAAATTATCACATTATTTTTGAGCGATTTAAGGTAGGATTGGCTACTAGCTTGGATGTTACTGATGCATTAACTAAGCTGGATTCTGCCAGAACTGAGCTTACTACCACCACTTATGATTATCAGGTAGCTCTTCTCAATTTGAAAAAAAGCATTGGTCTGTTTGCTAGAGAATATATGAAAAATAGGCTAAGAAAAGGCTCAGGAATATAAATGAGAAATAACCTTATATCTTTTATCATAGTGTTTATGGTAGCCTTTTTGGCCCAGGGCTGTTCAAAAAAAGATGCTAATATTGAAACCGAGAAAAAAGAAGATGCCTTAGTCAGAGTTGAAGCAACAAAGCCCGCTATCCAAAAAGTAGCGCATATAATCAGAGCAGTGGGCTCTTTTCTACCTGATGAACAGGTCTCCATAAGCCCTGAGGTAGAGGGAAAAATCGCTAAATTGTTAGTAGATGAAGGTGATATGGTAAAAAGAGGACAGCTATTAGCAATAATAGATGATGAAAGATACAGATTAGAAGTGGAAAAAAGGAAGGCCCAAGTAGGTGAGGCCAAAGCCAATCTTAAAAACATGAAACTGATTCTGGCCAGGAAAGAACGGCTGGTTAAAGAAAAAGTAATATCTCAGCAGGAATACGATGATACTTTTACTAAATTTCTTTTGGCTAAAGCTCAGCTCAAGTATGC
Organism: uncultured Syntrophobacter sp.; assembly: GCA_964573345.1. Lineage (GTDB taxonomy): Bacteria > Desulfobacterota > Desulfofervidia > Desulfofervidales > DG-60 > CAZNJP01. The sequence goes on along the minus strand of CAZNJP010000090.1, from coordinate 3,971 downwards.
CAAAGCAGCCTTAAATTTGGCCAAAAAAAACCTTAAAGATACAAAGATATATACTCCTATGGATGGCATAATAACTGAAAGGCTGATTTCTTTAGGGGAATATGTAGGAAGTACACAAATGATGGGCGCTGGCAATATACTTTTCGAAATGGTTAATATAAATCCTTTAAAGTTATCTTTTACAGTACCTGAAAGATATAGGAGCTACCTTACTATAGGCAAAGAGGTCAAGTTAAAGGTAAAGGCATACCCCAATGAGGTATTTAAAGGCAAAATATATTTTATAAATCCTCAAATAGACCCCAAGACCAGATCTGTAGAAATAAAGGCCTATGTAAAAAATGACGATATGAGGCTTAAGCCAGGGTTTTTTGCTGATGTAACTTTGATAAAGGACATAAATGAAAGGGCCATAATACTTCCCCAAGATGCAGTGCTTTATAAGGGAGGAAAGGCCATGGTCTACGTGTTAGAAAACAATATTGCCTATAAGCAGGAAGTAAAAATAGGGGAGCAATTTAGAGGTAAAATTGAGATTATATCAGGTATATCTGAAAACAGTCTAATAGCTACTAAGGGAAACTACTTGCTTGAAGAAGGAACTAAGGTAGAAATTATAAAGG
>CAZNJP010000090.1:0-3248 GCA_964573345.1 uncultured Syntrophobacter sp. | reverse complement strand
ATGATTATCTCAGACACCTGTATAAGAAGGCCAGTGGCCACTATTGTAATGATGTCTGCCCTGGTGGTGTTTGGAATTATAGGGTTTAAAAGAATAGGTGTAGACCTATTTCCTAGGGTAGAAATCCCTATAGTTACAATAACTACCTATCTTCCAGGTGCTAGCCCTGAGACAATAGAATCTGATGTAACCGACCCCATAGAAGAAAGACTTAATGAAATAGAAGGGCTTAAGCATATAACATCAGTAAGTGCACTAGGAGTTTCCCAAATCTTTACAGAATTTGTCTTAGAAAAGGATATAGACATTGCTGCTGAAGATGTCAGGGCCAAGGTAAACATTGCAAGTAAAGATTTGCCTGAGGACATTGAGCCTCCCATTATAGATAAGTTAGATATTGAAGCAACTCCAATACTTTGGCTGGCAGTGTCTGGAACCAGGCCTTATAAGGAGATAAGCCACTTTGCAGATAAGGTGTTAAAAAGGAGGCTTCAAACTGTACCAGGGGTAGGTTATATCCGCATTTATTTTAAAGAGAGGGAGATTAAGATATGGCTTGATAGAGAAAGATTAAATGCCCATGCCTTGAGTTCTATAGATGTAGTAAATGCCCTTAAAAGGGAACATATAGAACTCCCTGCAGGAAGGATTGAGACAGGCCTTAAAGAATTCCTGGTAAAGACTATGGGTGAATTTGGTTCACCTTATGAGTTTAATGATTTAATCATTGCCTTCAGAAATGGTGCACCTATTAGACTTAAAGACATAGGCTATGCTGAAGAGGGATTTGAGGATATAGAAGAAAAATATAGAACCCTTGCCCGTTTTAACAAAAAACCTGGAATAGCATTAGGCATTCAAAAGCAAACAGGGACAAATGCAGTAGCAGTAGCCGATGCAGTTAAGAAAAAAATATCTGAGCTTAAACCTGAGATACCACCAGGCATAAACGTTGGAATAAATTATGATGGTTCTAAATTCATTAAACAGTCTATCCGTGGGGTACAACATGACCTTTTGATAGGAATTATCCTTGTAATTATAATAATTGGATTTTTTCTAAGGAACATAGCCCCTACATTTGTTGCTGCCCTGGCTATTCCTACTTCACTTATTGGCACATTTGCATTTATGCACTTTTTTGGCTTTACAGCCAATAACCTTACTATGCTGGCCCTATCTATTGCTGTAGGTCTGGTAGTGGATGATGCCATTGTAGTATTAGAAAACATATTCCGCCACATGGAAGAGGGAAAAACCAGAATTGAGGCAGCAAGCCTTGGAACCTCTGAGATTGCCTTTGCGGTAATTGCAGCTACTTCTTCTATATGTGCAGTATTTATCCCTGTGGCCTTTATGGGAGGAATAATAGGAAGGTTTTTCTTTCAATTTGGTGTAACAGTAGCTATTGCAGTTGCTTTGTCATTATTTGTCTCCCTTACCCTCACCCCTATGGCCTGCTCTAGGGTGCTTAAGACAGGAGTAGAGCAAAGTGCCATATCAAAATGGATAGGAAAAATACTGGCATCTATAAATGCTGCATATAGGAGGTTGCTTAGGCAGGCCTTAAGATACCGTTTTACTACTCTGGGCATAGCTATCGGTATTTTTCTTGTAACCATTCTTCTGGGTAGCTTGATTAAAAGGGAATTCGTCCCTGCCCAGGATGAAAGCTCCTTTATGATTTATGGAAAGACTATCCAGGGGGCAAGCATAGAGTATACTGACTATTATTTTAGGCATTTTGAAAATATTTTGAGCAAAACCCCTGAGATAAAGTCCTATTTTACTGGTATAGGGGCAGGAGAAACCACAGATGTAAATGAAGGTTTTATGTTCGTTAATATGTCAGATAGAAATAAGAGAAAGAGGTCACAGTCAGAGGTTATGTCAGAGATAAGAAGTAAATTAATTAAATTTCCTGGAATAGTGACAGCAGTGAGTCGTATAGCACGGATATCAGGGATGGGTTTAAGACAAGCTGATGTAGTTTACATATTAAAGGGACCAGACCTTATAAGGCTTGAAAAATATGCTGAAGAGATAAAAAGTAAGCTTAAGCCCATACCAGGGATTGTGGATATAGATTCAGACCTTGAACTTAGTAGACCTGAAACCAGAATCTACATAGATAGAGACAAGGCCGGAGACTTAGGGGTAAGTGTGCATGCCATTGCCTCTACCCTTAATACATTGGTAGGAGGAGAAGATGTAGTTAAGTATAAAGAACTAGGAGAGAGGTATGATGTAAATGTTAGACTTGTTAAGGATTATAGGAGTGCTCCCCAAGATATTTCTAATATATATGTTCCTTCAATTACAGGAAAGCTTATACCTTTAAGTAATGTAGTAGATATAGAGGAAACTGTCGGCCCTGCTGTCATAAGAAGATATGATAGACAAAGGGCAGTCCAGATTTTTGCCAACGTTGTGCCCGGAGTAAAAACACAAGGAGAGGCACTCTCAAATGTAGTGAGGGTTGCAAGTAGCATACTCCCTAAAGGGCAAGGTTACAGTACAGCAGTTGGTGGCAGGACTGAAATGATGATTGAATCATTTGGCTATCTCTTCTTTGCCCTTTATCTAGCAGTTATTATCATCTATATGGTTTTGGCAGCCCAGTTTGAAAGTTTTATCCATCCCTTTACTGTTATGCTTTCCCTGCCTTTAAGCCTGATTGGTGCCTTTGGAGGACTAATTATTGCCAGGCATACTTTAAACATCTTTAGTTTTATAGGGTTTATCATGATGATGGGATTAGTCACTAAGAACTCCATATTACTGGTAGACTATACCAATACATTAAGGTCAAGGGGCATGGAAAAGACAGAGGCATTGCTTACTGCAGGCCCTATAAGGTTAAGACCTATCCTTATGACTGCTCTAACCACTATATTTGCCATGTTCCCTATAGCCTTGGCTCTTACTGAAGGGAGTGAGATCAGGGCGCCCATGGGGGTAGCTGTTATTGGTGGAATGACCACCTCTACCTTTTTAACTTTAGTAATTATCCCTGTAGTTTATTCTCTCCTTGATGACCTCATGGAAAAAATCAAAGGCATAAAATTGACAAAGCGTAAATAAATGGTGAATCGGGACAAAAAATTCTATTAAACCCCCATTCTGGAAAACTTTTGACGAAAATGCGGCAGAAGCCCATCCTGAGTAGGTTTTGAAAAATAGGGATAAATGTGTAGCCCATAAAAAAATGCATAATGATGCAAAAAAATCTTGGCAAATAGCAAATT
>CAZNJP010000089.1:4626-8682 GCA_964573345.1 uncultured Syntrophobacter sp. | reverse complement strand
TTCAAACAATATAAACCTAATCCGTGTCCATCCGTGTAATCCGTGTCTAAAATGGAAATTCCTATACTATTTAATTATTTGACTATTTAACGATTTGGGGGGGGAAGATGGAAAGAGAGGAATTGTTTAAAGAAATTTCTATTAAGAGTCCATCAAAGATCATCCTTATTGTCTTGGATGGTGTAGGGGGAATACCGTTTAAAGATGGTAAAACTGAATTAGAATATGCAAATATACCAAATTTGGATGAACTGGCAAAAAAATCTGTGTTGGGCCAGACCGACCCTATTCTACCTGGCGTCACCCCGGGTAGTGGACCGGCCCACTTAGCCCTTTTTGGCTATGACCCACTTAAATACCAGATAGGTCGAGGCGTCTTAGAAAATCTTGGCTTGGGAGTGGAGATAAAAAAAGGTGATATAGCTATTAGAGGAAATTTTTGCACCTTAAAGGATGGACTAATAGTAGATAGGAGGGCAGGCCGTATCTCTACAGAGGAAAATAAAAGGTTGTGCTTAAAGTTAAGAAAAAGGATAAAAAAAACAGAAGGTGTAGAGATCTTATTTACCCCTGGGATGGAATACCGTTTTGCTTTGCGTTTAAGGGGAAAAGGATTAGGAGCAGATGTATCAGATGCCGATCCCCAAATAGTAGGGAAATCTCCTGTTGTACCTAAGGCCATCAGTCGTGAATCAAAGAAGACAGCCAAAATTGCTGAAAAAATTATTAACCTGGCAAAAGATATTTTGCAGGATGAAAATAGGGCAAATTTTATACTTCTACGTGGATTTTCCACTTTGCCCCCTTTACCTTCTATGCAGGAGCTTTTTAGGCTAAATCCAGCGGCTATTGCCACTTACCCCATGTATAAGGGGCTGGCAAAATTAGTAGGTATGGAAGTATTAAAAGTAGATGGGATGTCTATAGAAGATGAAATAGAGACACTCAAAAAAAATTATAAAGAGCACGACTTTTTCTACTTTCATATAAAAAAGACAGATTCTTATGGAGAGGATGGAAATTTTGAGAGAAAAGTAACAGTAATTGAAGAATTTGATAGATTTTTGCCAGAAATTCTTTCCTTATCTTTTGATGTTTTGGTCGTGACTTCCGACCACTCTACACCTTGCCTTTTAAAGGCACATAGCTGGCATCCAAATCCATATCTCCTTTATGCAAATACCATTATTCCAGATGAACAAATAGCATTTTCAGAACGTGCCTGTGCTAAAGGGGGCCTGGGGCGCTTTTTCTCAGTAGATGCCATGGGCTTAATGCTTGGTCATGCCTTGAAACTAAAAAAGTTTGGTGCATAGAAACCCAGTTTTGAGGCACAAGTGGTTATTTTTTTCTCTCATTATTTCCCTCCCTCACTCCCTAACTGATTAACTGACTAACTGAAATAGTCTACAATAGCCTTTATTAAGGCATCTATAGTATAGGTATTGGACATAATATCTACTTTCAGTCCTAAGCCTTCGGCGGTATTTTTAGTGATAGGGCCAATGCAGGCTATAGCTACATCTTTAAGTAAACCTGTATCACCACCTAAAAGCTCAGCTAAGTGGACAACTGTAGAAGAACTGGTAAATGTAATTACATCTATTCCTTCTCTAAAGATATTTTTAAATATCTCTTTATTTTTTTGAGGAAGCACCGTTTTATAACTAGGCACTACATCTATTTGGGCGCCCATTTTTTCTAAGGCCTTAGGCAGTATTTCCCTGGCCTTTTCTGCTCTGGCCAAAAGGATTTTTTTATCTTTTATATCGGATCTGGCCAGGGCCTCTACCAATGCCTCAGCCCTGAATTCACTGGGCATTAAATCTGCTTTGATACCCCAATCCTTTAAGGCACTGGATGTCTTTTCCCCAATTACAGCAATCTTTATACTCCCTAAAGCACGTGCATCCTTGCCCAATTTCTCCAAACGTTTCCGAAAAAAATAGACACCATTCACACTGGTAAAAATCAACCAATCATAATTAGATAGATTAAAAATGGCATTATCCAAGGGGGCCCAGTCTAAAGGAGAAATAACTTCAATGGCAGAAAATATATGACATTTGGCCCCTAATTCCTCTAGTTTTATGGCCATTTCCCCTGCTTGCTCCTGGGTTCTGGTAATAAGGATTTTTTTGCCAAAAAGGGGCTTTTTCTCCCACCAATTAAGTAGTTTTCTTAAGCTTACTACTTTACCTACTACAATAATAGCTGGTGGTTTTAGCTGATTTTCTTTTGCCAATTTCACAACATCTTCCAAAGTGCCTATAATTGCCCTTTGCTCTGGCAAGGCGCCCCAGCGGATAATAGCTACAGGGGTATCAGGAGAACGCCCATTTTCCAACAATTGCTGAACAATAAAAGGCAAATTTCCTACACCCATTAAGAACACCAATGTATCTACACCTGTAGCCAGTTTCTCCCAGTTTATAGAAGAATCAACTTTAGTAGGGTCTTCATGACCAGTAATAAATGCTACTGAAGAGGCATAAACGCGATGGGTTAATGGAATGCCTGCATAAGCAGGTACAGCAATGGCTGAGCTTACTCCTGGCACTATTTCAAATGGCACACTTGCTTTGGCCAATGCCTCAGCCTCTTCTCCTCCCCGTCCAAAGATAAATGGATCTCCTCCTTTAAGGCGAATAACTACCTTGCCCTCCTTTGCCTTCTCAATAAGTAATTGATTAATCTCTGTTTGGGAAAGGGTATGTTTTCCTGCGGTCTTACCCACATAGATTTTTTCGACAAAAGGAGGGGCATAATCTATTGTCCTAGGGTGGGCAAGGTAATCATAAACAACAACTTCTGCCTTAGACAGAAGTCTTTTTGCCTTTAGTGTAATAAGACTTGGATCCCCAGGGCCTGCACCTACTAAATAAATCTTACCTCTCTCCATAGACCTCTGTTAGTATCTCCTTTGCACCGGCATCAAGAAGCGATTCAGCCAAGGCTGTACCCAAGTCCTCAGCATGTTTAGGCAAACCGCTAATTTTCTGTTTTAATAAACGCCTTCCATTTGTTTTTGCTACCATCCCAGTGAGGGAGAGCTTACCATCTTTGATCTCAGCATAGGCAGCAATGGGCACTTGACAGCCACCATGTAGCCTCCTCAAAAATGCCCTCTCAGCCATAACAACCAAAGCTGTGGGCAAATGATCTAAAGGAGAAATAATATCTTGCCACTTTGTTTCTTCTCTAATCTCTATGGCCAATGCCCCCTGACCAATGGCAGGCAGGATAACCTCAAAAGGCAAATACTCAGTAATATTTTTTTCAAGGCCCATCCGTTTAAGACCTGCACTGGCCATAATAACAGCGTCTAAATTTTCATTTTTTAATTTTCTTAGACGTGTATCAACATTTCCTCGCAAAGGAACAATTTTAAAATCCGGTCTTAGATGTAAAAGTTGGGCCTTACGCCGCAGGCTGCTTGTACCAATACAGGCATTTTCAGGCAATTGGGAAAATAAGATACTATCTTTGCCGATCAATACATCCCGTGGGTCTTCTCTTTCTGTGATAGCCCCAAGGCAAAGGCCACTAGGCAAGTCTGTTGTCACGTCCTTTAAGCTATGGACGGCCAAATCTATATTTTCTGATAATAAAGCCTCTTCTATCTCTTTGACAAAAAGGCCTTTTCCTCCTATCTTGGCTAGCGGTGCATCTGCAATCTTATCTCCCTTTGTCTTAATGCAAACAACCTTTATTTTTGCATTTGGATATAGCTTTTGCAGGTGCTGTTTTACCCAATAGGTCTGTTTTAGGGCAAGGGCACTTCCTCTTGTGCCTATGCGGATTTTAAGGTTCCCGGTCATCTAGTGATTTCTAATTTTGCCTAACGGCAAATAGGGCAAGTGCCAGTGGTGCAAGTGGGACAACTGTTTGCACTTACATTACTAGAACTTTTGTCTCCACTCACACTAAAACTAGAAATCAGCCTCTTTAAATGAGGGCCCTTACACTTAGGGCAATTTACCTTCTCACTACCAAATACTAAGCTCTCAAAATGGTATCCACAATCCTCACATTTAAATTCGTAGATAGGCATTT
>CAZNJP010000089.1:0-4526 GCA_964573345.1 uncultured Syntrophobacter sp. | reverse complement strand
TTTTTTAGCACTTTTTTTAGTGGATGCAAGACTAAAAAATATCTCCTCTACCAACTCACAAACTATATGGCCTATAGTTATATGGACCTCTTGGATACGAGGTGTGTTTTTTGAATTTACAACTAAGGCTAAATCTGCAATTCCAGCCATTTTACCACCTGTGCCACCGCTTAAGGCCACTGTCTTTAGCCCCATCTTTTTGGCCTCTTCCAAGGCCAAATTTACATTAGGAGAATTTCCACTTGTGCTGATGCCCCAGGCTATATCACCTGGTTTCCCTAATGCCTGTATCTGCTTTAAAAATACCAAACTAAAATCATAATCATTGGCAATGCTTGTTAAGATAGAGGTATCTACAGTCAAGGCCAGGGCAGAAAGTGGATGCCTCTCTTTTCTGAAACGATTTACAAACTCTGCTGCAATGTGTTGGGCATCGGCTGCACTTCCCCCATTCCCAAAAAGCAAAATTTTCCCACCTTTTCTAAGTACATCCAAAATTAATTGAACCAAATAGACAATCTTTTCTAAATTGGCATTAAGGGTAGCCTCTTTCAGGGCAATACTCTCTTTAAAGGCATTTTTAATTTTATCTTTCATAGTAAGCCTTTATACTCTTTTGGTCTTCTTCCTGTCAACGCATTTTGCATTGTGTATCCTGCATCGTGAATCTCATCTAGGTTTTTTGTCCCTCATAAATACTGACAATGCCAAGGGTCAAATATCTGTACTTTACCCTTCTAAAGCCTGCCTGCTCCATAAGTTTAAGCCAGGCCTTTGGTGCATAAAACTCTTGAATAGACCTAGAGAGATATGAGTATGCTGTCTTGTCACCACTAATAAGCCCTCCAATTTTAGGTAAAACATAATTCAAATAGGCAAAATAAATAGGGGAAAAAATGGCATGGGTAGGACGGGAAAACTCTAAAATGGTTACCTTGCCTTTTGCTTTTAATACCCGATGCATCTCTTTAAGCCCTTCCAGATAATTAGAAAAATTTCTTACCCCAAAGGCTACCATAATGACGTCTATTGAGGAATTTTTTAAAGGAAGGGACAGCGCATCTCCGCAGACCAAGGATAAAGGATAGTCAGAACAATGTTCCCTGCCATATTTTAGCATCTCCCAGCAGAAATCTATGGCCAATATTTTTCCTCTAAATTTGTTATTTTTGAGCAAGGCCTTGGTCATAGGCAATGTGCCAGCACACAGGTCTAGCACCATGCCTTTAGTATTCTCTAACCTCTTAGCAGTTACCCGTCGCCAAAAGTGGTCTATGTCTAAACTTAAAAGGGTATTTAAAAGGTCATACCAGCGGGTAATCCCACTAAATCTCTTTTTCACAAATTGTTTTTTATCCATCGTTTTTAATGATTATAAATGCCTTCTCCTTGACTAGGCAAGTAGAAAAATTATACTTATTTTAGTGATTTTTATGAAAAAGGTTATTTTATTAAGCATTCTTTTGTTTTATGTATGCCTCCCAACTGTTGCTATAAGCAAAGAAATGCCTGAAAAAATAGCCATTGTCCCTTTTACCATTTATGCTCCATCCGATGTCCATTACTTAAAAGAAGGTATTTACAGCATGCTTGCTACCCGCCTTGGTTGGGAAAATAAAATAGAGGTAATGGAAAAAAATATTGTAAAAAAGGCTGCTATTAAAGAAAAAATAAAATCCATTCCCACAGGACATCAGGCAAAAGGGTTGAGTAAAAGATTAAATGCAGATTATATACTTTATGGAACTGTTACTATCTCTGACAAAGAGGCAAGTATAGATGCTAGATTATTAGATATAAGAAATGATGTAATTAAAACCTTCTTTAAACAATGTAGCAGTTTGAGTGAAATAATCTTGAAAATCAATGAAGTGGCTGAGGAAATCAATGAAAAGGTATTTGGGCGTGAGATAAAACTGGCAGGGCTTTCTCACTCTGGAAAAACATCAGTGCCAAAAGCACCTTCCCTTAAAGACTCCATTTCTGGACGGCTTCAAATGTCTACAACTAAGTTAATTTCACAGCGTTGGTATAGCCACCAGCTCCAATTAGAGGCAAGTGGACTAGATATTGGCGATGTAGATGGAGATGGCCAAAAAGAACTTATCATAATAGATAAACATAACTTATGGGTTTATCGATTCATGGATGAACGGCTGTTTATGGTAAAGAAAAAAGAGGTTCCTTCTACTTATGTTCTCGTCGCTGTAGATTTATACGATTTAGATAAAGATGGAAAAGATGAAATACTTCTTTCATGTATTCAGGGGAGATTAGTAGCCTCTATGGTCTTGTCATGGTGTAAAGGAAGATTGATAACTATAGCCCAGGATATTCCATGGTATCTGCGGGTAATGCGCTTGGCTCATGGAAGGAGAGTGGTTTTAGGGCAAAAGGGTGGAGTAGAGCAACCTTTAGGTCTCTCCGAGCAACCCCTTAAGCCAGGCATTTTTAGATTGGCTTGGGGTGAGACAGGCTTTGATACTATAGAGGAGGTATGTTCTTTTGACAATGTTACAATCTATAATTGCCTTTTTGCAGATTTGAATAGAGATGGGGTAGAAGATATATTGGTGTTGGACGACGAAAATTATTTGGTACTTTACACCAAAACTGGTGGCAAGAAGTGGAAAAGCACAGAGCGCTATTATGGCTCTTTTTATTGTACAGAAGGGAAGTCCATAGATAACCATGCCATAAATCCATTGGGGAGTATTTATATCCCTGGTAGGATGCTTTTGCTAGAAAAATCGCCTTTAGAAGTAATTGTTTATCAAAATTATACCCGTTTTGCTCATGCTTCAAGGAAATTTAAAAGTTTTAGTAGTGAAGTCCAAATCTTAACCTGGACTGGCCTAAAAATGGACATAAAATGGCGCTTACCTAAACTCCGTGGTTTTATTACATATTATCAGATAGGCGATATCAATAATAATGGGAGTCCTGATTTAGTACTTTCTTTAGTAAGGAACAGGCGCACCGCTATGCTTTCTGGAAGCACTATTATTGTGACTTATGAGTTGGGTATAAAAGGTAAATAATGTTTTGGCTATGTTTATACCTGGAGATTTAAGAAATTAATGAGCAATTAACTTTTATGAAAATCGGTTAAGGAGATTAAAAATGATTAGAGAAAATGTACAAAAATTATTAAAAGAGATACCAGAGGGTATAGCATTGGTTGCGGCTGCAAAGACCAGGCAGCCTTCAGAAATCCTTGAAGCAATAGAGGCAGGGATAAAGATTGTAGGTGAAAATTATGTTCAGGAAGCAGTTAAGGCAAAAAATGTTATAGGAAACAAGGCAAAATGGCATTTTATTGGTCATTTACAAAAAAATAAGGTGAAAAAGGCTGTCTTTATATTTGACATGATAGAAACCGTGGATTCTGTTGAACTGGCAGAAGAAATAGATAAACATTGTAAAAAGATGGAAAAGACAATGCCTGTATTGATAGAAATAAACAGTGGCAGGGAACCACAAAAGTTTGGGGTAATACCAGAAGAAACAGAAGGATTAATAAAAGCCATTTCCAAGTTTAATAATATAAAGGTTATGGGTTTAATGACCATGGGCCCCCGTTTTGGTAATCCAGAAGATTCAAGGCCCTATTTTATAGAGACAAAAAGAATATTTAATAAGCTAAAGAAAATCCATATACCTAATGTAGAGATGAAATACCTATCTATGGGAATGACCAACTCTTATCGCATTGCCATTGAAGAAGGGGCAAATATTATCAGAATTGGTACAAAACTCTTTGGGAAAAGGATATATGCATCAGCTTAAAATTGTGGAATTTTGACCAGACCCGCCTGCCTAAGCTGCCTGCCATCGTCCAGGCAATAGCGGGCAGGCTTGGCTGTGGCAGGCGGGCCGCTAGGCTATATTTTGCAATTTTTTAAAAATAGCAGCATGTAATTCTATATGGCCTAGTTCATGGGCGAAGGTAAATCTACATCTGTAAGGTCTTTTTTAAATACAAATTAAGGCAAGATTTTTTTAAAAGGGGAGACAAAACGCCTGCCCACTAGATGGCCAAATAAGAGATGGTCTAAACACAAGACAAAGGGTCATTAACAGTATATCTATGCCTGAATTGGGAAATTAGAAGGTAAAAGTCACAGTAATCCACCCTATAGATTATGGCAATTTTTGGGTTAAATATGCAGTGGAAGTTTTAGAAGGATTATGGTAGATTTAATTGGCAAAGGTTAATCCATAGTGAGGGATAAACAAAATAGGTTCGAGTTATCTTCTATTTTGGAGGGATAAAATCCTAGTGCGATTATTTTAAGTTAGTGGAAATTTGTCCAAAATAGCCTTGAAGGCATACGTTTTGAAGTCATCGCAAAGTCAAAATGAAGCTAATACTTTATTGCTTGGTGCCGGCTTCTCCCATGCTTTTGGATATCCTCTTGGAAACGATCTTAGTGAAATCGTTTTCAATAGCCCTTTGCTTAATGATTCAACAAGTATGTTAACGAAGTTCGTTCCCACATCAAAAAGCTGCTCCGAAAACATCC
>CAZNJP010000088.1:0-8729 GCA_964573345.1 uncultured Syntrophobacter sp. | reverse complement strand
ACTCAACGGGGCCAGGGGAGGGAAGATATGGGTAAGGGTTGTATCAGGAGAGGGATGATGTAGGTTGTAATGTGGTTAAGAATTAGTCTTGGTAAGGGAGGGATTATTTCAGTTTCCAAATTTCTGATTATATCTATCGAGGTCGAAATTATGGACAATACTTAATGAAGCAGGTATAAAACCTCATAAGATTAGATATTATCTTGAAAAAAGAGACCCTGACTTTGATGAAAAAATGGCGCAAGTACTATGTGTTTATAAAGAAGTAGAAATAGTAAACAAAAAGATGGAATCAGATAGAGATTTTAAAATAGATAAGGTAACTATCAGCTATGATGAGAAACCCGGGATACAGGCAATAGGAAACAAGGCCCCCGATTTACTCGCTGAACCGGGTAAATATACAACATTAACCAGAGATTATGAATATATAAGATATGGAACGCTTTCACTACTTGCAGGGATTGATTTGCACAATGGAAACATAATTGCGAATGTGAGTAAGAGTCATAAGAGCTCTGACTTTATTGACTTTTTAAAAAAGGTAGATAACGAATACCAAGAGGACATAAAAATAAGGTTAGTGTTAGATAATCACTCTTCCCATATATCAAAAGAAACAAGGAAATATTTAGAGACAGTGCCGAACAGATTTGAATTTGTGTTTACACCTAAACATGGCTCATGGCTAAATCTCATAGAAGCATTTTTTAGCAAGATGGCACTTGCTCAATAAGTTGTGGAAAACAAATATCGCAAAAATAAAATCCAATTTAGCAAAAGGGTAGTAAAAACCAATATATAGCGCAGACTAAAGCCTGCAGCTACCTAAAATCCACAGGACATTGAGCATATGCTGTTTTCGTCCTTTAGTCTCTGATCTCTGCTTTTAAGGCAAGGTTTTCCCGATGCAGGGCCTCCACCAGATTGGCAAGATGATGGAGTATGGCCTTTACAACTTCATGGTCATTGAAATCTGTATTAGACCAATCTATATGAAACGGGTCCTCGTTCAACTTATCGTGGTCAATCTTGCCCATTTTTAATGGTTTAATTGAAAAGAAAAGAGATTTTTCAGGTACAAAAGGTGGTACATCTTGCTCAGTAAGTCCCCCCAACAGGATGGATAGAAATTTCCCTTTCACCGATTTCTATCTCAATATCTTCTCCATTAATATTAGCACTTTTCAGGATCTCTTGTGGAATAAACAAGCCAGACTTGATTTTAAAATATTTGCCCATATTTTCCTCCCTGCTCATTTTTTAAGACCGATACATGACATCTAATCTCTGTTTTTGCCACAAAAATATTAAGTTGTCAAAGCAAGACTATCATTTCTAGCTTAGCATCTGGTCTCTTTACATTTTGGCAACACGAATGTAATCAATGAGGATGGAGGTGTAGCTGATGAGTATAGAACAACTGTTGCCTATATCACATTGATAGGGTATGATTAAGGGGTGTTAGATATTTCTCTAGTGACTTTTAATAAAATTGAACCACATATTATATATTATTTAAAGGATAATTTAGAAAAAATATTTGATACAGCAGTAAACGAAGGACCTTCCCTTAATATTCCAAAAAGCTATAATCGACTGAGAAAACAGTATCTATCTTGGCCATTTTTAGAGGCCTTATCTAAACTAAAATTGGCAGCAGGATATGTTTTAGGAATTACAGAGGTAGATTTGTTTGCACCTGAATTAAATTTCATATTTGGTGAAGCAGCTCCCAGGCTTGGTATAGCTGTTATTTCTTTGGCCAGGCTTCACCAGCATTTTTATGATCTACCAGAAGATATAAGTATTCTAAAGCAAAGGGCATTAAAGGAGGCTGTCCATGAAATAGGCCACCTCTTAGGTTTGAACCATTGTAAAGACCCTAAATGCGTTATGCACTTCTCTAAGAACTTGGTAGACACCGATATTAAGGGACATCTATTTTGCTCAAGTTGCCAAAAGAAAATGGTATAGCTGATGAAAAAATTTAATCGAACAACTATTGCCAAAATGTTTGGTATCTGTCCATCTCGTTTACACTATTGGGAAAAGATTCATCTTATTAAACCAGGAGATTTTTATACATTTAAGGATTTAGTAAGCATTAAGACAGTTCTAAACCTCAGAAAAAGGGGCATTTCTTTGCAGAAAATAAGGCAACTACTAAGCCAAGTACAAAAGAGAACACCTTATTTGCGTTTTCCCCTGGCTGAACTCAAATTTGAGATAAGAGGAAAAAAAATATGCATTTCTCAGGGAGGTGTAAAGTTTGATCACTACGGTCAAATCTATTTGGATTTTAAGAGTGAACCTGCTAAAGTAAAATCAGTGGGGGATTTCCTTACGGCTGAAGAGTGGTTTGAGCGTGGTTGTCGTCTAGACGATACCCCAGAAACTATCTATCAGGCTGAGGAGGCTTACTTACAGGCATTACATCTGGATAAGCACTTTGTGCCTGCCATGATAAATCTGGGAAATGTTTACTCCCTCCAAGGAAAGATTGAGCAAGCAGCCGTGTGGTATCAACTGGCCATAAAGCAGGATCCAGAGTCTCCTGAAGCTCATTTTAATTATGCCAATCTTTTAGAAGAAAAAAATGGCGTTGAAGAAGCCATATCACATTACCAAATGGCTATTTTTTTAAAACCAGATTTTCTAGAAGCCCACTACAATTTGGCCCTGCTTCATGAAAGGACAGGACAACCACTCAAGGCCCGTCACCATTGGGAGGTATATTTAAGTCTTTGCACAGATGAAGAGGAGAAAAAAAGGATTAGGGCCTATTTAGAAGGAAAAAAGGAACATCCTTTATAAATTATGAAGCCCATTATTCTAGGAACCGCAGGACACATTGACCATGGAAAGACTGTATTAATTAAGGCACTAACAGGCATAGATACAGACCGGTTAAAGGAAGAAAAACTTAGAGGAATTACTATAGAACTGGGTTTTGCCTTCTTTACCTTACCAAGTGGCGGGCTTTTGGGAATCATAGATGTACCTGGTCATGAAAAGTTTGTCCACCATATGGTAGCAGGTACCTGTAGTATGGATTTAGTGGCCCTAATTGTGGCTGCAGATGAAGGAATAATGCCACAAACCCGTGAGCATTTGGAGATTTGCTCCCTGCTTAAGGTAAAAAAGGGATTGGTAGTAATTACTAAGATTGATTTAGTAGATAAAGAATGGCTCTCACTAATAGAAGAAGAAATAAAAACATTTACTGTTGGCACTTTTTTAGAAAATGCCCCCATTGTTAAGGTTTCAGCCATAAATGGAGTAGGCATACCTCAGTTAATCAATACCTTAGATATGCTGGCAAAGAATGTAGAGCCCAAATCTAGCATGGGCCTATTTCGTCTTCCTATAGACCGGGTATTTACCATGAAGGGATTTGGTACAGTAATTACTGGCACTACTATCTCAGGGATGATTAAACTAGGTGAATCTATAATGATCTATCCCAAAAAAAAGAAGACAAAAATTAGGGGATTGCAGGTGCATAACCAGGATGTAGCAGAGGCAGTAGCTGGGCAAAGGACGGCTGTAAATCTTCAAGGTATAGAAAAAGAGGAGATAGAAAGGGGAGACCTACTGGCACCGCCTAATACTTTAATACCCTCTTATGTGTTAGATGGCATCTTAGAAATTTTACCAAGTGTTAAAAAGGCCTTTAAAAACAAGGCATTTGTCCGACTCCACTTAAATACTGCAGAGCTTATGAGCTATGCTATCCTTTTGGACAAACAGGAAATTATGCCAGGAGAAACAGGGTATGTACAATTTCGGCTACAGCAGCCTACAGTGGCCCTTCCAGGAGACCGATTTGTTGTTCGTGCATACTCGCCTATTTACACATTAGGAGGAGGAGAAATCCTAAATCCTATCCCTCATAAGCATAAAAGAATGCGCCCTTCAGTAATAACTGATTTAGAAACGTTAAAAGGAGGCAATAAGGAAGCAATTATAGAGATACATTTAAAGGAGGCAAAATTTGAGGGATTAAACAGACCTCACCTCTGTGTACTTACAAATACATTTAATAGGGATTTAGATGATTATTTAGATAAACTGATTAAAGGTAAAAAGGTTTATGTTGTTTCTACTGAACCTGCTCGCTATGTTCACTATAAATTTGTAGAAAAGGCAAAAAAAGAGGCCATTAGATACCTTGGCGATTTTCATAAACAATACCCTCTGCTCCCAGGTTTAGTAAAGACTGAACTGAAGACAAAGGCCCTGTCTTTTATTGATGATATATTCTTTGATTTTCTCTTACAACACCTGAGTAATGAAGTTTGCCAGGAGCAAAATTTAGTATGGCTAAAGACCCATAAAATCAGTTTAAGCGAAGCAGATAAAAGATTAAAAACCCAGATCATTTCTATCTTACATAAAACAGGTTTTTCTCCACCTACTCCAAAGGAATTAGCAGCTCGGTTTAAGGCACCTATTGAACAGATAAGACAAATTTTGGACATATTAATCAATGAAAAGTCATTGATGAAAATAAATGAGGATATGTATTGTGATACAAAGTTAATAGAGGACTTAAAGAAAAAACTGGCAAACTTCATTAATGAACATGAAGGCATCACGCCATCTCAGTTCAAATCATTGATAAATGCATCAAGGAAATATGCAATTCCTTTATTAGAGTATTTTGATTCTATTAAGTGGACTATCCGCCTTGGTGATAAAAGAATATTAAGGAAAATAAACGCTCTTCATAACCGGCAGGGAGGAGGTATGCTGTGAAAAAGGCAATAATTATTATTGTAGGCATCTTGCTTGTAATTATCATCTCGGCAGTTTTTATTCTGCCTCGAGTTGTTACTTTAGATAAATTTAAGGGGAAAATAGAGGGTAGTCTTGAGGCTTCTCTTAACCGGGAGGTCTCCTTGGGAGACATTGGGCTTGTTCTCTGGCCGGGCATTGGAGCAGAGGTTAAGGACGTGAAAATTGCAAACCTCGCTGGCTTTTCAAAAGGGGACTTTGTCAGGATAAAGTCACTTCAGGTACTCATTCAGTTCTTGCCCCTGCTAAGTGGTAACATAGAGGTTGATAAATGCATTCTGACAGAGCCTCGGATATGGATTGAGAAAAATGCGGCTGGAGATTTCAATTTCAGTGATTTAGTTAAAGAGGAAAAGGAGGTAGCAAAACCTACGCCTGAGGAAGAGAAAACCCCCGAATTTATCAAAGGGCTCATGGTATCCAAGGCAGCAATTGACGGTGGTGAAGTACATTATGTAGATTACAGCAGGCCAAAAAAGAAAAGTACATCCCTCAAGGACGTAGACCTTCATTTAAAGAATATCTCAATAGATAGGCCGGTAGAGCTTGATCTTTCTTTCCGATTACAGGAGATTTCAGAGAAGATACATGTTAAAGGTACCGTGGGGCCACTGGGGAAAGAGATAGATATTATGAGTTCTCCAGTGGCCATAACCCTTGAAAGCAAAGACCTTGCGCTAAAGCCGTTTGGTAAATTTTTGGAAGATGGAACTAATCTCGGTGGCCTATTAAGTTTGTGTCTGGCAGTTAAGGGAAAGGCAAATGAGACACTCAATCTGGATCTTGATAGTTCCATAAAAGGTCTCTCTTACAATGAAAAGCAAAAGATGCTTGTAAAGGACATGGATGTGGCCTTTAAGGAAAAGGCAATCCTCAATCTGAAGCGTGAAATATTAGATATTAAAGATCTAAGATTAGAACTTCAAGGAGTCCCTGTAACAATTAAGGGAAGAATCAACCAGTTTAAGGAACATCCCAATGTAGATCTCAAAGCAACCGCTCAAAATATCCCTTTAGAAAAATGGCAACAGGTATCTCCCTTATTACAGGAAATGGTAGATTTAAAAGGCGACATAACCTTGAGGGCAGACTTCAAGGGTAAATCAGACAAACTAATCAATATTTCTCTTTTATTAAATTCCGGGCGACTGGAAATAGACCGGGTTAACCAAATGAAACCAGGGCTGCAGAAGAAACAACCCATTGAACGAAAAGCACAAACTCAAAAACAAGGAGTTAAGGCAAAAGAAGAGATTGCTGGCCACATTAATTTGGCTGGGAAGGTGACTATTGGTCAGGGTCGTTTTGAAAAGGTTAAATTTAACAATCTGAGTGCCAATTTGACTAAAAAAGGAAACGTATTTGAATTAACCAATATGGTTTTTCATACCTTCAAAGGTAAGGTAACAGCCAAGGGCGGGGTGGATATGCGAAATGCAACACCACGCTTTAGTTTCACCACTAAGGTAGATGGCGCCGAGCTTAATCAGATCTACAATACCTTTGCTTCCCCTAAAGATCTTCTGTTCGGTTTGTTGGCTACTGATTTTACCGCAGATGGAGTGGGTTTCAAGGAAGAGGAATTTACCAAAAATCTCAATGCATCAGGTAGATTTGACTTAAAGGATGGCCGCATCACCAGTTTTGACCTCTTGAGAGAAATAGCGCTCATAACAAAGTTAATGGGGGTAGAAACTTCTGGTAAAGAAACCAGGTTTAATGACCTCTCAATGAATTTCAGTATTAAGTCCGGAAAGATATTTACTGATAATCTTTCCCTCATCATGAAGGACATGAAGCTGGCAGCTTCAGGATACATAGGACTTGATAAGAGCATAGATCTCTCCGCTAGGGCCTGGTTATCACCTCGTTTCAAGGCACCAGAATTCACGCAATATCTCTTTGAAAGGGATGAAAATGGACGGTTGATAGTTCCCTTCCGTATAGCTGGAACCCTTTTAACCCCCAAATTGGCATTGGATACCAAAGCGCTCAAGGCCCGGGTACAAAAACAGATTAAAGAACAGATAGAAAAGGGGGTTGAAAAAATTCCTGTGGAAGAAGAGCTCAAAGGAATCTTCAAGGATATTTTGCCAGGGCGAAAGAAGTAGGGCTTGATTTATTCCATTCAGATGAATGGTGTCTATCTCCATTTTTTCAAAGTGGAGGCAAACTTGGGTAAATCATGTAGGGATTCTCCTTATTGATTATAAGGATGATGGTTAGTAAATAGAATGGAGTTTAGCCTTAAGTTTTGGATAGGTATTATTCTTTTGGTTACCAATCAGCCCTTTGGTTGGGGGGCTATGTTGCTGTGTAGTGCCTTGGCTGTCAAGACAAAGAAGAAAATTTTTTATCTTTTAGGTATAGGAATATATGCCTTAAGTTGGGGAATGTTAGGGCTAGGGTTTTTGTTGGCAGGCCCAGAGGGTATTAAATATTCTCGGAACTTGCTTAAGGAATTATGGGTAAGTTCCTTAGGAAAAATTTCTATCATTTTTGCAATTTTATTCTTGATTATTTTAGGCTATATATTGGTACAAAGGAAATGGTATAAAAGGAATAGTTTGAATAAATATTATCCAGGTAAAGATTAAAAAAGATGTTAAAAAATCTTAAGGGAGGAAAGGAATGCTAAAGAGGATCATTTTTTTGACTGTAATAATGGTTTGGCTAATGGCGAGTTCAGTGCAGGCTACCATTCTTAGCGTAAAAAAGCAAAAGGTCTATGGGGCCCATTTCTTCCTTGGTCATAAATTGCTACCTACCCAAATAAGCTATATAATGACCGACTTTGGTCCAGGGAATATCAAATTTTTAGAGGCTATAGATATTGTTGTTGACCTTTATCACCAATTTCAAGGTATATCCATTACTTATACCCCACCAGACGGCTATAGACGACAAATATACTTGTATCGACCAAGGGGCTGGGTATTAGAAGCACCTACACCAAAAGCTGTTTTTAAAGAGATTACTATTCGAGTAATTACACCTGATGAACTAAATAAGTAGACATTTTAGGACCATATACTATAAGTACTTGAATAGTTTGGCCTTTGATGTTATAAATACCAAAACTATAAAGGGGTAAAAGAATGAGGGAGAATGTTTGGTTGTTAAGTGTGATAAGTTTGTTAATCTTAATGATAATAAGTGCCTGTGGTCCGGAAATAAGCACTACCGTACAAACAAGTGGACCTACAGTGCAACAGGCCCTTACTTATCAGGGGCCAAAGGCCCGCATTGCTGTAGGCAAATTTACATGCAAGGCTGCTAAATGCTCTGGAGCGATTGGAGATGGTTTATCTGATATGTTATCTACCGCCTTATTCCAGACAGGTCGGTTTGTAGTATTAGAAAGGGGAGAAGGCTTAAAGGCCGTCCAAGAAGAACTAAACCTGGGACAATCAGGTTATGTCCAGGCAGAAAAGGCCCCCCAGATTGGGCTTATGGAAGGTGCAGATGTGTTAGTAATGGGTGCTATTACTGCCTTTGAACCAAAGGCATCTGGGATTGGAGGAGGTGCTGTTGTCGTTCCCTATAAGGTACCCATTTTTGGTGGGGTTGGTATAGGAAAGAAAGAGGCGTATATCGCTGCCGATGTAAGGCTGGTAGATGTAAGGACAGGGCGAGTTATCAATGCCACCAAGGTAGAAGGCAAGGCAAGTAGTTGGAAATTCGGTGGTGGCGGTGGTACCCTAATTGCCAGTATAGCTTTAGGTGGCGGTTTAGGTGGATATAAAAACACACCTATGGAAAAGGCGGTAAGGGTGATGCTGGACAGCGCTATCCAGGCGGTTGCCCAGATGGTGCCTGAATCATATTATCGGTACTAATTGACAATATTTAGTAAAGATGATAAATTTTCTACGTGGGCCGTTAACTCAGTTGGTAGAGTATCGGCCTTTTAAGCCGAGAGTCGCAGG
>CAZNJP010000087.1:0-8759 GCA_964573345.1 uncultured Syntrophobacter sp. | reverse complement strand
ATATAACAATTTCAAGTACTTATATGCGGTTTCCCGGATTTACCGTGATCTCTGATACTGGACAATTCTGAGCACTTTAATAAATAGGCAGAAGAAAAGAATACCATTACACCCAAAGGAAGTCCTATAGCTACCAATTTGAGATAAGAGATGTTTGTATATTGATTGAATAACCAAATACATACCCCCATAATAATGACAGCTAAACTAGATTTTATTAAGGCATACCAAAAGGCATTGTCCCAGAATGGCCCAATCTTTTTTACCAATTGCCAGCTAAGTAGGATTACATTAAGTAAGGCCACAATTGAGGTAGTCAGGGCCAGGCCAGCATGTCTTAATGGAATCATCAGTAAAATACCCAATATTACATTAAAGATCAGGCAAAATGAGGCAATCTTTACAGGTGTTAATGTATCTTGCAAGGAATAAAAGGCAGTAATTAATATCCTGATACCAGCAAAGAAGATAAGTCCTAATGCATAGCAAAGT
Organism: uncultured Syntrophobacter sp.; assembly: GCA_964573345.1. Taxonomy (GTDB): domain Bacteria; phylum Desulfobacterota; class Desulfofervidia; order Desulfofervidales; family DG-60; genus CAZNJP01. The sequence goes on along the minus strand of CAZNJP010000087.1, from coordinate 8,267 downwards.
AATGCCTGGGCTGTATAATGGGTGGAGGCAGCAGAGAATGCACCCCTCTCAAAGATTAAGGCAATAATAGGCTCCCTTAGCACTATTAGGCCTATAGAGGCAGGAAAGATGACAAAAAATACTGATCTTAGGCTAAACCTTAAAGTTTCTTTAAACTTTGGAATATCCTTTAGTGCAGCCTCCCTGGATAGTGTAGGGAGCATGGCGGTTCCCATGGAAAAGGCGAACATGGCTAAAGGGAATTGGACAAGTCTATCTGCATAATAAAGGTAAGAAACGCTTCCTTCTGGCAAGAATGAGGCAAGCAGTGTATTGATAAAGATGCTTAGTTGATAAACGGCTGCCCCAATTACCGCTGGCCCCATTAGGGTAAATATTCGGGAAATCCCAGGATGATGAAAAGAAAACAAGGGTTTAAATGAAAGATTCTCTCTTTTTAAAAAGGGAAGCTGTAATAAAAGCTGAAGCACCCCCCCTACCATTACTCCCAGAGCTAGGCAATAGACAGGGGAGCTGTGAAATATATGAGCAAAAATCAAGGATAAAATCATAGATATGTTTAAAAGGGCATAGCTAAATGCAGGGGCAGCAAAATAACCTAAGGCATTTAAAATGGCCATCGTCAGAGCAGTTAGGCAGATAAAAAATACATAAGGAAACATAATCTTGGTAAGATTCACAGTTAAGGCAAATTTTTTGATTATGTGAGTAAAGCCAGGGGCAATCAATTTTACTAGCACAGGGGCAAATACTATACCCAGTATACTCAATAAAATTAAGATAGCTGCCAGCAAAGTCCATGTAGCCCTGGCCAGCCTTAGTGCCTCAGAGCGTGATTTCTGTAGATATTCAGTAAAAATAGGAACAAATACCATTGCCAAAGTGCCTTCAGCGAATAGGCGCCTCCATAGATTGGGCAGACGAAAGGCAACAAAGAAGGCATCTGCTGCCATGCCTGTACCCAAAAAATAGGCAATGAACATCTCCCGCAAAAACCCCAAGATACGGCTTACCAGGATGCCCACACCATAGATACCTGCTGCCCTGGTGATTTGAGATTTGGTGCCCATAAATCTTCTGGCTATCAGTTTGTACAGAGGATGTCAATAATTGCAAATACTAAAGTTATGAAGGTAATTACCCTATTTGAATATTGATTAACCTAAAAAACGAAAAGCGCCAATACATTCAAACTTAAATCTTTTTCCTAATCTTTCTATGATTTTAGAATGAGAGGCCAGTGTTCTTATCTCAAGAAAGATACCGCCTGGTTTGAGAATTTTGCCTTCTTCAATCCCTTCTATTACAGCCTCAAAGCCTTCCCAACAGCTAATATAAATACCAAATATTAGATCAAATTTATTTTTAAAAAGCATCTTGGCATTTTCTTTGGTAAGCCGATCTTTAATTGCACATAACCCAAATATTTCTTTTTCAATGATAGGATCTATTTGGGGGTCTATAGCTACTATATCTACGTCGGTTTTTGCTAATACCCTAGAAGCAATTGGTTCACCAAAAAACATCCATGAACGGCAAGTTTCATTACTCTTTCCTGCTGCAAACTCTAAAATTTTTGCATCAGCTAAATCTCCATCCAATATTCCTGCTATCTGATAAAGGGCAAATTCCCATCTATTTAAAAAAATTTTTCCATAAGGATAACTAAAATGAGATGGTGGACGTGAAATTGTTTCAATAATAGCAGCGGTTTTTCCCTGAGGGAGATAAACAAACTTCCCAGGCCTTTTTCTTAACATTCTAATTAATTTCCTCTGAAGCTTTTTCTGTCTTGGCGTAGGAAAAAGATTGGAATGAGAATCTATTTTTTCCATCTGCTTTGCCCTTTCTAAAGCAGAAGATATGCGAGAGATAACAGGGTCTTTCATAATTTCTGCCTCTGGCATAATAAACCAGAAAGATTTTTTATAGCAAGAAGTCCAAAAATGAACAACATCACCAGTTTCGAAGAAAAAGGATTTCCAAATAAAGGGATCATGTATTAGAACCGATTAAGCATTTTTAATTTTAGACATACTTTGGGACAACAATAAGGTTTTGAAGAAGATATCAAAGCTGTCTGAGACACAAAAAAGACTTTTTCACATCTTCACCTTATCAGTCTATCAGAATACCAGTTAGACAAACTTGCTTATTAAAAAAAAGCAATAGGCTAAGCCTCTGGTATTACAGAAAAACCTCTTGCTTAAAAAAAAGCATTTGTAAGAATGTCAAAATTTCACCGAAGTCCCCCAATTTTTCCCTGTTAGCTATTGAGGTCTATTTTGTCGAATCCGGGTCGGATAAATGATCTTGCATCCGGGAATACTTTTTCCACCATCCTGCGCAGCCGCTCAAGGTGCCCAAGCATATCGAGGCTCACATCCTCTCGGACAAGGAAATGGTTACGAAGTTCTCCCCATGCAGCCATGGAGCGGTCTATAGCAATTAATGCGACTTTTGCTGAGCCATCCGAGTCCTTGGGAAATTGTTCCAGGATCTCCGGTTCTTGTTGCATCTTCCCTCTGATTGCCCTCATAAGTTTAATGTAAATCTGATGCTGATACCAGCGGATCACTTGCACCGCATCTTCGAAACTGGCATCTACTCCAGCCGGGTCGACATTCGATAGATCAAGCTGGACTTTGGAGTTTAACTCATCTTCCTTTTGCCCAAATAGGTCGCTTATGGAATCGAACCAGTTATCCACCATTTTCGCATAAACCTTAGCTGCACGACAACATTGATGATTCTTAGCCAACTCTTCGTTTAATCTTTCTTCTTCTGCTACTTCTTCAATGTCCAGAGAATCAAGATCGATTCCTTCTCGCTCTGCTGTTTCTTTCAACAAATCAAGCGTCACTTGGAAAGTTTCAGCTAACTTTTGCCAAAAAATCTCGTTGGTTATGTCACGAGTTTTCTGACCAGCAAATTGTTCATTGACAAGCGCAAAATTCATGCAACGTGAGGTGAATGGACAACGTTCGCACCATCGATCACAGTAATTATAGATACCACTGATGAACTTCGGGTTTCCAGCAAGCTTCTTGACGTCCTCTTTATTCATGGTATCGAGTGACCTTTCGAGTATAAAACTTCATTCTTTGAGTCTAACGCCCAAATTCAGCCGCCGCTGTAAGTGATCGGCTGCAGCGCTTTGTCAGGCACTGTATATTTCCCTTTTTCATAACCCAAATTCTGTTAAATGTCTAGACCACCCCTCTACAAAATGTATTTTGTAGGTTTGGCCCTATTATTTCTCTTGCGGATAACTATCGCCAATGGCCAGGTATCCAACGCCCCCGCGGCCCATAATGGCCAGGAACCCATGCAGCACCTGATCTCGGGGAAGACAGCGATTTCCAGTGTCCTGGTACCCACTTTCCACTGGGAGCATGGTGCCCAGGCACCCACACTTTTCCTTTTTTGGGAGATCCCACGTATTTCCAATGCCCGGGTATGAAAGCACCATCCGGTTTAGTATGGGGTTTTATCCAGACAAAATTAGGCCCTGGCTTTGGAGGTCTTGCATGGGCGCAAGATAAGAAAAGAAATGGTAAAATTGTAATACAGACGATGAGAAACACCTTGAATCGCTTAATCATGATATTCTCCTTTCTAAATTTCTAAATTTGACCATAGTGGCCCATTTAGTACTGCTTCTTCTATTCTTCAGGCTCCTTAATGGTCTCACCTTCTCTTTATCTACCTGAATTCAAAGAATAAAAAATCCAACCCCCGTCTTTGCTCCTAATGCTAAAGTTCAACCGCCGCTTTTAGCGGTCGGCTGCAAATAAATTGTTAGGCCTTTAGCAAACTGTTTCCATCCTCTTATGATTCGTTAAATTTGCTTAATGGAAAACTTTGTCTCCCATGAATTAAAGCTAAAATCTCTATTCTGCTGGCAGAAATTTCATAAATGAGCCGATAGGACTAAACAATTAATTCTCTAATATTTTCATTTCCTATTTCTGGAACAACTCTGCCCATTCGTGGAAATTTATCTAATGTTTCTGACTTTTCAACTATCTCCTCAATTACCCTTTTTGCGTAAAATCTTGAATCTTTAGAGATATAATCATAGATTGCTTTCAAATTACGTTTAGCCGGGAGAGACCATTTTACCATGATTCTATTTCTTTCTTTAGCTCATCAACAGATACAATCTCTCCGTTCTTAACCGCCTCTTTGCCCTTTCTGACTTTCTCAATTACATAGAGCCGATACATCATATCATCAATACTTGCATTTTCAGGCAATGTTGATATAGCCTTTATTACTTCCTGCTTCAATGTTTGCATGGGCATTTCCTCCTAATGATTATAATACTGTTTTAAAACAATCTTTATATTCCATATTATGGGATAAATAAGATATGTTTGTCAAGAATGGTCGTAATATCTGCAGCTATCGGCAAAAACCTGCGTCCTAATTAATTTAATTATCCCAACAAATAGCTAAATTATTGCACAATTTGGGTTAAAAAGTTATAAAAGGTTGATGCAGAAAAAGGCGTTAGTTATCATTTTTTTTGGTATTTTTCTTATTTCCTGTGGTCTTAAGACACCAGTAGTAATGCCAAAAGTAACATTGCCTGAAATTACTGAATTTTCTGGGCAAATAATTGAAGGAAAGATAAAATTGACTTGGAAATACACTAATGGAAAGGCAGAGGGTTTTAAGATCTTTAAAAGTGCTTGTGAAGGTTGCCCACTATTAGAAGTTTGTGAGATTAAGATTAAAAAACACAAAAATATTATCAGTTGGATTGATACAGATGTACATCCTGGCTATAATTATTGGTATCAAGTAATGAGTTTTTATAAGGAAAAGGTTGGGCCTAAATCAAAGATAATTGAGATAAAATTTAAAACAGAATAAAGTCATGCATCATTTTACTTACAAGAATGGGGAGCTTTATGCTGAATCTGTACCTGTAAAGGATATAGCTGAAGCAGTGGGCACTCCCTGTTATATTTATAGTCATGCCACACTAGTTCGCCATTTTAATGTATTTGATGGTGCATTTTCAAAGATTCCCCACCTTATTTGCTATTCGGTTAAGGCTAATAGCAATTTGGCTATATTAAGGCTCATGGCCAAATTGGGCAGTGGCATGGATGTTGTTTCTGGAGGGGAGCTTTTTTGCGCACTGGCAGCAGGTGCAGACCCAGATAAAATTGTATTTTCTGGGGTAGGAAAGACAAGAGAAGAAATAGAATATGCGCTAAAGACAGGTATCTTAATGTTCAATGTGGAATCTGAGCAAGAGCTTGAGCTCATCCATACCTGTGCTAAAGAATTAAGAAAAACGGCATCTATTGCCCTGCGTGTGAATCCTGATATAGACCCAAAGACTCACCCTTATGTCTCTACAGGTTTAAAGAGGGATAAATTTGGCATTAATATTGATAAGGCAGAAATGCTTTATCAGGAAGCTACTAAGATGTCCTGTCTGAATGTGATAGGAATTGATTGCCATATCGGTTCCCAGCTTACTCTTCTACCCCCATTTTTAGAAGCGGCTAAGCAAATTAAAAATTTATTTAATGCATTAAAAGAAAAAGGAATAAACTTAAAATACATAGACTTAGGTGGAGGGTTGGGCATCCCTTACCATGAAGAAAGGCCGCCCCACCCCTATGAATATGCCAATGCCATTTTAGAACTTGCCAAAGACATAGGTTGTACATTGATTTTGGAGCCAGGAAGGGTTATTGTAGGAAATGCTGGGATCTTGTTGACAAAGATACTCTATTTTAAGAAAATGGCAGAAAAAAATTTTATCATTGTAGATGCAGGAATGAATGATTTGGTTAGACCTAGTCTCTACAATGCCTATCATGCCATCTGGCCTTGTGCAAAAAAGGAAAGGCCAAGTATTGTAGCAGACATAGTAGGGCCTGTCTGTGAATCTGGTGATTTCTTTGCAAAAGATAGGGAGATAGAGACAGTTAATCCAGGTGAATTCTTGGGAATAATGAGCAGTGGTGCATATGGTTTTTCAATGGGTTCTAATTATAACTGCAGGTCTCGTCCAGCAGAGGTATTGGTGAAAGAGGAAAAATTTTGGATAATCCGTGAAAGAGAATCCTATAAGAATTTGATAAGTTTGGAGAGGATACCAGAGTGGTTAAAATAACCCAAATTGATTTTTATAAGATGAGTGGAAGTGGAAATGACTTTATTCTTATAGATAATCGTGATAGCAAATTAAATGGTTATAACCCTTCTAAACTTGCTACTTCCCTTTGCCGTGCTAAATATTCTGTAGGGGCCGATGGTTTAATCATTATTGAAAGTTCAGATAGGTTTGACTTCAAATGGCACTTTTTCAATGCCGATGGAACTAAGGCAGAGATGTGTGGCAATGGGGCCCGCTGTGTTGCTAGATTGGCCTATATTTTGGGTATTTGTAGCGATAAACTAAATTTTGAGACAGAAGCAGGCATTATTAAAGCAGAGGTAGAAAGAGATCTTGTAAAATTGGAAATGCCTATTCCAAAGAAAATCCACTTAAACAAGACATTAAAAATAGATGAAAAGCAGATTGCTTTTCATTTTATCAATACTGGGGTACCACATACTGTAATATTTTCAGAAAAAGACTTAGAAAATATAGAGGTAAAACAATTAGGGAAAGGAATTAGATTTCATCCTCATTTTCAGCCATCTGGTACAAATGTGAACTTTGTGAAAAAGGTTTCTGAAAATAGTGTAAAAATAAGGACGTATGAAAGGGGGGTAGAGGATGAGACCCTTTCCTGTGGAACAGGGGCAGTGGCTGCTTCACTAATTTCCCATTGCCTGAATATGGTAAATTCCCCAGTAAAGGTTTATACAAAAAGTGGTGAATTTTTAGAGGTTTCATTTATAGCAGAAATAGGGGGCTTTAAAGAGGTATTTTTAAAAGGAGAGGCCCGATTAATTTATCAGGGCAAGTTATTTGAAGAAGCCCTAGAAGATTAAGTTCAAAAATAAGTAGGCAGTAAGGAGTGTGGAGAAGGTTTTGGATAGTAAAGAGTATGCAGTAAGTAGTATCAGGAGTATCGGGGATTTGATCGTATGCTATATGGAATGGGAGATAAAGCCAATAAGTTTTGTAAGTAACATGGATTTTTTGCTTACTCCTCAGTCCATACTGTATTCTAGTTTGTAAGACTATTATAGGAGGGAGAGATGTTTAAGGGTGCAATCACTGCCTTAGTAACACCTTTTAAAAATGGAGAAGTGGATGAGGATGCCTTTAGAGATTTAATCGAGTTTCAAATTGAAAAGGGAATTGATGCACTAGTACCGTGTGGCACTACTGGTGAATCCGCTACTCTATCCCATGATGAACATAAAAGGGTCGTTAAAATTGCAATGGAGGCGGTAAGGAAGAGGGTGCCAGTAATTGCCGGAGCAGGTTCAAACTCCACGGCCGAGGCCTTAGATTTAGTAAAACATGCCAAAGAGGTAGGGGCCGATGCGGCACTTCTTGTAACCCCTTATTACAATAAACCTACCCAGGAGGGGCTTTATCAGCACTATAAGAAGTTGGCTGAAGAGACAAAATTCCCATTAGTGCCTTATAATGTGCCTAGTCGTACAGGTAGCAATCTTGAGCCCAATACATTAGCCCGCCTTTCTGAAATAGAAAATATTGTTGCTGTTAAAGAGGCATCTGGTTCTTTAAAGCAAATAAGTCAAATTGTTGAGATGTGTGGGGATAGGATTACCATAATCTCTGGAGATGATTTTACTACACTGCCTATACTAGCTATTGGAGGAAAGGGTGTAATCTCTGTAGCCAGCAATATTGTCCCACACGATGTGGCAGGGTTGTGTCATAGCTTTGAGGAAGGAAACATTGAAAGGGCTAGAGCCATCCATTACAAACTTATGCCCCTTTATAGAGCAATGTTTTATGAAACAAATCCCATTCCTGTAAAGACCGCCTTGGGCCTTATGGAGATGATTGAGCCAGAATTAAGATTGCCTCTTTGTCCTATGTCTGAATCAAATTTGAATAGATTGAAAGAGAACCTAAAGGATTACGGCCTGATTAAATAGGAGATGTAATAAGTAGGCAGTAAGGAGTATGCAGTAAGCAGTATCGGGAATATCGGGATTTAATCGTATGCTATATGGAATGGTAGATAAAGCCAATAAGTTTTAGTCCATACTGTATACTATTTATAAAAGTATTACAGGAGTGAATTATGATTAGAACAGTAGTGGCTGGTGCAGCAGGGCGTATGGGGGGGACTGTCATCAGACTTGTC
>CAZNJP010000086.1:0-8877 GCA_964573345.1 uncultured Syntrophobacter sp. | reverse complement strand
CTCCCATCAAGGGAAAGAGAGTATATTAGGTTACCAACAATCTTACAGACATCCCTATTTTAAAGAAACTTGATTTAAGGAAAGGATTCAGGTAAGATAGGGGTGGCACACAGAAGATTATTCGTTCTTCTGTATGCCGGGGAGGGGCTATCAGGAGAAAGAACTTTGGCGGTTCGCTGATAGCTCTCTCTTACCTAAATCTTTTCACAATCAACTTCTTATAATGTTATTCTCTCATCAATATTACGTTTATGGCCTTTACAACTACCTTGACCTCATCCCTTTCTTTTATCCCCAGGTCATTTAATGAGTCTACTGTGAAGACCGATGCCATCATAGATTCTGCTGGAATCTTTACATACACCAGGGTCATTACCCCATCTTTCACTATCTTTGTTACTTCACCAATCAATTGATTCCTAACACCTATCTTCATTGGCTCACCCCCTTTCAATATTTTCTATGCAAATTTAGAAATCAGAGAACAGATTTCTAACTTCTGTTTTCTGGCTTCTTATTTTGACTTTTGCATTTTTCATTGTCTTTTTCTATGTTTTTTCAATCAATATCTTCACTATTTCTCCCTCTTCCTTTACTTCTATTATCTTGTTTCCCCTAAAGGTAGCTAGTCTTTGTACGTTCTCCTTTGAAGGTGGGTAGTCCACAATTACCTCTAAGGTTTGCCCCTTTTCCATCTTTGATAGTGCTTCATCTGTCTTCATAACTGGCACAGGGCAGACTTCACCACATACATCTACACTTAAATCAGCCATAATCACCTCCACTTAAAAAAATAGGTAGAGGTTAAGGCCCGCCTGCCATCGCTACCCGCCCGCCTCGCAAGCCCGCCCGGCATCGCGAGGCCTCAGCCGAGGCGGACGGGCGAGAGCGTTGCGGGCAGGCGCTCAGGCGTTAGCGGGCAGGCAGAGAAAAAATCTTTACCTTTGCCTATGCCTTTACCTACTTTTTTTATTGTAACCAAAAAGTCATGTTTAGCCTAAAACAGTTTTAATAAAAGGGGCAATAAACCTATGAAATACTATGGCCCCAAGGTAAAGCCCTATCAAATACACTATGGCACTCTTGCTTCCTTCAGCGGCCATTACATGCTGTCTGAAAGGGCAACCACCAGCAAGGGTTGAGAAAAACCCCAGTCCAAATCCACCAATCATGGCAAGGATTATGTGTGCCCATGCCTTTGGAGACCAGGTAATGGGGTCTCCAGGAACAGGCAAAACAAGGCTGGGGTTTGCGTTTATTCCCATAGCTGCCCACTTTTTTAGAAATACACCGCTTCCATTTAAAAACCAGGGAAATGTCTTAATGGCTGGTGAGATAAAATGGAATATTATAAAACCAATAAAGGCAAATATTAAAAAGGTAAATAGCCCCTTTATCAAATATGTATCCCTTACAAGAAAATAGTCCCTCATTCCCCCTATAAAGCACATCCTTGCCCTCTGGCCGATATAGCCAAAGATTATGCCAAGGCATAGGGTTGCCACTGGTGGTAATATATCCATCTTACCTCCCATAGACCAATTTCTTTAGTACCTGGCAGCCAAAAAATACACCTACACCAATCATTACAAGCCCTATAGCTGCAGTTATATCTAGATATGCAGTCTTAAGTGCTGTCCTTATGGGACAACCCCCTACTGTTAGGGCAGATATCATAACCATCATCCCCCAAAAAAACTCTGCAAACGGCCTTTGCCAGGCTACCCTCATTACCTTCCACCTAAATTCATTGTTTATGCTGGCTGCAATGTATGCCCCAATTAACACCCCTATGGTGGTAATCAAAGGGAAATTATAGGAGACAGGGCCACCAGGTATTATTAGGCCACCATCGGCTTTCAGGCCATATATGGGGTATATATGGGCAGCAATCCAGTTCATTAAATCCCTTACATGGCAGGCAATGCAAATGCCATAGGCAGGTGGGGGTATCACATGAAAGAATGCCTGCACTGCTGCAGCCAAAAACCCTACAATAGCCCCTACTATTGCTGCTGTCATACGCATAATTTCACCTCCCCTTAATAGTATGCACTATGGACTAAGGAGTAAGCAGAAAAATCTACACCTTCCCTCTTTGGGAAACTTTTTTGTAAGCTCGTATATCTTCAAGGCCAAATTATACGAAAACTGATAAACTTTATAGCCTCTATAGTGCATACTGCTTACTCCTTACTGCCTACTTATTGCAACCTCCCTTAATGCATCTTTAATTTTGACTATTATTTCTAAAATGGATGTTGAAGGGTCAGGATTTGCAAGTTTTCCTGCAATACGATTGATTCTAGCTGCCTTTATGCAGGCTTCGACCTTCTCAAATCCTGCATAAATTAAGGCAGAGAGGATTCCTGTTAGGCTATCACCTGTCCCCCCCATGGCCTCTAAGGCAGGAATACATGGCTCATCAATGGTCTCAACTACTTCACCCCTTTCTACAATATAGTCTATAGGCCCTTTTACCAATAATACATCAGGAACATTTCCATACTCATATGCCTTTTTTATCAAGGTAATGGTTTCAGAGGCATCCAATTCAAATAGAAGGTGCTGTACATAGGCAGGGTGAGTAGCCTTTGGGTCTGCCAAATAGGCCATTTCGCCTGCATCGGGTGTAAATATATCAATCTTTTTTGAAAGCCCTGCTGCCTTGGCAGCGTACATGGCACCAGCATCTGCTATTATGGCCATCTTTTGTGTCTCTATTGAATCAAAAATGCTCCTTATTCCTGTTATATCCGGCATGATATAGTGCATGGCCAAGACACTGGGATTAATGGATGAAATATTAATTGCTACATATTGATAGAGCTCCTTGCTCTTTCTTCCATCTCCTATGTCTCCAGCAGTGATAAAATACGGGGATTCTAATTTTAATGCCTTACATGTAATGCAGGCCGATGCCACCATGGTGCTTGTACCCAAGCTAGGAGAAACCTCAAAATTTCCTATTTTGAGTTTTTCGCCTTCAAATACTGCTTTTTCGGCTGTTATTTCTATATTATCAAATGGCAGAGTGCCCATAATGAGAAACAAGTTTGTGCCTCAATGCTGGTTTAAGATATATGATGCCCTTTCATATGCCTTCTTTAACATATAGGCACAGAGGGAATAGCCTATATTATCAATATCTTCTATTTCATTTAACCTTTTTCCTAAAAGGCTTACTGTCAGATAAGGGACATCCGGACACCCCCCGCCTGAGATATTGACAATTATCCCAGTGTCTCTATCTGCTGTTATCTTCATATTGGCTGCGGTTACCATAATGTACCTTCCGAATTCCTTTTCCTTGGTTATGTCTAAAGGCCTTTGAGATATGTCATCCAGTGAAATTATGTCTAATGGATCAAGTCCACTCCTTTTAAGAACCCTTTCTATCCCTAATTGGTCTACCAGGTTAAACTCTACTGCCAGGTCACAGCCCTTACGGATCTCAGGGGGAGGGGCCACACCTCTAACCTGATAATCAAAGGATTTAAGGACCTTTTCTACCTGCATGGCCTCTGATACCTCATTTAAGATGATTAGCCCTTTCCCTTTTTCAAATACCTTCCTCTTTGGTATAAATTTCTCTTTTATCCTCTCTAATAACCTCATGGATTGCTAATTTATATAAGTACTATTGAAAAGTCAAATAGAGATTTTCAATAGAAAATGGCCTTTGTTATTGAGAATCTCTATTTGACCTAATACTTAAAAAGGGGCATTAAGTATTTCTGTTGGATGGTTAAGGCTTATATGGAAGATAGTTCATATCTTTTATTAGATTTTAATTTTGAAGGAAAAGACTATTTGCTCCTTTATGATAAATTGCAGGATGCCAGTTTTTTGGGACAAAAGAAAGAAAATTTTGACCTAGAGCCTTTTTGGAAAAAACACATTAAAGATAAAAAATACTGTTTAAGCTGTGAATTAATGCTCCTTTTAATGCCAAAAATTTGCATTATGGCAAATCGTCCCCCTACAGAAATAGGCCTTTCCTTGAATAAGGCAAGGACAATTATTCAATCATTAAAGGAGGAAATAGGAAATGGATTGCCTAGGGCAGTAACCAGGCTTTTCTTTGAATCTATTTAGATTTCCAATAGTAACAAAGCCTTAGGATAAATTATTGGAATTTGACTTAGTCCATCTTATTCATTAAATTTTAAAATTATGGCAGTGTTAGAATTAGAAAGCCAATATAGATTGACAGAAAAGGTAGATGCCTCTGGCTGAGCATCAAAATTGAGTCCAGGGGACTTAGAGGCAGTAATGGAAGAACTCTCTGTGCCAAACCACCCAGACCTGTTGGTGGGTTATGGTGCCAAGGATGACGCTGGGGTGTATAAGATTTCAGGCAACCTGGCCTTAATCCAGACACTTGATTTTTTTACCCCTATTGTAGATGACCCTTACTATTTTGGGCAGATTGCAGCAGCCAATGCCTTAAGTGATGTCTATGCCATGGGTGGAAGACCACTGACCTGTATGAATATTGTATGCTTTCCTATTAAAGAGGTCGAAAAAGATGTGCTTAAAAAGATTCTAAAAGGGGGGCTGGAAAAGATCTGTGAGGCAGGGGCCATACTTGTAGGCGGGCACAGTGTTGAGGACAAAGAAATGAAATATGGCCTTTCTGTAACAGGTGTTGTCCACCCTGATAGGGTGATTACCAATGCAGGTGCAAAGGTAGGTGATGCCCTAATCCTTACAAAGCCTGTAGGAACAGGGATTATTGCTACGGCTACTAAAGGGAATATTGCAAGTAGAGAGGCAATAGAGACCTTAATAAGAATATGCTCTACCTTAAATGCCAGGGCATCAGAGATTGCCTTGAGATATAATGTCCATGCCTTAACAGATGTTACTGGCTTTGGCTTGACAGGTCACCTATTAGAAATGGTGTATGCTAGTAATAAAGAAGTAGAGCTTTTTGCAGAAAATGTACCTATAATCCCAGAGGCACTAGAATATGCCTCTATGGGCTTTGTCCCAGCAGGCACCTATGCAAATAGGTCATTTTGCAGTTGCTCAGTAGAAATAGTAGATGGGATCTCCCCACCATTACTAGACCTTATGTTTGATGCCCAAACCTCTGGTGGACTGATTATCTCTTTACCTAAAGAGCAAGCTAAACTTTGCTTAGAGAAACTGCATAAAGAAGGGGTTACATATGCAGCCATCATTGGCCAGGTAGTGGCTGACCGCTTCAGGGGGAAAATCAGGCTTTTACCCAAGGGTTAGGTAGTTTGCCTAACAAGTTCATCAGCTTCTTCTTAATAGATGTGAGTTCTTGACCAAGATATTTCTTGCCCTGACAAGTTTAGTCGCTTGGTCGGACTAGGGATGACCTCTTGCTATAAATGTGGTAAAATTTTACCAGAAAAGGGGAGAGAATGTTTCCTAAAATACCCCGTGTAATGTCCACCCAGCATCCTGATAATGTAACTTTACCCTTTTTTACCCAAAGACCAGAGATGGCTGGGGAAGATGAGATACAAGAGGCTTATTATGCCTTTTCTCATCTGGACTGTGATGAACAGATGTGGGATTGTGAGGGAAAAGAAGTAGACATCTATGTCATTAGAAAACTTTTGGCCAGATATGAACATTTTTTCAAAAGACGTCAATTAGGTAAAGAGGTATTTATCACCTTAAGGGTGCCTAATCCAACCATAGAGAAAGAGGAAGCCAAAGTCCTTTTTGAAACCCTAGAGAGTATTCCCCGCTCTTTTGACACTGCTAAGGCCTTCTACAAAAGCGACATACCCCCGATTTTTGAAGTAATTTTACCTATGACTACTTCTTCAAAGTGTCTTAATCGAATTTATTATTATTACAAGGAGTTTGTAGCAGGCAAGCAAAATTTAGCATTGTGTCCTGGTGATATCACCATTGCAGATTGGATTGGGGAATTTCACCCAAAAACTATTAATGTCATCCCATTATTTGAGGACAAAGAATATATGCTTAAAGCCCATGATATTCTCACAGAATACCTGAAAAATAAAGACATTTCCTATCAACGAGTATTTTTAGCAAGATCAGATCCTGCCCTGAATTATGGAATGATAAGTGCCATATTGTTGATTAAAATTGCCTTACAGCGATTGAGAAAACTCTCTGAAAAACTAGGAAAACCCATTTATCCCATACTGGGTGTGGGCACAACACCATTCAGGGGGGACTTTAGACCAGATAATGTAAGAAATCTTTGTTTTGAATTCCCAGATGTCCAAACCTTTACAGTCCAATCGGCCTTTAAGTATGATTATCCTGTTCCAGACGTAATCAGTGCTATTCAGAAATTAAAAGAAACCCCCAGACTGCATGGGTGGGTAGTGGATGAAGCCATGTGCCTTAAGATCATAGATAAAAATTCCCTAGCCTACGCAGAACAGATAGAGGCCCTGGCCTCTTTAATTAACCAAGTAGCCAGATATGTGCCTAGAAGAAGAAGGCGCAAGTTACACATAGGATTATTTGGCTATTCTAGAAAGCTGGGTGGAATTGTATTACCCCGGGCTATTGGCTTTTGTGCTGCTTGCTATTCTCTAGGCCTACCACCAGAAATCCTTGGATTTAATGCCCTGGATACAGAAGATATCTCCTACTTAAAGCAAATCTATGTCAATTTTGATCACAGCATGACCGATGCCCTTAAGTTTTTTAATAAGCAGGTATTTGACATTTTACCAAAAGAAGTCCTAAACTCTATAAAGACTGCCTTTAACAACGCCGCCCAAATCTTTTCTTTTAAAACAAGCCCAGAGCATAAAGAAATTACCTCTCATGTCATTAACGCCTTAAATACTGGACAGGAAGCGCTTATTCCCTCCCTTATTGTGGAAGCAGCCCATATTAGAAAGTTTCTGGGGTAATATGTAAATATTATGGTTAATTCAGAATTTCCTACAATTCTTCTGCCCTAAATTAGGTTCCATATGAAGGCTTATATCTACTGCCTTTGCTGAGTGGGTAAGTTGACCAAGGCTTATAATATCTGGCTCAAAGCGGGCATATTCAAGTAGATTTTCCTGTGTAATGCTACCAGAGACCTCTACAATTACCTTTTCTCTTAGTGCCTGCAGTGAAGACTTCTTAGTTGTATATTAAGATCAATGAATGGTTATTAACAAAAAAATAATTGTTAATAATGTTGATAACTATTTTACAGTTAGTTCAATTTGACGGAATCAATTTTTTGGATTAGAGGGTGTCCCATAAAGGATATGAGGGTACAAATTACTTAGTGAGAAGTGTAAAACACTGTCTCGAATTTTACATTGTTACCTCGTCCTTTATGGGAGGCTCCGATTAAGGCAATTGGTGATTCCAAGGAATGTTGGAAGTCCCGAATTAAGTGCAACTATGGCAGTGCCTTCTTGGAACCATAAAGGGAAACGAGGCCTCCCTCATAATCCAAAATATCCGTTGGAGGTAATCATGATTGAACGTAACATTGGCATTGATTTGGC
Organism: uncultured Syntrophobacter sp.; assembly: GCA_964573345.1. Taxonomy (GTDB): domain Bacteria; phylum Desulfobacterota; class Desulfofervidia; order Desulfofervidales; family DG-60; genus CAZNJP01. The sequence continues at coordinate 1,396 of CAZNJP010000086.1, read as the reverse complement.
AGTAAAGGGGACCCATACTGCCCAGGTGCTCTCTAGTTATGATGAGCCGGTAGGGAAATCTTTTTCCTTTGACACCACTAAAGAGGGCTTAGAGAAATTGGTTAAGAGGGCCCTTAAGGATACAGATGGCCCTATAAGGTTAAACTTTGTTATGGAACCCACCAGTATGGCCTGGTTGCCTATAAGTGCCTATCTAATCGATAAGGGACACCGTGTATTTTTGGTTAGTACTCAAAAATCCTCTGACTTGCGTAAGTTTTTAAGAAGGCATACCAAATCAGATAACATCGATGCCATGACCTTGGCTAAATTACCCATGATAGATAAAAGCAGCCTACATGAACTTTCCTTACCCACTGCTGATCTCCAATCTTTATATCGTTATGTAAAACAGCGGGATAAATTAGCAAAAAGTGTTACAAAAAAGAAACTTCGCATCATCCATATGTTTTCTTATGCTATTCCAAAGCTTATGTCTGTTTTTGGAAAAAATAAATTTACCCAAGTAAACCCCGTTAGAAGACCTTCGGCCTTCTAACGGAAATGCTCACACGGGGCATTAAACCCCGTGTTCGCGAAAATAGGAATAACCCCGTGGCAAGCCACGGGGCATTCTTCTAACGGGGTAAAAGTAGCCTTTATGAAAAACTATGCTGACCCCTTTAAGGTAGAATCATTAGGCTATGAAGGACTAAGAGATTTTTTAGCTCAATATACACATGGAAATTCAGATGAGAGACTTGCACAAAGGATATTTAACGCCTGCCTTTTGGCAGTAGAGCTTTATAGGCCCTTAAAGGAAAAGGGCTGCCTTCCTTTTGACTATGCCCAGGTCCAGGATGAAGTCAACACCGAGTTTAGACTCATGGAGTATGAAAGATTAGAGATAGAGGCCTTAGAGAAAAAGATGTGTGCCTTATATAAAAAAATAGACCCTAAGGGGATACTGCGATCTCTATATGGCATAGGTCCTGTTATATCTGCAGGCATTATGGGCATTGTGAGAGATATAGACAGGTTTAAAAAACAAGAGTCCTTTAAATCTTATAGCGGTGTCACTCCGAAGAAAAGGCAATCAGGCATCCATGAAAAGAAGGGACTAAAGATTACCAAAGCAGGCAATAATCTTCTTAAGAACCACCTTTATATGGCTGTAACCACAGCCATTCGGTATGACCCTGAGTTTGCTAGCTGTTATTATGGTTTAAAAAAGCGTGGTAAGCACCACAATGCAATTATGTGCGCCTTAGCAAATAAAATGGCAGGCCGTATTTATGCTGTTTTAAAACGGATGAAAAGATTAGAACAAAACGAATTGCCATTGATACATGCAAGATATCATTTGCGGGATTTAAATGGCCAGGCCATATCTCCTAAAGAGGCCAGAGAGCTTATT
>CAZNJP010000085.1:0-8898 GCA_964573345.1 uncultured Syntrophobacter sp. | reverse complement strand
AAAATATCCAACTACTTTCTCCCACAACTTTTCAGCAGCTTCCTTTTTATTATCTTGTGCATAAATACCTCTTCCTACAATTGCATAACCAGCATAAGGATGAATTGCCTTAAAGGCTGCAACTATATCTCCTCCTTGCCCCTTCCCAATCCCTGGAAAAAGAAAATAAGGTTGGGATATGGTTTTTTCAATTTCTTCTTTATACTCTTCCATTTTTTTAATCTTAGTTCCCGGGATAATGAACCCTTTTACTCCAAGCTTGCAAGCATCTAGATATATTTTCCTTGGTTGGGTTACATCAATATAGCCTCCCTGGTTTGTTAAGTAACCTGGGTGTGTCATCTCGCCACCAATTATAGGGACGATATCATTTTTAAAACAGCCCTCTACTGAAGATCTTAGTGTTTCTATTCCTGAAAGAGGGAAAATTATTATGGCATCAATTCCTGCTTTTTTTAAAAATCTTAATATTTCACCACTGCAAATAGCTGGAATATCAGTTCCAAATTTCTGATGGTCATAAATTATAGGAAGTTTAGTATAGTTTCTAATAACAGTTACAACTTTTTCGATGCCATAGGACAAAGCCAATAAACTTCCAATTTTGTATCCCACTATAAAATCAAGGGAACATGTACTTTTTACAAGTAAGTCTAGTTCGGCCAAGTTTTTGACATCACAAGCTGGTATAACCCCATATTTTGCCCTAAAAATCATTTTTGTAACTATTCACCGCAGAGGTTGCAGAAATAAAAAAGGGTTGTTAATAACTTTCCTAATTCTCTGTGTACTCTGTGGTGAAAAATAATAAGGCTGAATAATTACTCATTTTTCAACCCTAGAAACTATGTCAATTATCACTGAGAGCTTATTTCCTCTACTGCAGCCATTACCTCTTCTACCTTAATAGTCTTTAAACATAACCTTGTAGGGCATTTCTTTTTAAAACATGGCTGACAAAAAAGGCCATGATAAATAACCTTATGTTGCTTTCCAAAAGGGCCAGTACGCCAAGGGGCAGTTGGGCCAAATAGGGCAATAACTGGTGTTCCTACAGCAGCCGCCAAATGCATAGTTCCTGTATCCACAGATATAACTAAATTAGCTTGTTTATAAAGGCTTGCCAGCTCCTTTAATGGAGTCCTTCCTGAAAGATTAACAGCATCTGGGATATTTTTACAAACATCGCTTATATAAATTGAATCATTTATATTACCTGTAAAAACTACCTTATAGCCCAATTTATTTAAGGCCTTTGCCAGGGCCACCCATTTTTCCCTAAACCAGAGTTTACTTTGCCATCTGGCCAAAGGATTAATCGCAACAAATGGTTTAGGAAAATCCCATTTTCTATGGTTATAAGATAAAGGAAAATCTATATGCCTTATAGGAATGCCTAGGTGTTCTACTAATTTTAGATATCTTAATATAGCATGGTCATTATAATTTGTAGAAACCTTTTCTTTTAAAAACAAATAATTAAATTCCTTACCTTCAAAGCCAATCTTCCTTTTTCCCTTGGTTAATGCAGTAATAATACCGCTTTTTAAAAGCCCTTGGAAATCTAAAATAATATCATATCCATTTTTTATATCTTTAAAAAATGCCCTTGTCTCATTCAGCAATTTAAACCATTTTCCTGTTTTTAAATAATCTGGCCAAACATAACGTTTATAAACAAAGACCTTATCTATATAAGGGTGGCCAGAAAGAAGAGTTGCCGGAAGCTCTTCTGTAACCCAATCAATACGGGCATTGGGAAATGCTTCTCGAAGTAAAGATAAGGCAGGTAATGTATGAATAATATCCCCTAGTGAACTTAGCTTAATCAATAAAATTTTCATTTACTATCCATTTGGCAGCTTGGTAGAGGTCTTTGGCTACAAAATTTGGTTTTAATGCATGTTTAGGAGCAACCCATTTTATCTCCCCTTTTCCATACCCAGTCAATACCAAAATACTCTTTAAACCAGCATTGTGTGCAAATTCGATATCAATAAATTTATCACCTACCACATAACACTTGCTTAAGTCCAAATTAAACTCCTTTTTTGCCTTAAGAATTAAGCCTGTTTTTGGTTTGCGGCAGGGACAATCCTTACCATAGGTGGCTACCTTTGCCTGGGGGTGATGAGGGCAATAATAAATGGCATCTAGACACGTTCCCTTTTCTGCTAATGTATTTATTAAATAATTATGAGTTTCGGAAATAAAACTTTCTGGAAAATACCCCATTGCTACACCTGCTTGATTAGTGGTAATTATTATCTTGAAATTGTGTCTTTTTAAAAACTTAATGGCCTCTATTGCCTTAGGAAGGATAATAAACCTATCCAAGTGATTGATATAACCCATCTCCTCATTAATAGTTCCATCCCTATCTAAAAATACGGCAAAATTTTTCATTTATTTAGGTTAATTACCAACATTGAGATTATAATGCAAGAGAAAAAAGTTGCAATAAATAAATCTGTGAGTTAATTTATTATAGGAATTTCAGATGATAGGCCGTTTATTTACAAAATTGATAGGGACAAAGAATGAAAGAGAATTAAATCGAATTAGCGTTATTGTGGATAGGATAAACCAGTTGGAACCCGAAATCAGGAAACTCTCTGATGAGGCATTAAGGGCAAAGACTTCCGAATTTAAACAGAGGCTTTCTCAAGGTGCTACTCTAGATGACATATTAGAGGAGGCCTTTGCAGTGGCGCGGGAGGCCGCGGTAAGGGCATTGAGCCAGCGTCCATTTGATGTCCAGGTAATAGGTGGCATCGTGCTTCATGAAGGAAAGATTGCAGAAATGAAGACAGGAGAAGGAAAAACACTGGCTGCTACCATGCCTGTTTACCTGAATGCCCTATTAGGAAGAGGTGTCCATATCGTCACTGTCAATGACTATCTGGCAAAAAGGGACAGTGAGTGGATGGGAGGGATTTATCGGCTTTTGGGATTAGACGTAGGAGTCATCTTGCATGAAATGGATGACTCAGAGCGAAAAAAGGCATATGCAGCAGATGTTACTTATGGCACTAACAATGAATTTGGCTTTGATTATCTCAGGGACAATATGAAATTTGACCTTGAAGATTTGGTTCAACGTGATTTTTATTATGCCATTGTGGACGAAGTAGATAGTATTTTAATTGATGAGGCAAGGACCCCTTTAATCATCTCTGGGCCTGGAGAGAGGTCTACAGCCCTCTTTTATCAGCTTAACCGCCTTGTGCCTAATTTAAAGAAAGATATTGACTTTACTTTAGAAGAAAAGACAAAGACTGCTGCCTTGATAGAAGCTGGTGTAGCCAAGGTAGAAAGGCTACTAAAGATAGACAACCTTTATGACCCTCGCTATATAGACGTGTTGCACACCTTATATCAATGTCTAAAGGCCCATCACCTGTTTAAAAGGGATGTAGATTACATTGTAAAAGATGGAAAAGTAGTGATTGTTGATGAATTTACAGGAAGGCTTATGTCCGGAAGGCGTTATAGCGAGGGCTTGCACCAGGCATTAGAGGCAAAAGAGGGGGTAGAGGTGCAAACCGAGTACCAGACCTTAGCCACTGTTACATTTCAAAATTACTTTCGCATGTATGAAAAGCTAGCAGGTATGACAGGCACAGCAGATACAGAGGCGGCTGAGTTTAAGCAAATTTATAATCTAGATGTGGTAATTGTTCCTACAGATAAAGAGATGATTCGTATAGACTATCCAGATGTAATCTATCGCACTGAGAGAGAAAAGTTTAAGGCAGTACTGGATGAAATAAAAGAACTGTATGAGAAAGGACGTCCTGTGCTGGTAGGCACTATTTCTATTGAAAAATCTGAAAAGTTAAGCCATATGTTAAAAAAATCAGGAATTCCCCATTCTGTACTCAATGCCAAACACCATGCCAGAGAGGCAGAAATTATTGCCCAGGCAGGGCAAAGGGGAAGAGTAACTATCTCTACCAATATGGCTGGCCGAGGCACAGACATTGTTTTGGGAAGTGGAATAGCAGAGTTGGGAGGTTTGCATATTATAGGCACAGAGCGCCATGAAAGCAGGAGAATAGATAATCAACTCAGGGGAAGGTCTGGTCGTCAAGGAGACCCTGGTTCCTCCCGCTTTTATCTCTCTTTAGAAGACGATCTGCTGCGCCTCTTTGGTGGAGAAAGGCTCTCTTCCATGATGCAAAAATTGGGGATGCAAGAGGGAGAACCCATTGAACATAAATGGGTTAGTAAGGCCATAGAAAATGCCCAAAGGAAGGTTGAAGCCCACAATTTTGACATTAGAAAGCAGCTCTTAGAGTATGACGATGTTATGAATGAACAGCGCAAGATCATTTATAGGCAGCGTCGTGAGACCATGGAAGGCAATCTAAGAGAGGACATTGTAGCCATGATTGAAGACCAAATAAATACCCTAGTGGAAATGCACTGCCCTCAAGATGCACATCCAGAAGATTGGGATAAAAATGGTTTAAAAAAACATATTTTACATTTATTCTCTTTAAAAATGGATTTGAATCATAGAGAAGATATAGAACAGGTAAAACAGGAGGTTTTAAGAGAGGCCTATAGGCTTTATGAAAAAAAGGAATCATTATTTGGTACAGAAAATATGAGGCTTTTAGAAAGGTATATCATGCTTCAAATAGTAGATGGCCTATGGAAGGACCATTTGGTAGCCATGGATTACCTAAGAGAGGGTATTGGACTTCGTGGCTATGGGCAAAGGGACCCCCTTCAAGAATATAAAAAGGAAGGCTTTAGCATGTTTAGTGACCTTATGGAAAGAATCAAAAGAGAAACCTTGGCAAATTTATTCAGGGTAGAGATTAGGGGTGAAGAATTTACTGCTTTAAGGCCAGAAAGACCTTCTGAGGTGCAACTAAGCCATGCAGGCCATTCAGATGAGAAGAAAAAACCTTATGTCCGCAAAAAGAAAAAGATTGGTAGAAACGACCCTTGTCCCTGTGGTAGTGGAAAGAAATATAAGCATTGTTGTGGAAGAAATAAATGAAAATAAAGGGATTTTTGGGCAGTGCATTAGCTTCTGGAATAAAGAAACATAAAAAGGACCTGGCCCTAATATATAGCGAAAAGCCAGCAATAGTGGCAGGTACCTTTACCCAAAATCGCATAAAGGCAGCACCGGTAAATCTTACCAAAAGGCGAATAAAATCAGGATGGGCACAGGCCATTATTATAAATTCTGGAAACGCCAATGCCTGCACAGGTAAGCAAGGTAATACGGATGCCAGATTAATGAGTAAATGGGCAGCAAAGGCATTAGACATTCCTGAAAGGCTTGTCCTGGTGGCCTCTACAGGCATTATTGGAAAGCTACTCCCTATGGAAAAGATTAAGCAGACTATTCCCTCTTTAGTGAAGGACCTTAACCAAAGTGCTTGGAGGGATGTGGCTTGTGCCATAATGACCACAGATGCCTTTCCCAAATTGGGTTTTGCTAAAGCAAAGGTTAATAATATTCCCTTTTCTATCTTAGGTATAGCCAAAGGAGCAGGGATGATTATGCCACAAATGGCTACTATGTTAGCATTTTTTATTACAGATATAGCTATCAGCCAAGAAGTATTAAAACAAACATTTAAAAAGGTGGTATCAAAAACCTTTAATCGTATCTCTATAGATGGGGATACCAGTACTAATGACATGGCCCTGATCTTTGCCAATGGCTCTGCAAAAAATTCTCCTTTACATACAGAAACACCCATTTTTTCTGAGGCTTTACTTAAGGTAGCTACAAAGCTTTCTAAAATGATTGTTAAGGGTGGTGAAGGGGCAAGTAAGTTAATAGAAATTTGCATTAAAGGAAGCCCAAATACAGAAGTAGCCGAGAATATTGCCCGTGCAGTAGTAAATTCTCCCTTAGTAAAGACGGCTATCTATGGCGAGGATCCCAATTGGGGGCGACTGCTGGCAGCCATTGGAAAATCAAGGGCAAAGATAAAACACCAGAAGATAGATATATATTTTGATAAAATTTGCCTGGTAAAAAATGGGTGTGGTCTGGGGAAAACATCAGAAAAACAGGCTAAGGTTTATTTAAGAAGAAAAGAGATAAAAATCATTATTGACCTTAATCAAGGAAATCGAGAAATCACTTGGTACACCTGTGATTTAACCCCAGAATATGTTCAGATAAATGCCGCTTATCACACATAAACTCCCTTGCCAAAACAAGGCTAATATGATATCAAAAGCATTCTTAGGATTTAAGGGGTAAGAATTAAGGATTGAAGATTTTTTTGTTTTGTGATTCGCCTTTTTTATCCTTTGATTCTTCAATCCTTAGCCCTTTAAGGTTGGAGGTTATATGAATACAGAGATTGAAAAGAAAGGATTTTATGTTCAGCACAGGTTTTGTCGTTTTTGTGCCGACTCAAATTTGAAAATTTCTTATAAAGATCCAAAGACCTTAAGACAATTTATTACAGATCGGGGCAAGATTATTCCCAGGCGGATCTCGGGAAATTGTGCAAAACACCAACGGCAGATTACCTTAGCCATTAAAAGGGCGCGGCACTTGGCCTTATTACCTTACACTACAGTAGGCCACGAGTAATGATAAAACTCATTCTAATAGAAAATGTCCCATCTCTAGGGCAAGCAGGGGATGTAATAGAGGTGGCTGATGGTTATGCCAGAAATTACCTTGTACCCCAAAAAAAGGGCGTTCCTGCTACCCCTAATAATATCAAGGCATTAGAATATCAAAGGCAAGTCCTTGAGAAGAAGAAGGAGAAAGAAAGGCAAAAGGCAGAAAATTTGGCCAAAAAGATAGAAGGACTTATATGTGAGATTAAAAAACAGGCAGGAGAAGAAGAAAAAATCTTTGGCTCTGTTACATCTGCGGATATTGCTATGGCTTTAAAAGAAAAGGGTATAGAGATAGATAAAAAGAAGGTTGCCTTAGATGAGCCTATCAAACAAATAGGTGATTATGAGGTATTGATTAAGCTTTATCCTGAAATACAGGCATATCTGAAGGTAAAGGTCATAAAGGCCTCTGGTTCGTAGAGAATGAAAACCAATTTAGCTACCACTATGGAGGGGGTCTATCAAAGGGTCCTTCCCCAAAATATAGAGGCTGAACAATCTATCCTAGGTGGCATTTTAATAGATAACGAGGCCTTACATAAAGTTTTGGAAATTATTGGGCCTGATGACTTTTATCGAGATAATCACCGAAAGATCTTTTTAACATTTTTAGAGTTATTTGAGAAAAACGCCCCCTTAGATATCGTTACAGTAACCGAACTATTACAAAAAACAGGGAAGCTCACAGAAGTAGGAGGGGCAATATATATTGCCAGCCTGGTGGATTCAGTGCCTAGTACTGCCAATATTGTACATTATGCAAAGATTGTAAAGGAAAAATCAATACTTCGCAACTTAATTACACGAGCTGCAGATATCACAAATCTTGGTTTTGAGGCCAGCGAAGATGTAGAAGAGATCTTAGATAAAGCTGAGGAGTCCATCTTTTCTATTACTCAGCAACGTATCCAAACATGTTATTATCCTTTAAAGGACATTATTAAACAGACATTTGAGACCATTGAACAACTTTCTGCCAAGAAGGATGCAGTTACAGGAATACCTACTGGATTTATAGATTTTGACAATAAAACTTCAGGCCTGCAGCCCTCTGATTTGATAATCATTGCAGGTCGCCCTACTATGGGAAAGACCTCCTTTGCCTTAAACATAACACAACATGCAGCTACCCGTGCTGGTGTACCTGTGGGCTTCTTTTCTTTAGAGATGTCTAAGGAGCAATTGGCCATACGTATGCTTTGTACCGAAGCAAGGTTAGACAGCCAAAAAATTCGCTCTGGTCGCCTTACAGAACGTGACAGGCTTAAGCTTATTAATGCTGCAGATACTCTCTATGAGGCACCAGTTTTTGTTGACGATACTCCAGCCCTTTCTGTCTTAGAAATGAGGGCAAAGGCTAGAAGGCTTAAGGCAGAGCATAATGTAGGGCTGATTATTGTTGATTATCTTCAACTCATGAAGGGAAGGGGAAAATATGTAGATACCAGAGAACGCGAAATATCAGAAATTTCCCGTTCACTAAAGGCATTGGCAAAAGAATTAAATGTTGTTGTAATAGCTATTTCTCAATTAAACAGGCGTGTGGAAGAGCGTGATAACAAAAGACCCAGACTGGCAGACCTAAGAGAATCAGGGGCCATTGAGCAGGATGCAGACCTCATTGTATTCATTTATAGAGATGAGGTCTACAATGACCAAGAAGAGAACCCCAATAAAGGAATTGCAGAGGTTATCATAGGTAAACAGAGGAGTGGCCCAACAGGCACTACCAAGCTGGCGTTTTTAGATAAATATACCCGCTTTGAAAATTTGGCCACTCAATAGGCCTAAATTATAATCTATGAAAATTATAAAGCCCTATTTTATCATTGAAGATTCTATAGATGGTGAGAAAATTCTTAAAAGAATAGAAAAGGCAGGAAGAACCGCCTATAAAAGTGAACATAAGATAACACCTGATTCAGCCAAAAAATTTGTCAAGATGGTCTTGGATTTGGGCCACGAATCTGTAATTGAGCACGAGAAGGTTACAATAAGGGTAATTTGTGATCGCGGCGTAAGCCATGAACTGGTCCGTCACAGGATTGCCTCATTTACTCAGGAGTCAACAAGATTTTGCAATTACAGCAAGGGGCGATTTGGTAATGAAATTACTGTGATTAAGCCATGTTTTTGGAATGATGATTCAAAGGAATATAAAATCTGGAAAAATGCCATGGAAAATGCTGAAAAGACCTATATGGAGCTAATCAAATTGGGTGCTAAACCTGAAGAGGCAAGGTCTGTTTTACCAAATTCCTTAAAAACAGAGATTGTAATCAC
>CAZNJP010000084.1:1361-8988 GCA_964573345.1 uncultured Syntrophobacter sp. | reverse complement strand
ACTGGTGTAAATCTTGTATTCCGTCCTCGTCCTAATGAATTTAAAATCAGATTTGGCAGGCAGCGTCTACCTATTAGTAGATATCACCAAAGGTCTGATTATAAGAAACTCATTCCTACTGACTACTACTATAGATATGATGTCCATGGGCTATTTAAAGCTAAAGCCAATGAATATCTTAAGACAAATAGGACCTGTCTTCGAATTAGGCATCCAGGCGTTACCGCTATGGGATACCTCCTTGATGGGATGCTTGAATATCACGTAGGTCTATTTAATCAGCCAAATAACAACCCCCACTCTGAGCTCAGAAACGTAGGAAAAGAAGGACAGGGATTTAAGGGTGTTAGGCCCACAGTGAGGCTTGTCTTTACCCCTACTTGGTTAGGATATAAACCCGAATACTCCATTAAAGGGACAAGGGGAGATTCTTATCTTGGGAAAAAAGACGTATGTAATATTGGTGTAGGATATTCTAGGGAAGAGATATGGGATGGTCTTGACAATGAGATATTTGCTATTGATGGGTTTTGGGAAAAGAGATTTGGCAGTGAAAATAAATATGTCCCTATGTTACAATTTGGATACATGTACTCAAAAGAGACCCATTATGGTCTATATGGAGATAAATATGGTGATGATAAAGAAGATAGCCAATTCTGGTGGGCTGCAGGGCAATTCCTCTATAATAAGTTTATTGGTTATGGAAGGCCTGCCCTTGCAGCAAGATTTGAGCAAATGAACGCAGATAATGCTTGGAATAATAAAGATTTTACCCTTAATCGTGTCTCAGTTGCTCTTAATTACTACATCAAAGGATACTCTGCATGGATGTCTCTTGGCGTTGATCATGTATGGTATGATGATGGTGCAGAAGAGTATGTGCTGGCCCAAGGCAAAAAACGCTCTATGACCGACTTTAATGTCCATTTCGAGTTCAAATTCTAATCTTTTCTCTTGCCGGCCTCTCACCGGCAAGAGAAAAAACTTTCATCTCTGCGCCCTCTGCGTCTCAGCGGTGAACGCTTACTGAAAAGCAAGTGACCCCAATTATTATTCAGGACTCCCAACGCTAAACTCTAAGGTATCTGCTTTAGTATGAAGTTTTTGGTCAAATAAGCCACCTAAAATACCTGTTTGAAAGGCAATTCTAATCTTATCTGAAAAGTTGATCCCCTTTTTAAAACAGACCTCCATTGCCAAAAAATAATCTGCCTCCTCTTTTTTTACTGCCAAAAAATAGCGTTTTGATGGATATTTATTGATAAAATCGGTGACATCAAAGACAAAACTCGTTTTCTCTTTAACACTAACACTGACCTTACCTAAATCAAGACCCTGTTTTTCTATCTTTCCTGCCCGTCTATATTCAGGAAAACTGGCATTCCCTATCTCTATATCTTCTTCATCAACAATAGGGTCTTTTCCTTTGACTTGTGGTTTATCAGAAAGAAAAAGATGATAAGTTTGAGCATTTTTTGGTTTTAAAACATCAGTGAAGAAGGTAACACGTAAAGTTGTTCCTCCTCTTTTTAATTTTGGCCTGTGGATTGCTTTTTCACTTATTTCAGGCCTTTCTTCAGATACTTCACTAGGTTCAGCTACCTCTTTTTTCTCAGATACTTCAGGAGGAATCAGTTTCTCTACTACTTTTCCTGCTAGCTTCCCTATGTTTGGGATTACTTCATCTAGGTTATTATACTGGCCAAAAAAAGGGGTAGTCTTTCCATCTTCTGTATTGACAAGCCTCAGGTCAATGCTTGCACTGCCTCCAAATATGGTAAGACTGCCAGAAAGGATATAATCTGCATTGAGCTCCCTTCCAATCTCCCTTATACTTTTTTCTTTAGTGTCCTTAGATATCTCAATAACCCATATACGCCCTTCCCAGGAGAGCCTGCTTTCTAACATCTCAGATATACCTTGCTTAAGATAGCCAAGGTCTTCCCCAGAATAGATTTTAAACGGTAAGATAGCCAGTTTTATAGGTGGTTGGGAAAGAGAAATACTTGGTAGGATAAAAGTAAATACTATTAATATGAAACTCAGCACAATAGCCACTAACTGAATATATTCAGGTTATTAAATATGTCAAGGAATCACTAATGTCGCCTTTTTGTAGACAATTATCCTTAAATATATTTAAGGTATTTGCTTTTTATTTGGCACACTTTTTGATAATTATAAAGTATCCACTATGGGCTACTTTTTTAAGTGCCTTTCCCCAAATAATAAGGGTGGCCCATGTGTGGATAAACTTTCAATCCAAACTATTTTATGTTAAAAACAATAAAGTTTATAATGCATAGAAAAGGTCTTTTAGTCATTATTGGCTTATGCATCTGTTTAGTCCTTATACTGGCCTTTGTCTTTGGCTTGTATTCGGCAAGGGATTTAAAAAGAATTGTCAGTGAACAATTTAATAGACAACAACTTTTTTTGGCCCGCCAAGCAGCACGCGAAATTGAGTACAGTCTAAATTATGCCATGCAGGAGTTGATGTCCATCAGATACGTTGTCCAACATGATATACCCATTTCTAAGGCATTGTTAGAAGGAATCTATAAACGTGTAAAGGTAAAGGGCATAGATAGTGTGGGGATAGTAGATATACATGGCAAGCCTTCAATGAGTGCAGGAAAAGATTTGATCAAGAACATTTCCCTTACATTTCAGGGGAAAAGACTAACTAGTCCCTTTTTGCAATTTTTGACACCAAAGAAAAAACAGCTATTGGTTTTGACCTACCCTTTAACTAAAGATAAAGTAGCAGTCTTTTTAGTGGATGTCTACCAGTTGGTAAGAGACCATGTAGGTAAGATTCGTTCTGGGAAGACCGGTTATGCCTGGATAATTGGCCAAAAAGGACGTTTTATTTTCCACCCTATTAAGAAATTTGTGGGAAAAGATGCATTTGAGGTAAGACATCATGAGGCCCCTTATTTTTCCTTCAAACAAATAAATATATTACAGAAAAAGATGTTAAATGGGGAAGAAGGCACAGGTGAATATACTTCTTTATGGCATGGAGAGAAAAAGGGGTATTTTAATAAGCTTGTAGCCTATGCACCTGTGCATTTACCCTATACATCAGTTGTGTGGTCTGTTGCTGTGTGTGCCCCTGAACAAGAGGTAAATGCTGTCATCCATAGAGCCTATCTTAAACACTTTTTTTTACAGGGTACTGTAATCTTTGCATTATTATTAGTAGGCCTATTTTTGCTTATCTGTGAAAGGAGGTTCAGTCAGTTATTGAGAGAAGAAGTGGCCAGAAAAACAGAAATCCTAAGGAAATCAGAGGAAAGGTGCAGATTGCTTATAGAGGGAGCAGATGATTTGATCTTCACTTTGGGCTCAAATGGGAGGATTATCTCTGTTAATGAAGCAACTGCAAGGTTTTTTTTAAAGAGTAAGGAAGCCATTTTGGGTATGGGTTTTGGAATGCTTTTACACTTCCCAGGGCAAGAGGGTGAACAAACTCTAAAGCAATTGCTTTCTACTGGTCAAAGCATAAATAAGGAACACACTGTGGAGGTAAATGGTCAAAAATATTGGTTGAATACAAAACTTATGCCCCTTAGCCTGGAAAAAGATGTTAAAGAAATCCTATGTATTGCCAGGGACATTACAGAGGCCAAACAAGCAGAAGAACAACTGGTAAATACTGAAAAATTGGCCTCTATAGGGACATTGGCTGCAGGGATTGCCCATGAAATCAATAATCCTCTGGGTATTATTATTGGTTTTTGCAACCTATTAATGGAAAATACACCTAAAGAATCACAACCTTACAAAGACCTTAAAACCATTGAAAAACACGCCTTGCATTGTAAGGGCATTGTAGAGAATTTACTAAATTTTGCCCGTACTAGGAGTGATGGATATGAGATAGTAGACGTAAATCAAGGTTTAGAAGAACTTTTAAATATCGTTAAACACACATTAGAGGTAAATAACATTGAACTACACACACGTTTTGCCAAAAATTTGCCCCAAGTAAAAGGGGAGAGGCAACAATTGCAACAGGTATTCCTAAACCTTATTACAAATGCTATGGATGCCATGGATAGTGGAGGGAGGCTTTTTATCAATACCCAATTTAACCCTCATACAAAGCATGTAGAAATCTGCTTTCAGGACACAGGTTGTGGCATTAAAGAGGAATTAATGGAAAGGATTTTTGATCCATTTTTTACTACTAAAGAAAAAGGTACAGGACTTGGGCTTTCTATTAGCTATGGCATTATCACCAAATATGGGGGGACCATTACTTGTCAGAATCGAAGGGCAGATAAAGGCGTCACATTTACTATTAGTTTACCCTGTTAATAACATCTATCTTATGATGGGTAAGGAATTGGTAATGTTTATCTCACGGGGCTGAGGTATAAATATGTTAGGCAAAATTTTGGCTGTAGATGACGAAATAGACATGCTTGCCTTACTTAAAAGGATTATTGAAGGCAAGACAGAATATGAAGTAATGGTTACTTCTGAGCCAAGGAAGGTGATAAGGATTATTCAAGATAGCTACTTTGATTTAGTGCTTTTAGATTTAAAAATGCCTGGTTTAAGCGGAATGGAAGTCTTAAAACAGATAAAAGAAACAGAGCCAGATATTACAGTAATTATCATTACTGCTTACGGCACAATAGAATCTGCTGTAGAAGCTATGAAAATTGGGGTCTTTGACTTTATCACCAAGCCATTTAGACCAGAGCAAATTTTGCTTACTATTGAAAGGGCTATGGAGGTGCAGAAGTTAAAAAGAGAAAACAGGGCATTAAGAACAGAATTGGTCAAGGAAAGAGAGGTCGATTTTATTATAGGAAAAAGCAAGATTATGCAATCTATCTATAGATATATCCTTCAGGTGGCAAAGACTTCGGCCACAGTAGTGATTACTGGAGAGAGTGGCACAGGTAAAGAGCTTGCAGCCAGGGCTATACATCGTCATAGTCTGTGTAGTGATAAGGCATTTGTTCCTGTAAATTGCAGTGCTATTCCTGAAACTTTAATTGAAAGTGAATTTTTTGGACATGTTAAAGGGGCCTTTTCTGGAGCAATTAAAGATAAAAGGGGATTGGTAGAAGAGGCCAATGGCGGTACATTATTTTTAGATGAGGTAGGCGATTTGAATCTCCTTATGCAGACCAAACTCTTGCGCTTTTTGCAGGACGGGGAATTTCGCCCGGTGGGCAGTACGAAATATAAGAAGGCAGATGTACGCATTATTGTTGCTACCAATAGGGAGTTATTGGATTTGGTCAAACAGGGAAAATTTAGAGAAGATTTGTATTATCGGCTTAGCGTGATTAATGTTCAGCTTCCTGCATTAAGAGAGAGGAGAGAGGATATTCCTATTTTAGCTCATTATTTCTCAGAAAAATATGCGAAATTGAATAATAAGTTCATTAAAGGATTCTCAGAGGCTGCTATGGCCAGATTGGTAACCAGAGATTGGCCAGGCAATGTAAGAGAACTACAAAATGTGGTGGAGAGGGCAGTAGTCATCTGTCAGGGAGAATATATTAAAGTATCAGAAATAGACCCCTTGACCTCTTTGCAGCCCTCGGGTCCTGGTGAGGAAATATGGGACATCCCACTCAAAAAGGCCAAACGACGAATATTGGTAGATTTCTATCATCAATATTTGAGTTATGTGCTAAGGCAATGTAAAGGCAATGTTTCCCAAGCTGCCAAAATATGTGGTGTAAAAAGGCAGTATCTTCATCGTTTAATGAACATTGCCAATATCCAGTCTTCTTCATTTCGTGAGTAAACCCCGCCCCAAAGTGAGATCTTTTATCTAACGGGGTAAACCAAAAGTTGACACATATCAGTTAGTCAGTAGGTCAGTTGCTCAGGAAGTAGCACTAAAATAACCGAATAACTGAGCAACTGATTAACTAAAACAAACCTGGCACAGTTTTTGATAAATAAAAAACAAATTGATGGAAAAAGACATTCTAGATTATTGGGAAAAGGCAGCCAACCGTTTATATTGGTTTAAACCCTGGTACAATATCTTAGACGCAGAGCCCCCGATTTATCGTTGGTTTAGAGGGGGGGGATGTAATATTACCTTTAATGCCTTAGATATTCACATTGATTCTCCAAGGCGTAACAAGGTAGCCTTGATTTGGGAAGGGGATGATGGAGAAAGTCAGAGATTTACTTATTATGACCTATATCAGGAAGTAAACCGTTTTGCCAATACCCTAAAATCCCTGGGTGTAAAGCAGGGGGATCGTGTAGTAATCTATCTGCCAAATCTACCACAGGCAGTAATTAGCTTACTGGCAGTGGCCAGGATAGGGGCCGTCCATGTCCCAGTAGATATAAGATTTGGCCCACATTTTTTAAAAAAGATTGTTAACGAAACAGATAGTAAAATCATTATTTCAGCAGATGGTTATTATCGTAAAGGTGAAGCCATAAGGCTTATCGATACAGTATCTGCTACATTGAGTGCCTGCCCTGGGGTAAATACTGTTATTATGGTGCGCCGCATTGGTGGAGAGATAGGGATAAGGGAAACAGGCTTTTGGTATCATGAGCTTATAGGGGGACAGCCTTCTGCAGCAGAGGCAATGCCTATGGAGGCTACTACCCCCTTAAGTATTCTGTTTACGCCTAATCATGAAGGTGAATGTGTAGGTACAGTGAGCGCCCATGGTGGTTATATGGTAGGTGTCCATGAAACCATAAAAGAGGTTTTTCATCTAACAGACCCTGATGTTATCTGGTGGAATGTAGAGTTAGGCAGTATTATTGGCCAAGGCTATGCTATTTATGGGCCACTGCTTGCAGGGGCTACTACTGTAGTTTATGAAGGACATCCCCTTTATCCAGGACCAGAAAGGATATGGTCTATCATTGATAAATATGGTGTTAGTATCTTTGGCACCTATCCGTCACACCTTGGCTCTCTTATACCATTTGGAGAAAGACCCATAAAACAATGGGATTTAAGCACTTTAAGGTCACTATGCCTGAGTGGTGAGGCAGTAGATGAACCACTTATCAACTGGCTTTATAGCAATATAGCCTTAAAAGGCAATATAATCAGTCTTTGGATTGAGGCAGAGACAGGGGTATTTGTCCTTTCATCCAAAAAAAAGGCAAACAATTACTTTTATCCTACCTTGCCAATACTCAAAGTAGATGTAGTGGATGAAGAAGGTAAAACACTTCCTACTAAGCATTTAGGTATTTTGGCCATTAAAGAGCCATTTCCAGGCATGATAAGCAGTGTTTGGAAGAAAGAGGCATTTTATCTCAAGTACTGGACACCAAAAACCCATATATTTCTGAGTAAGGATATGGCTGAAAAGGAGGAAGACGGAGGCATTAAGATTTTGAGGCCCCGTAGCGACCGGGCTATCAATATTGGGGGTTTGTTTGTAGCATCTGAGGAAATAGAAAAGGCCTTCATGCAACATAGTGCTGTGGCGAAAGCAGTAGTTAAAGCTACGCCTGATAAGGTAAAAGGTCAGGCAGTAGAAGTAAAAATCGAGCTGAAGAAAAATATAGAGCGTACCTATGAATTAAGAAAGGCATTGTTAAATTATGCACGCACTGAATTAGGTTCAGCTATAATCATTAAGCAGATTGAGTTTGCAGA
>CAZNJP010000084.1:0-1261 GCA_964573345.1 uncultured Syntrophobacter sp. | reverse complement strand
CCAAACTTCTCCCTAAAGGCTTGTGCCACAATGTTTGCCGCCGCTTTTGGCTTGGTATAATTACAGTTGATTACAATGTCAAATTCATATGGTGAGGCATCTTTTTTGTCATAAACTGTTTTGAAAAATTCCCTCTGTTCCTCATCCATTTCATCTAATTTTTTGTCTACTTCTTCCTCTGCTACATTCAATATTCTAGCCAGCCGCTTTATCCGATAATCCCGTGAGCCAATAAATCTTACAGCCAATACCCTTTCCCTGGGTAATACCAAGTGTATACCTCTGCCTACAAAAATTGTTGGCCCTAGATGGAGAACAGATAAGATTACATCTACCAGACGCCTTGTATAATCACTCACCATAAATGATTTTTCACCAAAGAGCATTGATGAAAGATTCATTCTTCTTCCAGGAAAACGTTCATCAAATATAGAAACCGTCCTTTCACTAACCCCTGCATCCCTGGCTATATACTCCAACATTTCTCGATCAATAACTTTATACCCAATCTTTTCTGCCAGGATATCTGCTATCTCCACAGCACCCACACCTATCTTGCGTGAAAAGCAGATAGTGGGTGGTACCTTTTCTTCAACTTCCCTTTCTACCATTTTGGGCCGTGCAAGCTCCCATTCACGGATTTGCTGCTCTGCTAGCTCAGGAGCACTTGGCTTTTTTCTTACATACATACCTGGTGTGTACTCTACCCCTCCTATAATTATTGGCATAATGACCTCCTATAATATTGTCATACCATGATAAGACCTTAACAACCCATTCCTTTTCCTTAATTAATAAATACAGCAAAATTTGTGCCAAGCAACATATATGATACATAATGCAAACTACGAGACACAAGCTACAGGCTACAACCTACAAATTCAAAAAACTAAAGCCTGTAGGTCTGAAGCTTGTGTCAATATTTTGTTTACAGAAGCCTTACCATTTTGTTAGGTATGTATCTTTTCTTAGTTTGTGCCTTAGAGTTTTAAAATTATCTGGCCATGTGGAATAAAATTTGCAAACTTAATTTATTAGAATTTTTTAAAAAATTTTTGGAGGCAAAATATGAGAGTAGAGGAGATAATGGTCAAGAAGGTAGAATACATAGAACCCGATGCAAATATTTATGAGGCTATAGAAAAGATGATTGACAAAAGAATCAGGTCTTTGATGGTAAAACCCAGGGATGAGAAAGATGTCTATGGGGTTATATCATTGAGAGACATAGTCTTTAAGGTTGTAACTAAAGGTCTAGATC
>CAZNJP010000083.1:0-9051 GCA_964573345.1 uncultured Syntrophobacter sp. | reverse complement strand
AGAAATTAAATTGCTTTTTCGAAAACTACTTATCGCCATATATGCATAATCTGGGTTTAGTTATTGAGACAAAGGGGCTAGTAGACATTGATGTTGAGCATAAGGATAAAAGGATAAGACAATGGTGCAAAGATGCCACGGGTTTAACCAGCAGTAAGTGGTTATTCATAAGAGTTGACCAGGAAGAATTTGAAAAATATAGATTTAAGAGCGTTAAAGAATTAATCTTGGTATTGAAGGGATGAAATGTTATATCCTGTCTCCTTTTTTAATCCAATGTATCCCATGATCCTCCCGGGATTCATATTAGAGCCGTAGGCAAAGTATTTCATCTTTATTCTTCCACCTCAAATTTATCTTATGATTTTCTTTTATATCATGGATCTTGCATCGTGGAGCATGTATCCTGTATAAGCGAAGCTCTCAGTGTTTCATTGGTACAAAAAGGACATCAGTAATATACTTTTTTATGATTTTACCTTCTTTTTTATACAAAACTAATAATTTCTGCGGCAGACCTTTTCCTACAGGGATTACTATTTGTCCTCCTTCTTTGAGTTGCTCGATCAAGGACTGAGGAACATCCTTTGGGCTACAAGTAACAATTATCCCATCAAATGGGGCCATTTCAGGCCACCCTAAATAGCCATTGCCGCACTTTACAAAGATATTTTCATAGCCTAGTATTTTCAGCTTCTCTTTTGCAACCTCTGCCAATTCAGGTATTATCTCAATAGTATACACCTTTTCAACCAGCTCAGCCAATATGGCTGCTTGATACCCACTGCCTGTACCAATCTCCAGGACCTTATCCTTGGGTTTAGGAGAAAGCAGTTGGGTCATTAGGGCCACAATATAAGGTTGAGAGATGGTTTGACCATAGCCGATAGGTAAAGGACGATCTTCATAGGCATATTCTTCTAAAGGAGGAGGGACAAATTTGTGCCTTTCTACCTTTTGCATTACTTTTAGAATACCTATGTCTTTTATACCACGGGCCTTGATTTGGCTTTCCACCATTTGTTTTCGTAGTATGGCAAAGTGGTTTTTTTGGGCAAAACAAAAAGCATTGAATAAAAGTAGCAGAAAGAATAGAAATATCTTTTTTTTCATTAGTTGAGTCATTAAATAGTTAATTGGTTGATTTGTCAAATAGTAAAACCATTCATCGTTGTGCGTTTCCTCTTAAATTTGACGAGTTTACTAATTTTCGATTTAACGAGTCTACGATTTAACGTTTACTGGCTAGTTGCAATTGATGTTAGCTGTTTAGGGGTCAAATGCCATATAAGCCTTCCTTTATGTGTAGGCAATTCTTCTACATCTATACAGCAAACGCACCCCATTTGAAACTGGATAAAAATATGCTCCTCGCTCATTAGTTCGGATGCTATCTCCGCAAGAGAAGGCAAATGCCCTGCAATTAAGATGTGATCTTTATCCGCAAAGGACTTTAGATATGAGATGGCATCAACAGGAGGGGAGAGGGGTTCAAAATGGGAACTGACTTCTATTTTATCTACTGGGTAGCCTAGCTCTTTAGCCACAATTTCTGCAGTTTGCCTGGCACGTTTCTTGGGACTAGAAATAATAAGGTCAAATACTATACCCATGCGACTGATTGCCTTTGCACTCAAGCCAATCTGCCTCTCACCCTCTTTTGAAAGGCCCTTTTGTGGATCTTCTTCCTTGGGAAGGGCCTCACCGTGTTGCATCATATAGATTTCCATTTTTTTCCTCCCATAATAGTTTTATCTTTTTATTTAAGATTTTTTTTCAACTCTCTTGACCGTGTTATGATTAAATAGTCAACTCACTTTTTTTCAATACAGCCACAGACCATTTTTGGTCTCTATAGGTATTCATCAATTTCATCCCATTTTTGGTAAAACAAGAAATGACCAATTCATCATCGGGCACAATCATGCCACCAATGATTAGCCATCCACCCTTATTCAGTAAACTGATTAAAAAACCAGAAATTTCTTTAAGCAACATACCGTACAGGTTAGCAAAGATAAGGTCAAAATGGCCTTTTACTTTGGATATTGGACATAAAATTACTTTTATTTTTTTATCAAGGTGATTTAACAAAACATTTGATTTTGCAGCCTCAATGGCATTCCTATCAATATCTACTGCAACTACCTCTTTTACCCCTAAAAGGACTGAGGCAATGGATAGGATGCCTGTTCCTGTACCTGCATCCAATACATTTTTAGGCAAGCTTTGACCAAACTTGCCTGTATATAGGTCACATAAGGCCTTAAGACAATAAATGGTGCAAGGATGATCCCCTTTTCCAAAGGCAAGACCAGGATTTAAAACAATGGGTATACCACCTGAGGCTGTAAAATCAAAATCAGCAGGCACTACAATGAATGGAATAGCATGTTTTTTATCTTCAAATGAAATAGATTTTATATGAATAGATGGTGGTTCTAATTGATGATGCCTTGCTAGACCTAAAAGAAACTCTTTAAATTCCTTTAAATATAGATCTTTTAAATATGCCCTTAAGATGAAGTTATCTCCCTTTCTGTCTACATTGATTCCACCTTCTGCGATTTCCCATAGAAAGGCATAAGTTGCCTCTAACATAGGCAGAGGCACACAAATTGTGACTTCTTTAGTAATAAAATATTCTTTTCGTCTGTACCATTTCCTTTTAGAGGTTAAACATTGTTCAAAACCTGCCCAAAATGAACCTTCATAGCTTTTTATAAGCTCTTCAACGATTTGGGATTCGGGTTTCCCAATCCTTGAGGAAATGCTGCTTAATATCTCCCAAGTTTCTTTACTAATATTAATAGAATTCATTTCTTATAATTTTTAAAGTCTTTAACAAAACTTTCAAAGTCATTTTTAGAAAGAAAAATTGAAATCATCTCACCTACTTTTGAAGCAGTATCGATTCGGTAAACACCATCCTTGTCTTTACCATATAATTTCTTTGTATTTTCTACCATGGCCTTTAAGGCATCTGTAGTTATCTCTACATTGGCATGTACCAAAACAGTATCTTTTGAGTGTAACATCTTTCCTGGTAACTCAAACTGTGCAAAACTGGTCTTCAGCCTTGCGGTGCATAGTTTGAGCTACAATATTCACCTCCTTTTTGTTACTTTTTTTGTAGTTCTACAAACCGATAGTCAAGGTTTAAAGAAGGTTTTCTTAATTTGGGTTTATTCTTCCTCTTTTTTATTCTGCACCATGATTTAAATATCTTAAGAGCCTGCCTTTTTGCACATTGTTTATAACGGTAAGATAGCTGGCTTTGGTAAGCTTTGATGAAATTCTCATCCAAGCCTTGCTTTAAAAATAACTTTTTAAGAAAAATTTGGAGCGCCTTTTTATATTCTAACCAAAGTTTATCAAGGGAGTCTTTCTTACCACTATTTGTAAAATTTAAACTAAATTTAAGACTGCACTTCATTTTTAAATTTATTTTAATATTTATTTAAAATTTTACAATACAATAGCTATGTAGTATGATAGTCAAAGTAATTTTATTTTTGAAAAAACTTTATTTCTGACTGCATCTTAGTGAAGTGGACCTCTTAAATCTTTTGGGGGCTCCATTAAACAAAAAAGCTCAAGAAAGTTTGTCGCTAAAAAATTGGCCATATAATTAAGCTAAATGATTGATTTTACAAGGATTAAATGCTCACAAGTTATAAACTTTGGTTAAAACAAAACAGTTTGCTCTGTGGTAAACAATTACAAAGCAAATTTAGCCCTTCTGATCTGTTACTATGATTTATTTTAGTCCACGAGTGTTGACAAAATGGATGGAGATTATGCTCCAGAACATACTCGATGCAGCGTTTGCAGGTCGGGTTAGCCTTGCCATCACACAAATCAATTGTTAGAAAATCATTATGTTGGTTAAAATAATAGCTAAGATATGTAATTATTGCCCTTTTTGTCGGTATGCCCGTGAGAACCCCCAGACTGTATTTGGAAAGATTATGCATTGGCATGGTAAATGGTGTCCCTTTTGGAAGGCATGGGAGAAGGTATATGGTAAAAATGTCAAATGACAAAGCCCAAATGTCAAACCTGTTCCTGACAGGTTCAGGAATCAAGCCCAAAATCCAAAGTAAAAGGGTCAGGGTTCCGAGGCCCGTATCGAAGCCCGTTAGACCCGCCTGCTAACGCCTGAGCGTAGCGATGGCGGGCAGGCGTAAGACGATACAGGCATCGTTACCGTAACCAATTGACAACTTTGACTTTGGATTGGGATTGTGGATTCTAATGTAAAAAACTATAATTAGCTTGATTATGTTTAAAAAGGGCCTAAATAAAATAAGAAATATCGGGATCATTGCCCATATTGATGCTGGAAAGACTACCATCACTGAACGTATCCTTTATTATACAGGGAGGTCCCATAAGATAGGGGAGGTTCATAATGGTGAGGCCATAATGGACTGGATGCCTGAAGAGAAGGAGCGAGGCATCACTATAACCTCTGCCGTAACTACCTTTTATTGGAAAGACTGTGAAATACATCTTATTGACACACCAGGTCATGTAGATTTTACCATTGAAGTAGAAAGGTCATTAAGGGTACTAGATGGGGCAATTGGCGTATTCTGTGCAGTGGGTGGAGTAGAGCCACAATCAGAGACCGTCTGGTACCAGGCAGACAAATATAGAGTTCCAAAGATTGCCTTTGTAAATAAGATGGATCGTTTAGGAGCAGATTTTCTCAGAACCACTAAGCAGATGGTGGAAAAACTAGGGGCAAATCCACTAATCTTACAACTTCCTCTAGGTGAAGAAAATGGATTTAAAGGTGTAATTGATTTATTGAAGATGAGGGCCATAATCTGGGAAAATCAGGACTTTGGGGTTGCATATAACCTCATAGAAATACCTGAAGAATATAAGGAAAAGAGTGAAAAATACCATGAGAAATTAATAGAAAAACTGGCTGAAATAGATGAGGAGATAATGGGATTATACTTAGAGGAAAGGCCTATAACGGAATCTGCCTTAAAATCGGCCATTCGAAGATCTACTATAGACTTAAAAACAGTGCCTGTACTTTGTGGAGCGGCCTTAAAAAATAAAGGTATACAACCAGTTTTAGATGCAATAGTAGATTATTTACCTTCTCCTTTAGACCTTCCACCTATAGAGGGCACTGACCCTAAAACACACAAGATAAAAAGATGCCCACCTGATGAAAAGGCCCCATTTTGTGGACTGGTATTTAAGATCGTGATGGACCAAGGAAGAAAATCAACCTTTATAAGGGCTTACTCTGGCGCATCAAAGACAGGTGAAGTTGTCTATAATCCAAGGAAAGATATGAAAGAACGTATGGCCAGGGTATTTCAAATACATGCCAATAGAAGGGAGCGTATGGCAAGGATAAAGGCCGGGGATATAGTAGCAGTAGCAGGACTAAAATCTGTCACCACAGGTGATACCATTTGCCATCCTGAACACCCTATTATCTTAGAGCCCATTGAATTCTATCGCCCAGTAATCTCTATAGCTATAGAGCCAAAGACAAAAGAAGATGAAGAAAGGATAAACTTTGGTTTAAATAAGCTTTCAGAAGAAGATCCCACCTTTCAGATAAAGGAAGACAAAGACACTGGGCAGACCCTCATCTCTGGGATGGGCGAACTGCATTTACAAATATTAATCAACCGTTTAGAGAGGGAATTCCATACAAAGGTAAATGTGGGAAGACCACAAGTAGTTTATCGGGAAACTATTTGCAAAGAGGCTGAAGCAGAGAGGGTCTTTGAGAAGGTATTGGGGACAACGCCACACTTTGGCCATGTAAAATTAAGGATTCTACCACTGCCTAGAGAAAGTGGGATAAAGTTTTTAAGAAAGGTGGATTCTGAGCAGATTCCAGAGATATTTTGGCCTTCTATTGAAGAGTCTATAAGAGATACAATAAATCAAGGTGTAGTCCTGGGTTATCCATTAGTTGATATCCAAATAGAGCTTATAGGTGGAAGCATTAAAGAACATTCTTCAGAGCTTGGTTATCGCATTGCTGCCAACCAGACTATAAAAGAGGCATTAAATAATGCATCCCCTGTACTTTTAGAACCCATTATGAAGCTGGAGGTAATTGTACCTGAGACATTTATGGGGGAGGTGATTGGGGATATTAATGCAAGGAAAGGGGAAATTGAGGCTATAAATAGAAGAAAAAATGTGACTTTAATAAATGCTACTGTGCCTTTATCACATATGTTTGGTTATTCTACAGACCTGCGCTCTATGACTCAGGGAAGGGGCTCATTTACTATGCAATTTTTGAGATTTGATAAAGTGAATCATTGAGTTTGTCAGTAGGTCGGTTTCTCAGTTAATCAAAAAATGTAACCGAATTACTGACCCACTGATCAACTGACTAACTGATTCACTGATAAGGGGGGAGTTTTTCATATGGAATATGAGACTATTATTGGCCTTGAGGTACATGCACAGCTTTTAACAAATAGTAAGATCTTTTGCAGTTGCTCTACAAAATTTGGTGCTTCACCAAACACACATGTCTGTCCTGTCTGTATGGGTATGCCGGGTGCGCTGCCTGTTTTAAATAAAAAAGTATTAGAATATGCTTTAAAAATGGCCTTGGCCACTCATTGTCGCATTGCTCCTTATAGTATATTTGCCAGGAAAAACTACTTTTATCCTGATTTGCCTAAAGGCTATCAAATATCCCAATATGAATTACCTTTGGCAGAGGATGGCCATGTAGAGATTGAAGTAAATGGAGAAAAAAGGGAGATTGGCATTACCCGTATACATATAGAGGAGGATGCAGGAAAGCTTATTCACGACCCTTATCGTCCATTAAGCTATGTGGATTTCAATCGCACTGGGGTGCCATTGATCGAGATTGTCAGCAAACCCGATATGCGCACACCAGAAGAGGCTGTAGCTTATTTAAAGCAACTTCGGGCAATTTTGCGCTATTTAGAGATATGCGATGGGAATATGGAGGAAGGCAGCCTTCGCTGTGATGCCAATATCTCATTGAGGCCCACAGGCAGTAACAAATTTGGTGTAAGGACTGAATTAAAAAACATGAATTCTTTCAAGCATGTACAAAAGGCGCTTTCCTATGAAATTGAGCGGCAGACATCTATTTTAGAATCGGGTGGGAAGATAGCCCAAGAGACACGGCTATGGGATGAAGGTAAGGGCATTACCCGTTCTATGAGAGGGAAAGAAGAGGCCCATGATTATCGTTACTTTCCAGACCCAGATTTAGTGCCAGCAGTGGTTGATAAATACTGGATAGAAGAGATTGGGCAAGGTTTACCAGAACTTCCTGAGGCAAAGAAGAGGCGTTTTATAAGCCAATACAACCTGCCTTCCTATGATGCTGAAATATTGACCTCCTCTAAGGCACTTTCCCAGTATTTCGAGGAAAGTTTAAATACCTATAATAGACCAAAAGTTATAAGTAATTGGATCATGAGTGAACTTTTAAGAGAACTTAACAAAGATAAAAAAGAGATTACAGAGTGCTTGATAAGACCAGAAGAGCTAGCAGAGCTTCTAAAGATGATAGATGATGGTAAAATTTCTGGAAAGATTGCAAAATCTGTGTTTGAAGAGATGTACAGGTCAGGTAAGAGTGCCAAAGAAATTGTAAAAGAAAAAGGGCTCATTCAAATTACTGATGAAGCCAACTTAATGGAAATCGCAAAGAAAATTTTAGATGATAATCTTGGTCAGGTAAAAGATTATAAGGCAGGAAAGAAAAAGTTACTCTCTTTCTTTATTGGACAGATGATGAAAGAGACAAAAGGAAGGGCCAATCCACAACTTGTAAATAAGATTTTTAAAGAATTGTTAGAAAATGGCTAAGATTTCTCCTATTAAATGGGAAGGTGGGCAAGTATTGATTTTGGACCAAAGGCTTTTGCCATGGAAGGTTTCTTATCTTAGATGTAAGCACTACCAGCAAGTGGCAAATGCCATAAAGCACATGGCCATCCGTGGTGCACCTGCCATTGGCATTGCAGCCGCTATGGGCATTGCCTTAGGTATATCTAAACTAAGATCTTCCAAAGGATTAGAAAAAAGATTTGATAAAATTTGCAAAACTATAACTAGTACCAGGCCTACCGCACAAAATCTATTCTGGGCTATTTCTAGGATGAGGCAAATTTTTAATGCTCATAGAAATAAACCACTTTCTGAATTAAAAAATTTGCTTATCAAAGAGGCTCAAAATATCTTAGATGAAGACATTGCTACTAATAAAGAAATTGGGAATCATGGTAAGGTATTAATCAAGCCAGGTATGACGGTTTTAACCCATTGTAATGCCGGTGCATTGGCTACTGGAGGCTATGGGACGGCATTAGGCATAATACGGGCTGCATGGGAGGCAGGGATAAAAATTCAGGTCATAGCCAATGAGACAAGGCCTTATTTTCAAGGGGCAAGGTTAACTAGCTGGGAACTTGCCCAGGAAGGCATTCCAGTAACAGTAATTACTGACAATACGGCTGGCTATTTGATGAGTAAAAGGAAGATACATTTAGCTATAGTGGGTGCAGACAGGATTGCTGCAAATGGTGATACTGCCAATAAAATTGGGACATATAGCCTGGCAGTCTTGGCAAGGGAAAACAATATCCCATTTTATATAGCCGCCCCCTTTTCAACCATTGATTCAAATCTACCCAGTGGTGAGCGCATACCTATAGAAGAGCGCTCAGGAAAAGAGGTTTTTTATATTGGTAAAAGACGCATAGTGCCTGAGGGCATAAATGCATTATACTTTGCATTTGATATAACACCCCACAAGTACATTACAGGGATTGTTACAGAAAGAGGTATCATTAGAGCATCTTATAAAGAAATGATAAAGAAATACGGGAGGCGGTAATGGTGAAAAAGGCCAAGTATATTTGGATGGACGGAGAGTTAATAGATTGGGATAAGGCAAATGTCCATGTTTTAACTCATACGCTACACTATGGATTAGGGATGTTTGAGGGCATTCGTTGTTACAAGTGTGTAGATGGACACTCTGCGGTATTCAGATTAAAG
>CAZNJP010000082.1:0-9136 GCA_964573345.1 uncultured Syntrophobacter sp. | reverse complement strand
GGCCCGAGCGGGCAGGCCTTAATAAAAGATGTTAGACAAATACACTTGCCTTTAGGTTTATGCACTGTCCACTTTAAAGACATTGCAGAAAAAATCAATCCCAAAACCGTGTATGTCAGGCCTCTATTTAGACCACAGAGTTTTTCTGTTTTAGAACAGCATTATGTATGTGATAAAATTACCTCTGAAGAGCTATTAAATAAATATATAGGAAAAAAAATTAAAATTTGCATTAAAAATCCCGATACAAAAAAAGAGGAGACACTAGAGGCCATATTATTAAATAAAAATGTATATAAGATAGGGGAGGAGGTTTATATTGGCAAACCCAATAAGGTAATCTTGCCTGAGCCCCCTCAAGACTTAATTCTTAAGCCTACCTTGGTATGGTTATTAGAAAACAAAGAAGAGGAACACTTAATAAAGGTATCTTATGTTACTTCTGGCATTAGGTGGTCTGCGGACTACATCTTGGTTTTGAATAAAAATAGAGAAGAAGGTGATTTTAGGGGATGGATTACTATAGATAACCAAAGCGGAATTGATTATAATAATGCAAAAATAAGATTAATGTCTAAAGAGGCATTTAAAGAAAACGAAAAAAGTCACAAGCCTCAAGAAATAGCAAGCCCTCAAGAAAAAAATTTTTTTGAATATCTTGTTTATGAATTAGATCACATTACTACTATTAAGGATGGTCAAAAAAAGCAAATTAATTTCCTTGAAAGAGATATAACTACTACAGAGCAATTAGTCTATTGTGGAGGTAGTCATTACTATCGTTCCTATTATGATACACCTATTTCTCATGAAAGAATCCAGGCATATCTAGATATAGAAAATAATTTAGGCATGGCCTTACCCGGGGGTAAGGTAAGGATTTATCAAGAAGACCAAGAGGGAGAGTTGAGGTTAGTTGGCGAAAACAGCATTGGCCACATCACAAAGGGTAAAAAAATGAGGTTAAGGTTGGGCATGGTATTTGATGTGATGCTTTCTCGTAAACAAACAGTGTACAAAAGATTGACCACCTCGCTACACGAAATAGGCTGGGAATTATTTTTAGAAAATCATAGACAAAAGCCAGTAAAGATTATCGTCAAAGAAGCTATACCCGGGGATTGGAAGATAATTTCAGCCTCTTTTCCTTATCAGAAGATGAGTGCTAACATCCTACAATTTACTCTAGATGTACCAGCTAATGGCAAAAAGAGCTTTGATTATCAGGTAAGAATCAGGTACGAATGAAAATTGTTGATTCGTTGAATAGTTAAATGGTTGAATCGAAAACCGTTAAATTGGGAGTGGCCAAATCATTAAATTGTTTAACAAATTAATTATTTAACTGTAGCTGGAGGCTATTTTCAGGTGAAAAATATTGTTTTTTGTATTTTTAGCCTTTTTGCAGCTATTTTTTTAGTAATCAATTTGATTTTAGATTGGGCTATTGGTGCGTATTTAAGGATGTTTTTGGGTATAAATGCCTTTTGGTTTCCTATTTTTTTTATTTGGCTCAGCCTTATGATATGGGAAAGGAAAAGGCCATGGTTGGGGTTTTTTGCTTTTTTGCTTCTCATTTTAGGATGGGGCCCTATTTTAAACATGATGATGCCCAATATACACATTAATGGTATAGCTTTCTCTGGCGGTGGAGAAACAGGGAATATCTTAAATCGCTTTTTACTGCTATACTTAAATCCTGCAAGTGTCTGGTTAGTAAGCATGCCTGTTGTTCTATTAGGGCTTGTTCTCCTAATAAAAACCATTACTTTTCATAAAGTGGCAGAAGAAAGAGCCACTTATGTGAAAAGGCCTTTAGCCCTTAGGAAGAAAAAAATAGATAAAGAGCTAATCCCTTCTGGGGAAGTAAATTGGCAGTTACCGCCACTATCTATATTTCGATTACCTGAGAGGAAGTCAGAAAAGAATAATCTTTCTCATCAAACAGCTACGGCACAGTTGTTAGAGGAAAATTTAAGGGATTTTGGGGTGGAAGGGCGCATAGTTCGAGTGAATCCAGGGCCTGTAGTTAATATGTATGAATTTGAACCAGCATCTGGGGTGAAAATTAGTCAAATTGTATCATTGGCAGACGATTTGGCCCGAGTTCTTAAGGCAGGCAGTATTCGGGTAGTGGCCCCTATTTCTGGAAAATCCGTTGTAGGCGTTGAAGTGCCTAACAAAAAGCGGGAGGGTGTATATTTGCGAGAGGTCTTAGAGTCTGAAGTCTTCAGTTATAATGAGGCAAGGCTCCTTATGGGTCTGGGTAAGGATATTTTTGGTAAACCTGTAGTAGCCAATCTTGAACAAATGCCACACCTATTAATTGCTGGTGCTACTGGAACAGGAAAGAGTGTGTGTTTAAATAGTATCATCTGCAGTTTTCTGACAAGGTGCACACCTGATGAGCTAAGGTTTTTGATTATTGACCCTAAGAGAATTGAACTTTCCTATTATAATGACGTCCCTCATCTTTTACACCCGGTTATTACTGAAATGGAATTGGCCAATAAGGCCCTTAAGTGGGCAGTAAAGGAGATGGAAAGGCGCTATGAACTACTTTCTAGGGCAGGAGCTAGGAACATTGATGCATATAATAAAAAGATAAATAAACGGAAAGGTGTTGAAAACAACGGAGATTTTCCACCACTAACTTATTTAGTCATCTTGGTAGATGAATTGGCAGATTTAATGATAATGGCCTCAAGAGAGGTGGAAACCTCCTTGGTGAGATTGGCCCAGATGTCCAGGGCTGCAGGCGTCCACCTTGTCTTGGCCACCCAAAGGCCTTCAGTAAACATATTGACAGGAATCATCAAGGCAAATTTCCCTGCCCGTATCTCATTCCAGGTCTCTTCTAAAGTAGATTCCCGTACTATTTTAGACACAATTGGGGCAGAGCGCCTTTTGGGTATGGGAGACATGCTCCTTTTACCTCCAGGCACAGCAAAATTAAAGCGCCTGCATGGTGCATATGTCTCAGAAGAAGAGGTTAATAAGATAGTTAATTTTTGGAAATCTCAAGGCTCTCCAAGCTATCTGGACGATTTTGTTATTGAAACCAAAGACAAAGAACTGGAAATGGATGCCTATGATGATGAAAAATATATGGAGGCTGTAAGATTGGTTGTAAAAACAGGCAAGGCCTCTATCTCTATGGTGCAAAGGCATTTACGTATTGGTTATAACCGAGCAGCTCGCCTTATTGAACGTATGGAGCAACAAGGGGTTGTGAGCCCTTCAGACGGAATTAAACCCAGGAAGATATTGATAAAGGATGTAAAAGAAATTTAAAATGAAAAATCAAAAATCAAAAATTTGGAAAATAACCTGCATATTTTTGTTTTTTCTCTTGCCTGCAGTGGCATACCCCATTACAGTAGATCAATTGTTCCAGCATTTACAAAAAAAATATGCCTCTTTAAAGGACCTAAGGGCAAGCTTTTCTCAATCCACTGTTTTTCAATCCTTAGGTACTTCAAACAGGCAAGAGATTAAAGGAGAAGGTGTTTTTTATTTAAAAAGACCGCATATGATGCGATGGGATTATACAGAACCAGAAAAGCAGCACATTATTAGTGATGGGAAGAAAATCTGGGTATATCTAGAAGAAGACCAGCAAGTAATGGTGGGTTCTTCTGCTTCTGTTTTAGATAAACACCTTTTGTCATCGTTTTTCATGGATACTACTCAAATAAAGAAAGAATTTAATGTAAACCTTGAAGAAGAAAATGGACAAATTAAATTAACCCTTATACCAAAAGTGATTCAGCCAAGTCTAAAGTCCTTGCATATCTGGTTAAAAAAGCCTGCCCGCCATCGCTATGCTCAGGCATTAGCAGGCGGGAAGGATTACCAGATAATTAAGGTATCTACTATAGATTTGTATGGGAATACTACAACTATAGTGTTTACCAAAATATTGTTCAATCCTGGTTTGCCTATTTCTCTGTTCTGTTTTTCCCCACCAAAAGGGGTAGAGGTAATCAAAATGCTACATTAGTCATTCAGATACAGGATACAAGTTTAGGGCTCTGACAGATTTAGAATAGATTATAGAGCTATATTTGAATTATTTATCCTAGGCGCTATTTTTCATTAATGATGAATATTGTGCTTATTGGCTATCGTGCTACCGGGAAAACAGAAGTAGGAAGGGAATTAGCAAGGCAGTTGAGCTATAGCTTTATAGATAGCGATATTTTGATAGAAGAGGAGGCAGGTTGTAGTATTGCTGATATTGTCAGAAAAGAAGGCTGGCCAGGTTTTAGAAATAGGGAAAAAGATGTAATAAAGAGATTGTCCAAAATGAAAAAGGCAGTGATTGCAGCAGGTGGAGGAGCAATTCTAGATTCAAAAAATGTTGAGCATTTAAAGACATCGGGTATTTTAATCTGGCTTAAGGCTAGGCCTGAAACCATTTTAAGTAGGCTTAAAGAGGATGATAAGACTGTTTTTCAACGCCCTAGCCTTACAGGAGAATCCCTAGATACCGAACTAATAAAAACATTAGAAGAGAGACAGCCTCTTTATAAAAGGGTTGCCCATATAGAAATTGATACAGACAATCGCTCTATTAAAGAGATTGTTAAAGAAATTATAAAGTTAATCAGTTAGCCAGTTGTTCAGTTGTTCAGTTAGGGAGTAAGATAGGAAAATAGTGAGGGAGAATAATAACTAACTTTTGCTCTCTCCTCCACTCATTGACCAACTGTAAGTCAAGATGAGGATAATTCTATATACAGGAAAAGGAGGGGTAGGAAAGACTACTATAGCAGCAGCTACTGCCATTAGGAGCGCAGAACTTGGCTATAGAACCATCATCCTAAGCACAGATTTGGCTCATAGTCTTTCTGACTGTCTGGATATTGAGCTTTCTTCCCACCCTAAGTCCATTACAAAAAACCTATGGGGGCAAGAAATCAATTTTTTAGAAGAAATTGATAATCAGTGGGAATCTGTTAGAAATTGGGCACTCAGTTCATCCAGACGCAAGGATAGAGAAATAGCAGCCCAAGAGGGGTGTCCCTTCTTTTCAGGCATGGAAGAGCTTGTAAGCCTTTTAGATATAATTAAACATCATAATAGCGAAAAATATCATGTAATAATTGTAGATTGTGCACCCACTGGGGAGGCATTGCGTTTACTCAACTTTCCAGATAGGGCACGTTGGTATCTAAAAAGGGTATTTCCTATACAGAGAAGGGCCACAAGTGTAGTAAGGCCTATAGTAAATCCTATAGTAAAGGCCTTATTAAATGTATCAATTCCCGATGATCAGGTAATGGATTCTATAGAAGGGCTATTTTCAAGACTTGATAAGATGCACTCCATCCTTACCGATCCAAAAAAGACATCGGTGCGTATGGTGGTAAACCCTGAGAAGATAGTAATTAAAGAAACACAACGTACATTCACCTACCTTGGCCTTTATGGCTATTTTACTGACCTTGTTATTTGCAACCGTATCCTACCTGATATCATTAAGGACCGCTATTTTTCCTTCTGGAAAAGGGCTCAAAACAAGTATTATAGGCTTATCGAAGAGTGCTTTTCACCAATTCCTATCCTTAAGGTCCCGCTTATGGAAAAGGAGGTAGTAGGAGTGCCTCAATTAAAAATTATGGCACAAGAGATGTTTAAAAATGAAGGTCCCACAAAGATTTTCTTTTATGGAAAACCTAGTGAAATAGAGAAAAAAGATGGTTATTATATTTTAAGCCTACCCCTCCCCTTTTTTAAGGCAGGTGACATCTCCCTTTCTAGGAGTGGTGATGAACTATTTGTTGAAGTTGGAACCCAAAGAAGAAACCTTATCCTTCCACGTACATTGGCCAGGCTACCTATTGAAGGCGCAAAACTAGAGGGAGATAAATTGATGATTAGATTTATAGAAAAAGGATAATAATGATGAAAAACTACCATAGATTTTTAGAAAAAATAAAGGCTGCACTAAACAAAATTTGGCCTAAAGGCAATCAATCTAAAAGGAAGTTGGTTATAGGTGGCCCTAGGAAAATAGTATGCGAAGGGGAGTGCTGAGGCATAAACCCCAAATTACCTGGAAGGTAAATTAGGAAAATCGTAAGCGTTCACAGGTTCAGCGTTGCTTTTCAGGCTACAGGCCTCAGGCTGCAAGTCTCAAGCTTATTTTTTTGTAGCCTGTAGCTTGTGTCCTGCACCTTTTCTCTAACCCTGAACCATTGAACCCGTGAACGGTTTTACTATTTGAAGAATTGATGAATTACCGCTATTTGGACAGGGCAAAGTATCGATTGGCTGCATTCAGATAGGCACGGGCTGCTGCCTCTATTACATCTGGGCTTGCTGCCCTACCAGCAAATACCTGCCCATTTATTTCTATCTTTACCATGGCCTCGCCTAAGGCGTCGGTGCCCTTTGTAATGGCCTTTAAGTCAAAGTCAACCAATGTGGCTTTAAGTTTAGTAATGCGGTTGATGCAACAAAATACAGCATCTACTGGGCCATTCCCTACAGAGGCATCGGTGATTATTTCATCTTCTCTTTTTAGGGTCAAGGCAGCCAAAGGCAGGGCCTCATTTCCACTCATTACTTGCATTCTCAAAAGGGAATATATTTCTGGTACCTTAGTTAATTCTATCTCCACAATTGATTTTAGGTCTTCAGCACATATCTCCTTTTTTCTATCAGCTACCGCCAAAAACCTTTGATAAACCTTTTCAAACATCTCATCTGAGAGCCCATACCCGAGTTCACTCAATCTATGCCTTACCGCTGCCCTCCCAGACCTAGCAGTTAGCACCAGGACATGCTCTTTTAATCCTACATCTTCTGGCCGGATGATCTCATAGGTACGTCTATCTTTTAAAATTCCATTTTGATGGATGCCAGCAGAATGGGCAAAGGCATTAGCCCCTACAATGGCCTTATTTGGCTGAACTGGGAGGTTCATCATCCTGCTTACCAAACGGCTAGTGGCATAGATCTCAGAGGTAACAATATTTGTCTTTACATCAAGATGTCTTAAGCGAGTCTTCAAAATCATAACTATTTCTTCTAGGGCAGCATTACCTGCCCTTTCTCCAATCCCATTTATGGTGCACTCCACCTGATTTGCCCCAGCCCTTATGGCAGCAATAGAATTTGCTACCGCAAGCCCTAAATCATTATGGCAGTGAACACTTAATATTGCTCTATCTATATTAGGTACACGTTTTCTTAATTTACCAATCAATTCACTAAATTCTTCAGGAATGATATAGCCCACTGTATCAGGGATATTAATTACTGTTGCCCCAGCCTTTATGGTCTCCTCTACCACCCTACAAAGATATTCAAAATTGGCCCTAGTAGCATCCTCAGGGGAAAATTCCACATCATTACAGTACTTTTTCGCATATTTTACTGCCTCAATCGCCATATTTAAGGCACGCTCTCTATCTAGATGCAATTTTTTCTCTATATGAATATCTGAAGCTGCCAAAAACACATGAATCCTGGGATTTTTAGCATCCTTAATAGACTCCCAAAGGATATCAATGTCCTTTTTTAAACAGCGGGCCAGGCCAGCAATAATAGGATGCTTTATCTGTTTTGCCACTAAATTTACTGCCTTGGCATCGCCTGGAGAAGATGCTGGAAAACCTGCCTCAATTATATCTACCCCCAGTCTTTCCAGTTGTGCGGCTACAGTTAACTTTTGCTCGGTGTTCAGCTTTGCACCAGGCACCTGTTCGCCATCCCTCAATGTGGTATCAAAGACATAAATCCTCTTAGGCATTCTTACCTCTACAACTTTGGTATCTAATCAATTTAATCCCCATTTGTCAAGGCAACTTGGGTTTGAGTAGCTACAAATTTTTATTAACCAATATGTAATGAAATATAACATCCTCTTGACGAAATATCTTACATGAATTATTGTATAATCATAAGCTGATAAAGGGGGTTACAATGGATGAAATTTATACAAAACTTGGTCAAAGGATTAAACAATTGAGAGAACGATTCGGAATTAGCCAACAAAAGCTTGCGGAGCTATTAGGGGTTTTACGCCCCACAATATCTCAAATGGAAAACGGAGAAAGAAAAATCTCTGCTGATGAATTAATAAAACTATCAGGGATATTTAACCTCTCCATAGAGAGTTTACTGGATTTGAAAAAAGAACCAGAGGTGATTTTAAAGGAAAGTAAAAAAAGAAAAAAGCCGAAGCCTCAAATAAGAATCAATGTGCCACAAAAGAACTTAGATAAATTCAAGGAAGTTTTCCTTTATATTCTTAATAAGGTTGGCTCAAAACCCAATATTGGAGAGACTGTATTTTATAAGCTTCTTTACTTCATTGATTTTGATTTTTATGAAAAGTATGAAGAGCAATTGATTGGTGCAACCTATATCAAGAATCGCTATGGACCAACCCCAATAGAATTCAAAAAAATAGCCGATAGAATGATTAAAAATGAAGAAATCATAAAAGTTGAAAGCAGCTATTTTGAATATCCACAAATCAAGTACTTACCTTTAAGAAAAGCAGACCTTTTTAAATTAAAGGCAAACGAAATTGAGGTAATTGATGACGTTCTGAACAGGCTTTCTGATATGAATGCCACCCAGATAAGTGAATATTCCCACAATGATGTCCCCTGGCTAACAACAGAAGATCAAGGGATTATTGAATATGAATCAGTTTTTTATAGAACGCCGCCCTATTCAGTGAGAGAATATGGTGAAGATATTTCATGAAATTTCCCGTCTTCCTGAGTTTGAGAAGAATATGAGAAAGCTTCTTAAGAGATTCAAAACACTGGAAGGAGACTTGAAAATATTTATAGAAAAAGAGCTAAATCTCTATCATAAATTGGACATAGATAATAAAGGAATTTCCCCAATACCTGGTTTACGTATAGAGTATCCCAAAATATACAAGGGGAAAAAGTTTGCCTGTAGATCCTTAAAAGGCAAAGGAGTCCAATCTGGTATCAGGGTAATCTACGCTTATTTTGAGGAAACAGATAAAATTGAGCTAGTCGAAATTTATTACAAAGGAGACAAGGAAAATGAGGATAGGGAAAGGATATTCAAATATTACAGAAAAAAGTAAAAGGAAAGAATTTATAGGACAAATCCAGGCAATTTCGAGCAACTATAGCCT
>CAZNJP010000081.1:0-9267 GCA_964573345.1 uncultured Syntrophobacter sp. | reverse complement strand
CAGGCTTCATGCTCCAGGCCTCAGGCTACAGGCTTGTAGCTTGGTAGTGTTTCATAGACCTTTTCAACCTTGCTGGCAACTACATTCCAAGAGAAGGTATCTTTAATTTTCTTCCATCCATTCTTTGCTATAAAATACCCATATTTCCAATCAAAAACAATCTTTTCAATGCCCCATCTAATAGAATCGGGGTTGGCATGTACTTTAATCCCATTGTTATCATGCTCAATCAAGCCAAAAGAGCCTTCATAGGTAGCTACTACAGGTTTTTTTGAACTCCATGCAGCTAAAATCTGATAAGGAGTAGTCACTTTGCGGCTTGGGATAACCACTATATCTGATGCCTGGAACAATTCGTGAAGCTCTTTTCCCTCCTTATGGCCTAGGAAATATACTGCATACTCTATGTAAGAATAATGGGCATATATCCTAAGGGGCCACATAAGGTTTCCATCCCCTACAAATACAAATCGCAAATTTGGGTATCTTTCTAATAGAGTTGGTATAGCCTTGATTAGGATATCAGGGCCATTGGCCCCACTGAGTTCTCCTACAAAGAGTATTAAAAGGTCAAGTGGCCCTATGTCATATCGTTTTTTGATAGCTCCTGAGTCTGAAACGCCCTTAAAGTTTTTATAGCTAAATCCATCATAAATTAATGCTACCTTGTCTTCAGGGATCAAAAAATCCTTGCACATCTTTTCATGCACTATGGGGTCCCAGGCAATGACCCGATCGCTTATCTGTGCCAATAGCCTTTCTAACCGAAAAATCTTTTCAGATTCCTTGTCCATTCCTTCAGCTATACGCATTTTTTCTGTGGAGTGTGCACTATAAACCAGTCTTCCACGGTATTTTTTTCTTAGTTCAATACCCGCATATCCTGCATACCATTCATAAATGTGTATCACATCAAATGTCCCTTTTTTGTTTTCAAGGATCTGCTGAGTTATTGCAACTGAGAAATGTCGTGCATCTTTATAAGTTACGGTGTTAAAATGATTACCTTTTTGAGTATATAGATAAATTTCATTTCCTCTTTTCTTTAAGGCCTTGGCCAATTCTATTACATCACCCATGCCTTTCCAAGAAAGGATGGCAATACGTTGTCCTTGTTTATGCCTCTTGCGTTTGGATTGCTGTGCCCTCTTTCTTCCAGGCATTATTTATACCAAATGATTTCAGGTTCTTTAAATATGTTATTTGTCTTTTGACAATGATTTAGATGGTACCAATCCCCATCATCAATAAATTGATTATGGATATAATTCCATGCCAACTGGGTCAATCTATTAAAATTTTCAAAGTGTTCCACTACCCGGCCCTCAGCATAGTTCTTGGTATGGTTATTAGTTATCATAAACTGCCAATCTGATGACTGAAGAAGCATCGATTCACGGATTATCTGCCTTATTATCTGTTTTAATTTTTTATCGGAATTAAAATGACTTGCCAAATATCGCACTTCCTGTTCTGCTTTGTAAATGTTTTTCCAGACCCACCTGGTTTTCTCATTAAGCCAGGTATCACTGGTATATTTTGCACCCCAGGAAGATTCTGGCATGTATACACGGTTATAAGCTGGATTCTCTTTTGTATATTCTTTACAACTTATTATCTTTATTTCAGGGTCTTCGTTGATTAGTCTTATTAGACGATAAAGCCAGGCACACCCTTCAAACCACCAGTGACCAAATAATTCAGTATCAAAGGCACTCACTGCTACAGCAGGTCTTCCTGTATGGTGATGATTAGCCTTTAGCCTCTTTTTTATAAGCCATTTATAATGATCCGACTGCTCTGGGACTATATGTTTCACATCTTTTGGATAATATAAGTGTTTATAGGCCATATCCAGAGTCCTTTGGGTTATCTTCCAGTATCTCAATCCACTTGGCCCATGCCTTTTATGGAAATCAAGATAAGTTCCATTTCCAGGATAGCCTACCCTAAAATCCCAAATCTGCTCTGATAGTTTATGGTCTCTAACCAAAATGGTAACTGGATGATTGCCTATATAATAGGTCTCCATAGATGATTTATGGATATTATGGGGCTCACATTTGTTCAGTTGTTCATTATCCACTACAAAATATCTTATTCCATTTTCATATAAAAACTCCTCAAGACCCTTACGCATGTAACTATCAAGGTCTCCAGGCCGCCCATTTCCTACAGGTGGGGTCCAAAGGCAACTGGGTCTATAACCACATTCTGGCAGCCAGAGGCCTTCAGGTTTTTTATCAAAACACTGCTCATATATCTGGATGGCCATTTTAATCTGTGCCTGAATGCTTGCATCCTCCCTTAATAAGGGAAGGTAAGCGTGGGTAGCGGCAGTAGTAAGAATCTCAATATGGTCTTCATCTTGAAGGCCCTTAAACTCATTAATTAGATTACAATGGCACTCCTTTTCAAAAATAGATAGGGTTCTGTAGTAAAACTTTTTCCATAGCCTTGCTAAATAATGCATATGAGGCTCTGAATTTCTAAAATATTCCTTATCCTTTTCAGCCAATTCCATTTTCATATAGCAATAGGCCCTAAATTTTTCTATAAAATAAAGGCTATTCAACTGCTCTATCAAGATAGGGGAAAGGCTGATAGATACCTTAGGGCTAATCCCTTCTCTTACTAATTTTTTAAGCATATTTAACAGGGGGATATAGCACTCAGCCACTGCCTCAAATAGCCAATTTTCGCCAATCTCATCATGGTAAAGGACATAAGGGATATGGGAATGCAGGATAGTTACAAATGACCCGTAAAAACGATCAACCATATTATTTCTCTTTAATCACACTTTTTTACATGCTACAGGCCTCAGGCTTCATGCCTCAACCCCTGCTAGATTCAAGCAGGGGCTGTAGCTTGTGTCTTGCAGCTTGATTTTTAATAATATTTCTTAGGAAAATGTCTTTTTAAATACTCTAGAAACTCTCCTTTAGGTGGATTGCCTGCACGCCACCAGTCAGCACCGTTCAGGCTCACCCCTTTAAATTGAGTAATCTCTGATAAATCTGCCCCTGCTAAAAGCGCATAATCCAAAACAACATCTTTTAGAATAGCCCTTTTTAAGTTGGCATTTACCAGGTATGCATCCTTTAAATTACACCCCTCTAAATTGGCTCCTTCCAGATTTGCCCCTCCTAGGTTTACATCTTCTAGTTCAGCATATTTCAAATCTAGACCTTTAAGGAATGCACTAGATAAATCTTTACCACTCAGCAGGATACTACATTTAATCCAATCATCACGGGATAGTGCTTTTCCTCTAAACCAAATTCTACCAATGATGGCCTGTGCAATATTTGCCTGATCAATGCAGGCATCATCTAAATCAGTATTATCAATAATGGTTCCCTCTAGATTTGTATATCTCAAATTAGCTCCCTTAAAGCAAGCAAATCTCAAATTTGCATAAGATAAATCTGCCTTCTCAAGGCTCGACCTACTGAAATCTCCACCCTCAAGGTTTGCATGAGAAAGATTGGCTTCATATATAAAAGAATTGGTTATCTTTGCCCCCCTTAGATCAGCATACTCCAAATTGGCCTTTTCAAGGTTAACGCTTTCTCCGCACACATTTCTTAAGTCACTAGACTTCATAAATGCCTCTCTTGCATAAATATTTGAAATATTAGAGAAGCTCAAATTTGCCTCATAAAGATTGGCCCTTTCTATGTTTACATGACATAAATTGGCACCAGATAGATTAGTGCCTGAAAGATTCTGACCATGCCAATATTTTCCAGAAAAATCCACTTTTTTTAGTTAATTCGTCAAGTCGTTAATTCGTCGATTCGTAAAACTGTTTAACAATTTAACGTATTTGCTCAATAACGTGTGGAAATTTCACCCCCTCCCCAGCCCTCCCCCTTGAAGGGGGAGGGTATGGGTGGGGGTGACATCGTCATGTTCACTTGTTATTGAGTAGCTTCAATTTAACGAATAAACGATTCAACTATTCTACGATTCTAAGACTGGTATGCCCCAAGCATTTTATTTGCTATACTATCCCAGGAGAAGGCTGCCTCAACTGTATACCTTCCATTTCTGCCCATCCACCTTAGGTTTTCAAAGTCAGAAAATAGGGTACCTATCCCCCAAGCAATGGAATGGGGATTATCATAAACGGTCAACCCATTGATTTTATGCCATACAAATTCCTTTGGACCTCCATTCTGTACTACTACCACTGGTTTTCCTGCACTCCATGCCTCAAGTATCACTATACCAAATGGTTCATTCCTGCTGGGTACACAAACCACATCAACAGACTTATATATCTCAACAAGCTCACGGCCAGACTTAAATCCCAAAAACCTGGTGGCGTGCGAAATTCCAAGTTGAATGGCCCTTGCCTCCAAATGACCTTTCATGTCTCCATCACCAGTAAAGAGAAATTTGGCATGTGGATAATAATGGAGGACATAGGGAATAGCCTCTAGCAGCAAATCTGGTCCCTTTTGGTAAGTAAGTCTTCCTACAAATAGTATAGTAGGGTCCATGGGGGCAATGCCATATCTGGCCTTTATAGCCCCAGGGTCTACATCTCCATTAAAATTGTGGTTGCTAATGCCATTGTAGATTACATCAATCTTCCAATCAGGTACCCCATACATCCACATGACCTCGTTTTTTAGTACACTTGATACAGCAGTAACCCTATCGGCTACCCAACAACCCATCCTTTCCCTGTCTCTTATAACCGCAGATCTACCTCCCCAAAAGTTATTTCCGCACCTACCGTATTCTGTAGAGTGAACAGTGAAGACACATTTCTTTCCTTTCCCTTGTTTTATCCAGAGCATAGCATTTGCAGTAACCCAATCATGTGCATGAACAATGTCAAATCCTTCTATATAATCTTCGGTTTGAAAGAACTGATGTACAAAGGAGCGGCACATATTATCTATTTCTATAATAAAATTATGGTGATAATCATGGGGGCAGCGGTGATAATGCACACCATCTATCCTTTCATATATGCCTTGCCCATAACCCATCCTGGTAAATACATGCACTTCATGACCCTTCCTGTCTAAGGCAGCAGCCATTTCCGTTACAACTGAGGCAATACCTCCTACACGGATAGAATGCAAAGATTCCCAGGAAATTATTGCTATTTTCATATTAAGCAAACCATTTAAAGTATTTCCTCGCTATTGTAAACAAGGAGGAGAAAATTTTTATTTTTGCCTATTTTCTTACATTCATCGGCTACAAGCTACAGGTCTCAGGCCTCAAGCTACAGGTTTTATTGTTTTTAAATTTGTAGCTTGCAGCTTGCTATTCTTCTTCAATTTCTGCTAGGACAAAGACAGGAGAAAGTACTGGTGGTAATTTTTCTTTTATTTCCTTTTCTTCCAAATCTTCTTCTTTTTCCAAATCATTTTCCATGATTCTTCCTTCATACAAGCTACAGGCTTCAGTTTTTTTTGAACTTGGAGCCTGCAGCTTGGTTTTTAGTCTCTATCAATCTGTTTAAGTAATTTAGATGCCTCATCCAGGCATTCATGAATCTTAGGCAACCAGGCATCCCCCCAAAACAGATAGCAACTGGTCTCGGAAGCCAATATGAGCCTTCTTGCCCTTTGAAGGAGTTCCCTTTTTTCTGGATGTGCTCTTTTTAACTCAAAATAATGCCAACATGCCTGATATATCTCTTCTAGGGCCATCTTTTGCGCAGGGGTTCCTGCCCAAAGCGAAAGGTCATATCCACTTGTTGAACCTATGTTCCAGGCCCCTGTCCTTACTTTCGCCCTCTCTTTAGTAGGATATTTTTCTAAAAATTCAGAGATAGTAACTGGCTCAATGCCCATGACCTTCTTTCTTACTTGCTCCATATAAGGGGAGAAAAAGTGCCCAAAAAATCCTGCCTCTTCATCCATGTTTCTAAACCAGCCACCATTTTCTCCATCTGTCCAGGTCGTTACCAAGCGAGGTAAATCTGGGTGGGGAGAGTTGCTTACTTTATGAGAAACCTCGTTTTTAAACCAATATGGATCTAATCCACTCTCTTGTGCATTGGAAAGGTCTCTGTCCCTGGGTA
Organism: uncultured Syntrophobacter sp.; assembly: GCA_964573345.1. Taxonomy (GTDB): domain Bacteria; phylum Desulfobacterota; class Desulfofervidia; order Desulfofervidales; family DG-60; genus CAZNJP01. Next base: position 3,212 of record CAZNJP010000081.1, on the reverse strand, counting down.
TGATGAAGATTTCTTCCCCATTAAAGGAGGCAATATATGGCATATAGATGTCCTTTTCCTTTTCGGGAAATACATGGACTCCATCAACAATCACATATTGATAGCCGCATTTTTTTATGGTAGGAATCATCTCCATAGAAAACGCTATTTCAGGGGGCCAAAAACCCTTTGGTTTACGGCCAAAAAGTTCCTTTATTAAATCAGTGCAAGACCTTATTTGTTCCTCCCAATCGTCCATTGGGATAAGGGGAAATATGGGATGGAAATAGCCCATTCCAATAAATTCAATGTTTTCTGCAGTCCTATATGATTCAACCATATGTGGTAAATCAACAATGTTTCTATACCGCTCTACTACCCTTGAATCCATAAACTGCTCTAAAAGGATGCCAGAAAAGCCTATGTGGAATTTGGCTACATCTTTATATATATGGGCATAGCGAGCTGCCCTCTCATAACATTTTATAATCTGTATTGCCTCCCAGTTCTGTGTATCAAAGATTAGTTTTAAGTTATATGGTGGTTGATGCATGTGAAAGCCCAAGGCATGGTAGATAGCCATCATAACTCCCTTAATACTTGAAAATCTATACCTTGCAGTATTACCCCTTTTCCTATTCTGGATCTAAGGGTATGCCAGCCAAAGGAATGTACGTCTCTTATTTCACTAAAATCTAAGGTAATCTGCTTGTCTTTATAACTGTTTACTTTTCTAATAATTTCCCATGCAGAAGAGCCATCTAGATATCCCCTCAGCCTGAGAATTACTCTTTTGCCACGATTTATTACCCTAATATTCATCTCTTTTAAGCTATCTGAGCTATTTTCTTTTTTCTAATCTCTTCTATAGAAATAGGCGCTTTCTTCTCAAGGTCTTCCTTAGTAATTACAGATATAGGAGCACCCTCAATTACTGTTCCATTTGCTATTTTGATCCCTTCGTCAATAATAGCTCGGTTTATGCAACAGTATTTACCTATTTTTACTCCTTCTAAGAAGATAGAATATGAAGCCTCTGTGCCTTCTTCCACAAACACAGAAGGAGAGAGGACAGAGGACCTGACTTTCCCTTTTATAAAGCAACCTGGAGAGACCAAACTATTTTGGGTAAGGGAAAGAGTGGAGGCCGGGGGCAAATGCCTTTGGTGTGTCTTTATAGGCCAACATGGATCATAGAGGCTAAAAGCCGGCCTTTCTTTTAATAACTCCATATTGGCCTCATAATATGCCTCAATAGTGCCTACATCCCTCCAATATCCCTCCTGCTTAGTAAAATTATATGCATAGACCCTATGTTTGCCTATTATTGAAGGTAAAATGTCCCTTCCAAAGTCATGGGTTGAGTAAGGGTCTTGAGCATTCAAATTAAGGATTTTGTAAAGCATTTTGGTGTTAAAAATATAGATACCCATAGAAGCAAGACATGTCTTTTTGTTTTCTGACACTATGTTTGCATATCTGGGTTTTTCTATAAAATATGTAACCCATCCAACTTCGTCTGTTCCTAAGATGCCAAAGCGGTGAGCCTGTTCTACAGGTACCTCTATTGTCCCTACACTTACTTCAGCCCCTTTTTCTAAATGTGCCCTAAGAAAATTCATATAATTCATCCTATAAATATGGTCACTGGCCAATATCAATACATGCGAGGGATTTATTTCTTTAATTAAACCAAGGTTTTGATAAATGGCATTAGCCGTTCCTTTGTACCAACCCGTACCCCATCCTTGTTGTGGGGTAATGTATTTAATAGAATCTTCCTTTGCCCAATCCCGGTTGAGGTAGTCTAAGAGTGGGTAACAAAGATATTGACAAATGACAAATACCTGCTTTAGGCCAGAATTTAGGCAATTGCTCAGCGGGAAGTCAATCAAGCGATAACTGCCTGCATAAGGCAAAAGAGGCTTTGGCTGAAATTTGGTAAGTGGGAGTAACCTTTCCCCCTTTCCCCCTGCCAATATAAAACAAACTACATTTTTCATTAAAAATCACCTCCTGCACTGCATCAAGCTCCAAGCTACAGGATGCAAGACACAAGCTTGAAGCATGAAACCTGTAGCTTGCAGCCTGCACTCTGTTTCAGTGTACTGCCTGCCATTGTACATTTATAAAGCCCTTGTCTTCTAAAACTAAAAGGATAAGCTGAAGTCCTTTTTCATCCAGCACATCCTTACCCCAACCCAGGTATTCAAGTCGTTCATTCACCATCTTTAAAGAGATATAGCAAGTATCCATAGCAATGTGGCCTACTTCACGGATAAGCCCCTTTAGCATGTCTTCATTTAATCCCCTTTCCATCATATAGCTGAATAAATAATCAACATATGCTTTTTCCATTCCCCCCTCCGAAATTCAGGCTACAGGCTTCAATTTTTTGAATTTGCAGCCTGCAGCCTGCGTCTTGTAGCTTGGTTTCCAAAGCAGACCAACCATACCTAACTATGCCCTAAATTCTGCATCCTAAAAAACAAAAGCTGGGTTGCTTTAGGACTTTTACGATGCCCCCTCGGCAACCCGGCTGACTCAACTTGAGCTCCATGGCTTTCCGTCCCCTAATTACTTAGAATTTGGCTTTATTATTTTATTCAAGCAATAATTATGCCAACTAATTTTTATAGGCAATATCTGCCTTTTTTGCTGATTGAGAATCTGACATTGTATATTTTAGGACTTCAAATTATTGTTAGATATACTTAACATAACACCATTTCTTTGTCAAGTATGAAATTTAAGAAAAAGAAGAGGTGTCTAAAATATGACCCTGTTTTAAAAAGCTAGCACAATATGGCAATTTTAAATGCCTAAAATACGACCCAAGTGTAAAAATGAACAAAACCTTAATTTAAGCCACAGATTTACCCTGTTAAATAGGGTTCCCTTTGGGAAATTTAACAGGGTAAACACAGATAAACACAGATTGTCAGGATGCGGCAAATTTTATAGTTTCCTGTACAATAAAGAAAGTTCACCGTTCAAGGTTCATAGGTTCAAAGCCTGCCCTGGCGCGACATGCCCTAGTCAGCATGGTAGGTCTATGAGGAGCTATATGCTCGGAAAAGACCATTAAGCTTATAAGCCAGGTCTGGGCCAGGGGTTGTCAACCCTGAACCGTGAACCCTTGTAAAGCTAGTTAGGGCTCTTCAACCCTGAACCGTGATGTAATAAACAAAATTATAATTCCAGATAAAGGGTAAAAATAAGAGAATTAAAAT
>CAZNJP010000080.1:0-9321 GCA_964573345.1 uncultured Syntrophobacter sp. | reverse complement strand
CTTATAGATGGGTTTCTTTTTGCTTTCCGCCTTCTCAGCGGAAAGCAAAAAATAAGTTAACTCAGCGCTCTTTGCGTCTTTGTGGTGAACAATTAACTGACTAACTGAACTTCTCCCCAATTTGGCCCTGTTTTTATATCCACCACTAAAGGCACAGCCAATGTAACTATATTTTCCATAATATCTTTTACCAAGGCCTTTACCTTTTCTAACTCTTCTATTGGTACCTCAAACACTAGTTCATCATGGACTTGAATAATCATCTTTGATTTCAGGAAGGATAATGCATCTGTAATACGAATCATTGCCAGTTTAATGACCTCTGCCCCTGTACCCTGAATAGGGGTATTGATGGCCATTCTTTCAGAAAGCTTGCGCAGTGTAAAATTACTACTATTTATATTAGGGATTTTCCGGATGTGTTTAAAAAGGGTCTCTACTTGTTTCCTCTCATGCACCTGCCTTAAGGTATTTTCAATATACGCCTTTACTCCTTTATATTGTTCAAAATATTGCTCAATATAGGCCTTTGCCATAGAGGTATCTATATTCAATTCCCTTGCCAATCCATAAGGGCTCATACCATAAATAATGCCAAAATTAATAGTCTTGGCTTGCCTCCTCATCTGTTCACTGATTAGGTCTAAAGGGACTTGAAATATCTGAGAAGCTGTACGTCTATGGATGTCTTCACCCTTTATGAAGGCCTTGATTAAACTTTCGTCCTTTGAAAAATGGGCAAGAAGCCTCAGTTCAATCTGAGAATAATCTGCGGATAGATACACACATCCAGGCTCTGGGATAAATGCCCTCCGAATACCTTTTCCATCTTTTCCCTTTACAGGGATGTTTTGAAGATTTGGTTCACTGCTGCTCAACCTCCCAGTAGAGGTTATGGCCTGGTTATATACGGTATGTATACGCCCTGTCTCTGGATGAATCAATTTGGGTAAGGCGTCTATATATGTGTTCTTTAACTTGGATAATATCCGATAACCCAAGACTTCCCCTGCCAAGGGATGTATGGCTGCCAATTCCTGCAATACCTCTGCATCTGTAGAGTAACCTGTCTTTGTCTTCTTTCCATAAGGCAATTTTAATTTTTCAAATAAGATATAGCGCAACTGGGCAGGAGAATTTATGTTAAATGCCTCACCTGCAAGGGAGAAGATCTTTTTTTCTAAAGACCTTAATCTTAATGAAAATTCTTCTGCTAGCTTTCTTAAATAGGGTACATCTACCTTTACCCCCCACATTTCCATAATTGCCAACACATTTATCAGGGGCATTTCTATTTTATAAAATAAAAATTCTTGGTCCAATTGTTTGATTTTTTCTGAAAGGATATCTTTCAGGCGAAAGACGATTTCTGCATTTTCACAGGTATAATCTTTAACTACATCTACCTTCAGGTGCGAAAGGGGTATCTTCTTTTTTCCTGCTATATCTTTATATTTCTTCTTTTTAATCCTTAGATACTCTTGGGCAAGCTCTTCTAAGCTATGGTCTGTCTTTTCAGGATTTATCACATAAGAGGCAATCATTGTATCAAATTTAATCCCCTTTAATTTAATGCCATGCTGTGCCAAGACAACATAATCCTGCTTAATATTATGCCCAAGTTTATCAATACCTTCATCTTCTAAGACAGGGGCCAGGATATTAAGCACTTGAGAAAGGGGGATTTGTGAAGGTGCCCCAAGATAATCATGTGCTATAGGAATATAAAATCCCTGCCCTACCCTATGACAAATGGAAATTCCTACTATCTTTGCCCTCATAGGGAGTTCGTCTGTAGTCATTATATTTAAAGAAAAGACCCTGACCTTTTTTAATGAATAAGAGAGCCTGTTTAGCTCATCTTCACTCAATATTAAGCAATAATCTAATTTATCAGCATTTTGATAAGGCAAAACATCCCTCAAGAGCCTACGAAACTCTAGTTCCTCAAACAGGTTGCGTAAATCTTCTACATTTTGAGGCCTTCTCTCAAGTTCTTCCAGATTTATAGCAATGGGTACATCTTTTTTTAGTTTAATGAGTTTTAAATTCAGTATTACCTGATCTCTATTTTTGATAAGGCTTTCCCTAATGTGTTTTGGTTCCACTTTATCTATATTGTTGTTGTTAAATATTCCTTCTAAAGAGCCAAATTGGTTAATCAGCCTAACAGCGGTCTTTTCCCCTACCCCTGGCACACCAGGAATATTATCAATCTTATCCCCTATAAGGGCCATCACTTCATATAGCCTTTCTGGGTTTAATCCATATCTTTTCTTAATCTCCTCTTTGGTTATGGTATGGTCTAGCATGGAATCCCATACTGTTATCCTTTCTGAGACCAGTTGGCGCAGGTCTTTATCTCCAGAAACTATTGTAACCTCTATATCCTTACCCTTTAGCCCCTGACAAATGGTGGCTATGATATCATCTGCCTCATAACCCTCTACTTCTAATATAGGGATGCCCAAGGCATCCACAACCCTCTTTATATAAGGGATTTGTTTTACTAAATCTTCAGGCATTAATGGGCGATTTGCCTTATAGGTAGGGCTCTCTTTGTGCCTAAATGTAGGTCCTTTTGAATCAAAGGCAACAATCATAAAATCTGGTTTCTTTTCACGCATCATCTTAAGGAGCATGTTTGTTACACCCAATATGGCATGCGTAGGAAGGCCCTTGGAATTAGAAAGGGGGACCAATGCATGATAGGCACGATAGATATAAGAACTTACGTCTACAACAAACAGTCTTTTTGCCATTTAAATCCGAGCTTCGCCATACAATTATAATCTAATGAAAGTCTTGAGAAAAGACTTTAATGAGTTCTCCACATTAAAAGACGGGATTGTTTACGCTTATCCAATCTTTTAAGACCTGCATCCAAGGCAGCTTGAATAGCCGATTGGTATTCTTCTGATGTAATGCCCCGATTAAGATAATCATCTTTATAGGCCTCACCACAAGGCCGATATTGAGCCATAATGTTTATATAGGTATGAAGGGAGACCTCACTAGCAATAAATTCTACAACCTGCTTAGTCCCTGCCAGCCCAGAAGGAAGTACTAGATGCCTTACTAATAACCCACTCTCGGCAACACCTTTCTCATTTATTTTCAAGTCCCCTACCTGTCTGTGCATCTCCTTAAAGGCCTCTCTAGCTACATCTGGATAATCTGGTGCCTTGGAATAGCGTTTGGCCACCTCTTTATCCCAATATTTAAAATCTGGCATATAGATATCTACTACCCCTTCTAAAATTTTTAAGGTTTCTATCTTTTCATAGCCGCTAGTATTATAAACCAGTGGAATCCTTAGTCCCTTTTCAATGGCAATATTTAATGCCGCAAGCAGATAGGGCACAATGTGTGTAGGGGTGACAATATTTATATTATGACAACCTATAATCTGTAAAGAGAGCATCATTTTTGCAAACTCTTCTATAGATGTCTCCCTACCTTCTCCTAAATGACTTACTTCATAATTCTGACAATACATACATAGGAGGTTACAATAGGAGATAAAAATGGTGCCTGAGCCATTTGTCCCAACTAAAGGGTCTTCTTCACCAAAGTGTGGAAAATAACTGGAAATAATAGGTAGTTTACCTGTCTTACAAATGCCTTTTTCGTCCTCTAATCGATTTACCTTACACTCTCTGGGACATAGTGTACAATTTTCTAATATTTTATAAGCTTGCTCTATCTTTTTTTTCAAAAGTCCACTTTTGTAAGTTTCCAAGTATAATGGTTGGTACATTCTTATTTACTATACGGTTTTCAACAGTTATTGCAATTAAAAAGGACCAACATGAATCTCTATTTCTCTCTTTTTTCGTTTTATCTTAAGGTTGCATTTATCACCCTTTTTCTTAAAAAGGAGAATAAATTTAAGGTCAGCTACTTTTTTAAGGGTTTGCCCATCGGCCAAAATCATAATATCACCCTTTTTTAAACCTGCCTTTTTTGCAGGAGTTCCTTTAAGCACAGCCGAGACTAAAAGCCCCTCCTTTTTCTCACTTAAAATAACCCCTAGTTTTGCACTAAATGGTGGCTCTTTCTGCTCAGGGAAAATAACATAATCTGCCATCTCTGGGCTTAAATGCCCTTCTCCAGAAATAATGACAGCCCCTGAAATATTGGCTCTCCTCATCACCCTTTTGGGTATACCATAGCCATATACAAAATGACCATTTCCTGCCAATACCACCATTTGATAATCAGGGTATGCCTTAAGGAAATTCACAATTGATTCAGCCATAGTCTCATCCCAGATAATCTGTGCCTGGCAAAAGCTCTCAAAATCTTTTATTTCGGTGTTTTTATGTATTTCATAAGCCTTTTTTAACCACTTTTTGTACCTTTCATCAGAAAAATTAAGCTCCTTGGCGATAGCGTTCTTTTCTTTATCATCAAGTGATGCCGAACCCTTACGGGCAACTTTTTTTGCAATCTCAGAATCAGCATTTAGGGCAACAACCTTTAATCGATTTTTATAGGCATAATCAATTATGGGTTTATATAGATGATAATCATAAGACCAGCGTGAAAGCCACTGTGTCTTTTTCAAAAATTCTTTTTCATTGATATTTCCATTGAGATAATCATCTATAGCCTCTTGAGAGCTCCTTTCAAACATCTCAAGGCCAATAGCAATCTTTTTACCCATTTGATGTAAACCTTTTATAATCTCTAACTGGGCAAGATGATGGCTGTATTCATCATGTTTTTCACCTACATAGATTATCTGTTTTAAAGAGATTGCCTTGATAATACTCTCTAAGTTGTTTAAGCGATTAAGAGGGAATCCAAAAACCCGCCTGCCATCGCTAGGCCCTGAATCCTTTGCTGCAAAAATCAAGGGGCTTTTTAAAAAAATGCATAAAAAAAAGAAAACTATCCATATTATCCCTTTTTCCCTCATTTAATAAACTCCTCTTTTTTTATTTATAACACTAATATGGAATTGCTCAAGGCACTCTATGATGGTGAATAGCTACAAAATTCTTAAAAACATTGACAGAACTAATGGCATCTTCTAAAAAGAGGCAATGGTTTCTGGCATAGGCATAGATTTGGTATATATCCCACGTGTAAAAAAGCTATTAGAAAGATGGGGGGAGGAATTTAAAGGGCGTCTCTTTACCCATGTTGAGGTAAACTATTGTGAGAAAAAGAAGTTATCTCACTATGAATTTGCTGCCAAAATTGCAGCAAAGGAGGCTTTTACCAAGGCATTGGGCTTGGGTTTCCGGGGGGGAATCAAGTGGCAGGATATTGAAGTAGTAAATGAAAAATCAGGAAAACCAATAATCAACCTCTATGGGAAGGCAAAACAACTTTGTAAAGAAAGAAATATCAATAAGATCATGATCTCTTTAAGCCATGACCAATACTATGCCACTGCTGTAGTAATATTGGAAATTTAACATGAAGCTAGTTACTGCTGAACAGATGAGGGCCATTGATGCCTACACTATCAAGAATATAGGCATCCCCGCTATAGTACTTATGGAGAATGCTGGAAGGGGTGCTTTCTTATTGATTAAAGAATATTTTTTAGATTATTTAGAAACACCTTTAATAGGCATCCTGTGTGGCAGGGGAAATAATGGTGGAGATGGATTAGTAGTTGCAAGGTATTTACATAAAGAAGGCTACTGTGTGCGGGTTTTTATCCTTGGAGAAAGGGCAAGGATAAAGGCAGAAGCAGCTACTAACCTTTCTATTGCTGAGAAGATGGGCATAAATATTTCTGAAATAAAAGATGAAAATGATTTGGATAAGGAAAAGGATTACCTTACCGGTTGTGATTTAATAGTAGATGCCATTTTTGGTACAGGCCTTAATTCTGAAGTAAGGGGATTAGAGGCTAAAGTCATCTCATTTTTAAATAATATTTATGCTGGCTTTATTGCCTCAGTAGACATACCCAGTGGATTAAGCAGTGATACAGGGGAAGCATTAGGGGTAGCAGTGGAAGCAGATTTGACTATTACCTTTGGTCTAGAAAAAGTAGGGCAGGCAGTCTATCCTGGGGTAGGCTATGTAGGCAATTTAGAGATTGTAGATATTAGCATCCCTGCCCAGGCAATAGATAGTGTTCCTTTAAATCATCATTTAATTACAAATGAAGACATAAAAGGTCTTTTAAGGCCAAGGTCAGGAGATTTACACAAGGGGCAGGCAGGGCATGTAATGGTACTGGCAGGCTCACCTGGAAAGACAGGTGCAGCTAGCCTCACTTGTTTAGGGGCGTTGAGAAGCGGCTCTGGCCTGGTTACCTTAGGTGTTCCTACAAGTTTAAACCCCATCTTAGAAGCAAAGCTCACAGAGGCAATGACATTGCCACTTCCTGAGACATCGGTTCAGACACTAGGGATTGGTGCATGGGAGGGGGTGAAAAAATCGGGCATAAACTACAAGGTAATCTGTCTGGGACCTGGTCTTACTACTTATCCAGAGACAAAGGAGATGGTAAAAAAGATTGTTGCTGAGGCCAATGTACCACTGGTAATAGATGCTGATGGTATAAATGCATTAGCAGGTGATTTAGATATATTAAAATTAAAAAAGAAGAAATTCCCTATTATATTGACCCCCCACCCTGGTGAAGCTGCTCGCTTACTCGGCATAAGTAATAAAGATTTATTAAAGGAAAAGATAAGTGTGGCAAGAAGGATTGCAAAGGATTATAAAATCATCTTTATCTTAAAGATGGCAAGGACTATTATTGCCTTACCAGATGGTAACATATTTATTAATTCTACAGGAAACCCTGCTATGGCCACAGGGGGAATGGGGGATGTACTGACTGGTATCATTGGGAGCTTTATAGCCCAGGGCTATGAACCAAAAGAGGCCTCTCTTTTGGCTGTTTTTTTTCATGGGCTAGCAGGTGATCTCTGGGTGAGAGAACATGGAGAAATAGGTATGACCGCCACAGACTTAGCCAATTATCTGCCCCTGGCCATTAAAGATATAATCTCTGATGAAGAATAGATGGTCTTATTACAGCCCCACCCCTGAGGACACCTTAAAGATAGGAAAAATAATAGGTAAAGATATTATAGCAGGTAATGTAATTGCCCTTATCGGGGACCTAGGGACAGGAAAGACATGGTTAACAAAGGGAATTGCTAATGGTTTAGAGGTACCTAAAGATTATTATATTACTAGCCCAAGCTTCACTGTAATAAATGAATACCCAGGGCGTATCCCCCTTTATCACATAGATCTATATAGGTTTTCTAAAGAGGCTGATTTTAGCAATCTGGGCATTGAAGAATATATATTTTCTCAAGGAACTGCTATCATTGAATGGGCAGAAAGACTACCAAAAGAATTCTTACCAGAAGAGCATCTAAAAATTTATTTAAGATATTATAAGGCTGGGAGAAAGCTTATATTTGAGCCCTATGGTAAGCACTTTATTTCATGTGTAAAAAAATGGAAAGGAAAAGCTACAGGTTACAAGATACAGGATGCATGATACACAATGACAAGTGTCAAAAGGCCAGGGTTACGAAGCCCGTATCGAAGCCCGTCAGACGTAAAACGATACGGGCATCGCAAACGTAACCAATTGACGAGAATTTTTAGATTTTGATATTTGAGTTTGATAGAAATGAGAAAGCATGTGAAATGGGCCAAAATCAAAATCGAGTAAGTAATTGAGTGAGGAGGCTATTTTCAGATGAAAATTGCTATATATACCCTGGGCTGTAAGGTCAATCAGTATGAATCTGCATCATTGATGGAGATATTTCACAGGCAGGGTCATGAGATTGTAGATATTCCTTATGCGGATTTATTTATTGTAAATACATGCACAGTTACCCATAAAGCTGCCTATGAATGTAGGAGCTTAATAAGAAAATTTATAAAAACAAGTCCTGATGCTATATGTGTTGTTGCGGGCTGCTATCCTCAAGTAACTAGAGAAGAACTTCTTAAGATTAAAGGCATTGATTATCTTATAGGCCATTCAGAAAAGGCCATATTTCCTGAAATTTTACCCTATTTTAAAAAGCAATCTAAAACAAAGGTTATGATAGGTGACCCAAGTTCTCATTATACATTAACCTCTTTTCCACCACCAAGGCACCTTCAGAGGACAAGGGCCTATTTAAAGATTCAGGATGGATGCAATTCATTTTGCAGCTATTGTATCATCCCATATGCAAGGGGGCATAGCAGAAGCCTTCCACTTGATTTGGTATTAAAGCGTCTTGACTGTATAGCTAAGTCTGATTTTAAGGAGGTAGTTTTGACAGGCATTCATCTAGGTGCCTATGGAAAGGATTTAAAATCTCCTGTAAATTTCCCCTATTTACTAAATGTTATAAAAGAAAATGATTTTCCATTCCGCATCAGGCTTGGCTCCCTCAACCCCTTAGAAATAACCACCGATTTAATAGAGTTGTTTAGTAATTGGAAAAATCTCTGTCCTCACTTACATATCTCACTCCAGAGTGGCTCTAATAAAATATTAAAAAAGATGAACCGCCCCTATTCAGTAGACCTTTTTAAGAAATTAGTTACTGAGTTAACAAATAAAATTCAGGGGTTGGCTATTGGTGTAGATATAATAGCAGGGTTTCCTGGTGAATCTGAGAAAGATTTTAAAGAAACATATAGATTATTAGAAGGCCTACCCGTAGCCTACTTTCACATCTTTCCCTTTTCTGAAAGAAAGGGCACAAAGGCTACTCAGATGAAGGATAAAATACCACGTGAAGAAATAAAGAGACGCACCCATTTATTAAGGAAGCTAGATGCTATAAAAAGAAGGGCCTTTCGTTACCATAATCTTGATAGCATAGTTCGTGTATTGGTTGAAAAAAGGCATACAAATGGTTATTTAAAAGGTTATTCTGAAAACTATTTGCCTGTATGCATTAAGGGGGAAGATGAATTAAAAAATAAAATAGTCAAGGTAAAATTGCTAGAATTAAAAGACAAGGCAGTCTATGGGGAAATAGTAAATTAATATAATAAATTCCAGTACTTGCTCAATAAGTTGTGGAAAACGTAATCGTTCACCGCAGAGTGCGCAGAGGACGCAGAGAAAAATAAGAATCCTGCCCGCCATCGCAAGCCCGCCCGGCATCGCGAGGCTTCAGCCGAGGCGGACGGGCGAGAGCGTTGCGGGCAGGCGCTCAGGCGTTAGCAGGCGGGTTTAAAAATGCTTTTCTTTTGTGCTCTGTGATCTCTGCGTTCTCTGCGGTAAATAGTAAATAAAGAATCTTGAAGTGAAGGAAATATAGAAGGTTATTGGTATAAATGAAAAGAATAGGGGGATTAAATGTTAACAAGAAT
>CAZNJP010000079.1:0-9439 GCA_964573345.1 uncultured Syntrophobacter sp. | reverse complement strand
ACGAGTTCAGGACCTGGTTCAGAGTAACATTTGCCCTAACTTATTGAGAAGTTACGTTAAATGATTTTTACTAATTAACAACTTAACGATTTAACCATTTGACGTTTTTCAATCCCTTAGTCAATATATCTTTTCTTTACCCCTTCAGGGTATTTTAATTTAAAAGAGGAGTCTTTAATCTCTATATTTTGATTTATTGTCAAATATGTCAATTCTATCTTAATTCTGCCTATATGGATCTTTAGAAGCTCTACTTTGCCATTTTTATAAAAAAAATGGGCTTCGAAAACCTTTTTTTTGGCTTGATTTTTTATTTTTATTTTTTTAATCCTCAGGTTATCCTTTCTTAGCCATAATTCTTCTAAAGTAGGATAATTAAATGACCTTATATAATATGCATCTTTTTTATTGCTAGCATAAACAATATGTTCAGTATGAACTGGCCACATCTGTTGCCCCAATAAATAAATCAAACCTCTTAAGTTTACCTGCCCGCCAATGCTCAGGCGTGGCAGGTGGGTGGAAAACTTTTCGGTATTGCCCAAATAGACCTCACCTTTTGGATAAATAACCAGAGCAAACCTACCTTCAGTAATGGTCAAAGAAAATAAAGGTCCGAACGGGTTAATAACATCTGCCCGGAGTTTGCCTGCCCGCTCGTGCCTTGCAGTGGCAGGCGGGCCTGGTGTTGTGGCAATTAGATAAAGGTCCCCGGATAATCCGCATCCAAAGCTACCAACCTTCATTTTGCCTTTAATGAATAAGGTCTTCATAGTAGCTATCTCTTGAGATGTGGAATAACAGACAGGCTCTATCCATAATGGTTTAGGCCTGGGCAAACAGGCAGGCAGTAAGAAAATAAAAAGGATAAAATACTTATTTAGAAGGTGCATCCTTCAACTGCTTACGCAAATTCCTAATTTTCATAAGGAGGGAGTCATGGTCTTCAGAATTAAGTTCAATCGCCTTTTCATAAAAATTCAGGGCCTTTTTTAAAAAACCATTTTCTAGATAAGCATCGCCTAGATGCTCAGTGATAATAGGGTCTTTTGGCACTAATTTATGGGCCTTCTCAAGGGTCTTTAAGGCCTCTTTGTATCTTTTCTGCTTGAAATAAACCCAACCTAAACTATCGATAATATATCCATCTTCAGGTTTATATTTAAGGGCCTTTTTGATAAAGAATTTAGCCTCATCTAAATTCTTTCCTTGCTCTGCATACGTATAGCCAATGTAGTTAAGGGCATCAGCGTCCTCGGGGTCTATGGCCAAAACCTTATGCATCTGTTTAATGCATTGTTCTTTCTTGCCCATTTTATCATAAATTACTCCCATCTGGAAGTATATCTCCTTATTATTGGGTTCAATTAACAGGGCATCTTTTAACAGGCCCTCTGCTTTATGATAAATTTTTTCTTCTCCTAAAATAGAGGCTAGGGCAAGATAAAGGGGAACGGCCTTTGGTCTATCCCTTAAAGTGTCTTCTAATAAGTTAATAGCCTGCTCTATATCCCCTTTTTTCTTAAGTAAATAAGCATGACAGGTAACAGCATCGATATAGATATTTGAAGAAGGTTTAATTTGATTTAAGATTTTAATTGCACCATCCTCATTGCCTGCCTCTCCATAGGAATAGCCCAAATAATATCTGATGACATCAGGCTGGGGGTAAGTTTTAAGCAAATTTTTAAATTCCTCAATGGCCAGATGGTATTGTTCTTGCGCTAACCAAAAGACCCCAATCTTTAATCTATCTTCTGGACAAACTGACTCAAGTTGTTTAATTTGGTTTTGAGCATTTTTTAATTTACCTTGTTTTAAATAAATTTTAGACAGTTCCAAACAGACCTCTAAATTTCCTGGGTTTTCAGACAATATATACTGATACATCTTTTCTTCCTGTTTGACCTTTCCCCATTGTTTGTAAAGCCTTGCTAAAGATATAGAAGTATCTTCAAAAAAGTGGGGATTGAGTTTGAGTGATTTTTTAAGAGCATTTTCAGCATCTTCATATTTTTCCTGATCTAGATACACATTTCCTAAGTAATAATAAGCTAGATAAGACTTGGGGTGGAGTTTTAAAAACTCTTTAAAATATTGAATAGCCGTATCATATTGATTTGTTTTAAAGAAAAGATTTGCTAAATAAAACATAGCCTCTTTACTGTCTTTATCTATGGTCAGTATATTTTCACACTCTTTTATAGCCTCCTTGTAATGATGTCCGTTAATATAAGTCCACACCAGGAGAAATCGTATTTTAGTAGATTGTGGGTCAAGCTTAGATGCCCTTTTCAGCCAACCCTTAGCCTCTTCAAACTCTCCACTTTGCAAATAAAGTCGAGCTATGGCCAGCATGACCTTTACTGCATGAGGGTCGTATTTTAAGGTCTTCTGATAGTAATGAATTGCTTCTTCAATCAGTCCTTGGTGCAAAGACCTCTCGGCTTTAATAAAGTAATAATAAGCCAATGCCTTTTCAGAAATTTCACACCAGGCTTGAGAAGCAGTAAAAAGACATATAAAGAATAGGATAAATATTTTTAATTTCATTTGGAAACTCTAAATGCGTCTTTATAATCAGGCCATTCTTTTTGTAAATGTTTTTTTAACCTTTTCATTAATCTTCCCTCAATTTGCCTGATCCTTTCTCTAGAGATATTATACCTTTTCCCTATAGCCTTAAGAGTAATGGGTTCTTCAGCCAAAAGGCGCAATTTTAAGATATCCTGCTCTCTATCAGTAAGTTCATTTTTAAATTCATCCAACTTCTTTCTTAAAACCATCTTTACCTCGGAATCTGCCAAAGATTCCTCAGGAGAGACTTCCTTCGAAGGTAGTATCTCTTGAAGGTTATCTTCAGTATCTGAGCCTAAAGAAGCATCTAAAGAAACCTCGCCCATACCCATCCGCTGCTCCATTTCCACTACATCCTTTTCTGAAACATTTAGCCTTTTAGCAATTAATTGAGGAAAAGGCTGATAACCCAGTTGGGTAAGCTTTTGTTTTTCTTTATGCAGGTTATAAAATAGCCTCCTTTGGGCCTGAGTAGTGCCAATCTTTACTAAACGCCAATTGTCCAGAATGAATTTTAAAACATATGCCTTTACCCAAAAAGCCGCATAGTAAGAAAAGCGAACGCCTTTATCATAATCGTATTTTTTTAAGGCCATCATTAATCCAATATTTCCTTCTTGAATCAGGTCCATTAAATTGCTTGCCCAAAAATTTTGAAATTCTAAGGCAATTTTTACTACTAACCTCAAATTTGATGTAATCAATCTAAATGCTGCATCCCGATCCCTATGTTTATGATAAAGGCGAGCTAATTGTGCTTCTTGTTTTGCAGTAAGTACAGGGTATTTATTAATCTCCCAAAGATAACGCTGGAAGATTGCAGAACCCGAAGGTGGTATTAGTGAGCCAAGTTTCTCTTTCTCCATAACACTAATGATATCACACAAAAGTCTATTTGCCAAGGATATGAATTGTTGGAGCAGCATAGTATAGTCTTTCTTTAAACCCACACCCTGGACTTAGTATTAGTAAAAGAAGGGGGGAAATTAACACATGTCTAGCCAATAATGAAGAATGTCTCATAGCAACTGACTTCAGACCAATGATATTTACTCTTTTTCCACTTTCTCCAGTTCTGTTTGTTTCTCTTTTGTCAAATCTATATTCAGAAATTTGGAAACTCATAATTTTAAAGTCTTCATTGAAAGATTTGAGAGCTATTGACAAGCTGTTTTTTATCTGGTAAAAAGCCCGCCGTTTTGAGCCAACAGGCTCTAAAAATTATTATAAATTAAAGGAGGTTGAAAAATGCTTGAGTGCGAGACTGTAAAGAAGGGAATGCCCTGCCCCTTTATGACACCTAAAGGGTGTAGCTTCAATGGGGGATCCTGCCGTACTGTAGTAGAGCAATGTGAAGGTTGTGCAAACATTATGGAGCTTTCTACAGGGAGATACTGTAGTAAGTTCCCAGATCCATCTGCAAAGTGGCGTTTTGGAAGGTGTAACATGGCTACACATGTCAAAAACAACAATAATAAAGAAACTCGACGCATCAATCCACTTAAGGCAGCTAAAAGAAAGGTAAAGGGTGGATAATTTATGTTATGTTCATTTTAGATGAAATTATTGCTTATAAAAAAAAGGAGGTTGAGGCATTAAAGAAAAGAAGGCCAATAAGAGAAAAAGATATAAAGATTAGACCTTCTCATGATGTATTTTCAAGGGCCTTAGTTAAACCTGATAGAATAAGTATTATTGCTGAAATTAAAAGGGCCTCACCCTCTGCAGGGGTTATCCGTTCTTCTTTTGAGCCAGAAAGAATTGCTAATATTTATGAAAAGAATGGTGCATCTGCCATTTCTGTTTTAACAGAAAGGCGTTTTTTTAATGGTGATATAGATTATCTGCCTTTAATAAAAAAGGCAGTAGATTTACCAGTATTAAGAAAGGATTTTATCATTGACCCTTACCAGATATATGAATCAAATATTTATGGGGCAGATGCCCTTTTGTTAATTGCTACTGCCTTATCGTTTAATATATTAAAAGACTTACTTGAGCTTACCAATAAACTTGGTATGGAGGCACTTATAGAGGTACATAATAAAGATGACTTAAAAAAGGCAGTTTCAGCAGGGGCAAATGTCATTGGTATAAACAATCGTGATTTAAAGACCCTGAAGGTAGATTTAAATACAAGCCTGGAATTGATTAATCACATCCCTGAAGGGAAGGTTGTTGTAGCAGAAAGTGGAATAAATACTAAAGAGGAATTGCTTACTTTAAAAAAAGCAGGTTTTAATGCCGCCCTTATAGGCACATCCCTGATGAGGGCAGAGGATATAGGGGAAAAGCTAAAAGAATTTACAATCTAGCTTGTCTGTTTTTTTAATTAGTGGTATTTTTTAAATGTGTCTAGGCCTCGCCTTAAAATCTGTGGAATAACCAGGCAAAGAGATGCCTTATTGGCATCCTCTTTAGGTGTGCATGCCTTAGGATTTATCTTTTTTTCCAAAAGCCCACGCTATATTAAGCCAAGAAGGGCCAGGGAAATCATTTCCAAAATCCCACCTTTTGTCCAGACAGTAGGGGTATTTGTTGGTGAAGAAAAAGAGAAAATTAGAGAAATTGCTAAATTTTGCAATTTAAATATAATTCAGCTTCATTACAAAGAATCGCCAAAGTTTTGTGAAGAATTAGGGCTCCCTGTAATTAAGGCCTTCCGTATGAAAGACAAAGATACTTTAAAAATATTGCCCGAATATAAAGGAAAAGTAAAGGGCTTTTTACTAGATACATATAAAAAGGGGGAGCCTGGGGGCACTGGTGAGACATTTAATTGGGATCTAGCCATAAAGGCAAAAGATTTTGGTACCCCTATCATCTTGGCAGGTGGTTTGAGGCCGGATAATATTAAATCGGCTATAGAGACTGTAAGACCTTATGGTTTAGATGTAAATAGTGGAGTAGAAAAAACACCAGGGATAAAAGATGCAAAATTAATAAGGGAGTTGATAGATATATGGAGAAAATTTTGAATTTACCTGATAGGTCAGGGCGTTTTGGGATTTATGGTGGAAAATATGTTCCGGAAACATTGATGTCACTTCTTTCAGAACTAGAAAAGGCATATAAAGAAGCAAAAAAAGACCCTGAATTCAGAAAAGAGTTTTTGTATTATCTAAAAAACTATGTAGGAAGGCCTTCCCCACTCTATTTTGCAAGGAGGCTTACAGAGCACCTGGGTGGAGCAAAAATATATCTAAAAAGGGAGGATCTAGACCATACAGGGGCACATAAAATAAATAATACCATAGGCCAGGCCCTACTTTCCAAAAGGATGGGGAAAAGAAGGATTATTGCAGAAACAGGAGCAGGACAACATGGGGTAGCCACAGCTACTGCTTGTGCCTTATTAGGTCTAGAATGCATAGTTTATATGGGAGAAGAGGACATAAGAAGGCAGGCAATGAATGTCTTTCGGATGAAGACCTTAGGAGCAGAGGTTATTACTGTAAAACAAGGTAGTCGCACCTTAAAAGATGCTATAAATGAGGCCATTCGTGATTGGGTTACAAATGTGCGCACTACCTATTATCTCATTGGTTCTGTGGTAGGTCCACATCCCTACCCTATGATGATACGGAATTTTCAATCTGTAATAGGCATTGAAACAAAAAGACAAATCTTAAAGATAGAGGGCAGACTGCCTGATTATATTATTGCCTGTGTAGGGGGTGGAAGCAATTCTATAGGAATTTTTTATCCATTCAGGCATGATGATGTAAAATTTATTGGTGTAGAGGCAGGGGGATTGGGGTTAGATACAGATAAACACTCAGCTACACTCTGTGCAGGAAATGTTGGTATATTACATGGGGCCATGAGCTATCTCTTACAGACAGAAGACGGTCAAATTACACCCACACATTCTATTGCCCCAGGGCTTGATTATCCTGGTGTGGGCCCAGAGCACAGTTATTATAAGGACAAAAGGTTGGCCATTTATACTACTATTACAGACGATGAGGCCCTTGATGCATTTTACCTTCTATCAAAGATCGAAGGTCTTATTCCTGCCTTGGAGAGTGCCCATGCTATAAGCTATGCTACAAAACTTGCACCAAAACTCTCTAAAGATGAGATAATTATTGTAAACCTCTCTGGAAGGGGAGATAAAGATTTAGATATTGTATTTAAAAGAGGACATGAATCGCATTAAAAAAGTATTTAAAGCATTAGAAAAGAAAGGGCAAAGGGCACTAATACCATTTATTACCGCTGGAGACCCAGACTTAGAGACTACCAAGCAGTTGATTTTTACCATTGAAAAATCAGGTGGAGATATCCTGGAACTGGGTATCCCATTTTCTGACCCACTAGCAGATGGCCCTACCATTCAAACATCTTCTCAGCGTGCCTTAAAAAATGAGATTAATCTTGATAAAATTTTGGCTTTAGTAAAGGAAGTTAGGCCAAAGATAAAGATACCCATTGTCTTAATGAGCTATTATAACCCTTTATTTAAGTTTGGCTTAGAAAAGTTGGCTGATTATTCAAAAAAAATAGGGGTAGATGGATTTATCATCCCGGATTTACCTGTTGAAGAAAGCAGCCATTGGATAAAAATTGCCCATTTAAAAAAACTGGATACTATCTTTCTTGTTGCCCCTACTACCCCCCTTTCCCGTGCCCGTAAGATTGCACAAAAAACTACGGGGTTTATATACTATGTCTCACTTACAGGGGTAACTGGGGCAAGGAAAGAGTTGCCTGAAGATTTAATAGAAAATTTAAAGAAATTAAGGGAAATGACAAAAAAGCCTATAGCAGTAGGATTTGGCATCTCTTCACCAGCACATATAAGGATGCTTTCACCTTATGCCGATGGCCTTATTGTAGGAAGTGCCATAGTACATCTTATAGAAAATGCCAAAAGTTCAGAGGATGCCTGCACAAAGGTATCTGCATTTATCTCCTCTTTGGCAAATGCCTTGAAAGGAGAATAAAGATCGATAGGAATAGGGGCAGTTGTTCCCGGAATCTTGCTTTATCTTATCTATAAAGAGGGGAAAATTGAAAAACAGAAGGCTATATCTTTTTTAGAAAAACTTTCCTCATACATCAGCGACGATGAATATTCTATTGTAAAATTTCTTATAGAAGGAGGCGAATGATGGGGGTAAGAAGTATCAGGATATCAGAGGATATAGAAAATGCTATAAAGTATGTAACAAAAAAAGAAAAAATAGAGCAATCTCAATCCTTGAGGAAATTGGCGAGAATGGGCTTTGAAAGTTATGTGGCTAAGTCTTATGAAAGAGGTGAAATCACTTTAAGAGAGGCCTCAAAACTACTTGGTGTGAGCTTGTGGGAAACCATGGATATTATGCAAAATTTAGGTGTTAAGGGAAATATTGGGGCAAAGGAGGTTCTATCAAGCCTTGAGTATTTAAAGATAAATCGTGCTTGACATATCAAATATGGTATATATATAATATAGCATGTGGCGGATCGAAGAGCACCGAAGAATTGATAAGCAAGTCTCTTCAGTCCCAAATGAGATCCTTAAGCGTTACGAAAAATGGAAAGACATTGCTTCAATTTCTGGCCCTCCGGGATTGCGACTGATCAAGGGCTTTCATGACGAAGCCTTGTCTGGCAGGTGGAAAGGTTACCGCTCCTCTCGACTTGGACTGCACTGGCGGGTGATCTACCGGGTTATTCGCGAAAAGCTGCTGTTTCAGGTTGCCTCGATAACCGCTCATGAATATAGGAGGTCGTAAATGAATGAATATCGCCCTACAAAGAAACGAATCACGGTTTCAGTTGGTGAGTCTGTACGCATCATTCGCGAGTTGCAGGAATTGAGCCAGAATCAACTATCGCAGCTTACAGGCATTCCCCAGACAACCATCTCGGCAATCGAAAATGACCGTATCCGACTCGGCGTTGAGCGAGCGAAAGTTTTGGCACGAGCCCTAAAGGTCCATCCGGGGGTGCTCGTGTTTCCCGGCTGGGAACTTCCTAAAGAAGCTGTGGCATAACCTTGCTCTTTCAGCCGACAGCTAATCGCTGTGGCTGAAGAGCCCGTTATCGTGCCAAGAAAGTTTGGATGTTGCGGATTAATCTTGAGTAGACTGAATTGTTCCCTTGCCACATCTTGAATTGACTTTGGAAGCTTATTGAAGCATTTTCAGAAACGCCTTTTTCTCTCAGGGGGAGTTTAAATTTAATAAATTTAAGTTTGACCCTAATCCCTCCTTCTCCTGACCCCTTTATTCCTTTATTCTTTTTGACCTCCTTTTCCCCTTTTGATTGACCCCCTTTCTTTTGATCAGAGATTCTCAGGTTTGAGGCCCGTGCGCTTGGCGATGCGTGCCAACATGCGGGGGCCGATTTCTTCGCGGTCATGAAATGCGAAAACGTAATCTGGCCAGCCGGGTCGCGACAGAACGCGGTGAGAAGTTCCGGCTTGACGCTTGATCGTCCAGCCGATTTGCAGCAAGGCAGCCAGCACAAGGCGAGCTTTGGCTGACGGCCATTGACTCATGCCGGCACCGCAAAGACTTCACGCAATTCGGGAATTGTCTCACCATGTTCCAGTCGCTCAGCCAGCACACGCAAGGCCAGAGCCTTGACCTTTGAAATCGCTTCTTCACGACTCTGCCCATAGGTCATCACACCGGGTAGATCGGGGATTTCAGCTATCCACCGACCATCTTCCTCGCGTTCAATTTCGATATTCATCCTTCAGGCCTCCGATGTACACATTACCGGAGTTTTCTTGGAAAAACAAGTACACTTTCAATTGCCTAACGCTGAGTTCAGCCGCCGCCGTTAGGCGGTCGGCTGCAATGAATACAATGAATAGCTAGGCATAGCCTTCGTTTGTCAAATGTTGAGACCTAACCTCCCAATT
>CAZNJP010000078.1:0-9462 GCA_964573345.1 uncultured Syntrophobacter sp. | reverse complement strand
AGCTCCTTTATCCGATTCTCACTATATTCTCCCCTGGCATCATACCATTTGACTAAATCCTTTATATGTCATCTCTGCCTCTTTCTTTTCTGCTAAAATAGCTTGCATCTATATCAAGAGTATAATCTTGTAGGAAAAGGGATTGATGTATCAATTACTGTGAAAAGCGCTGAAGAGGCTGAAAAGGTAAGCAGGCTTTATTTAAAGGCCGGTGCAGACGTCACTGTTGAAGGAAATAAGATAAAGATAGCTGGTGACCTTGGGACTATACTTAAAAGTGCACTTGCTGACTCTGATGCCATGTTTAAGAATAAAGGTAATGAGGTATCTGAAAGGTATGGATATGATGAGAAGGAGGCCACATACTACTGGTGGCTCTCACTTAAGGCTATAGATAAAGCACTTAAGAAACAAAAGAAATTTGCAGAGGCAGCCTTTATTTCAGATGTGGTAAAGAAGGCTGTTGAGCCAGGGTATAACTTCTATGGGATAGAGGGGGAGAGCGCCAGAGAACATGCAGGAATCTTGACATTTTCCTTGGTATTTTATGTCATTTATACCCTTTGGTGGGGATACTATCTACTTCCTATTTGAGGGTTTTGGCCTCAAGATGGTTAAGGCCAAGGAGAAAAAAGAGGTCTAGACTCTAAATATAAATCATGTCTATTTTTTGGTGACAGAGATAGGATAACTGTCTCCAAATATCTGACACCTATCTATTTTAAATAGTGTTTTATAAGGATTTTTCAGTTGGCACACTTTTTGAGTCTTTGACAAGACAATGGAGGATTTTAAATAAACGTTAAAAAAAGAGTCAACTATCAGGAAATAGAAATTAAGCTGCGTGGTCAAAATTAACCTCCATAGAAGATTTGACTTTAATATAGCAAGAGGAAGCTACTTTGGATGGGTCAAATTTCTCTTCTCTAGTAAGCATGGCATAAATTACCCTTATAAGCTTATTTATAACAGCAACAACAGACTTTTTGTAACTACCAAAGCTCTTTCTCTTCTTTTCAAAGTAGACCCTAAATACATCACAGACATTAAAGAAATCCTTAGAGATATCAACACCAATGGCAATAATCTAAGAAACCTACATATGTTTTTTGAGTCCCTCATATCCATCCTCCCACTTGGCAGGGGCTTTATGGCCCAACCAACTTATTGGGATTTGAGGGACAGAGGGACATACTCCTCTAGAGGCTTTATAGCCTATAAGCCATGGAGTCTTTGTCCCTCTCTCTTTTATATGGGATTTAATAACACATTTATTGCAGGAGGGAAAGATGGGGAAAAATGGGTTAAGTATTAAGGGAGTAATATTATGTGTTAGCTTGATTTTAGTTTTTTCGTTTATTTGTGCCTGTAAATCGGGTGTTATGCGTTCAAAGCCACTAGCACCCACCATTCCTGGAGCTAGTTATGTAGGAGACGAAACCTGTCTTGGCTGTCATGAGGATGCCAATCCTGATTTAATGGGTGCTTATAAACATTCTATTCATGCTGCCATTGCTGATTTTGAGACTACACCTTATGGTGTCCAAAAGGGTTGTGAGGCCTGTCATGGGCCTGGAAGTATTCATGCAGAAGGTGGGGATCCTGCAAATATTATCAATCTTAAGAAGGTAACTCCAGATGAAGCTTCAGCCATATGTCTTAAGTGTCATAAAAGTGGTGCCTTAATGGAGTGGCAGGGCAGTGAGCATTCTCTCAACGGAGTCAGTTGTATTGATTGTCATAAGATCCATCAAGCCCGGAGTGCAATACAACGGGCAAAGGCTCCTAGCTCTGCTTGGGAAAGAGAAGTAGTTAGGCCCCATGCTTTAATCAAAGCCGAGCCAGATCTTTGTTATAAATGTCATAAAGAAATCCAAACTCGCCTTAATTATACCTCTCACCATCCGGTGAGGGAAGGCAAGATGGTGTGTAGCGATTGTCATGAGCCTCATGGTGGCCCAAGACTCATTAAGACAGAAGGAAGGACCATAAATGATGCTTGTTTTACCTGTCATCCTCAATATCAAGGTCCTTTTGCTTATGAGCATGATCCTGTGGTAGAAGATTGTACCATTTGCCATGAGCCTCATGGGACAGTAGTCAATAATCTTCTAAAAAAGACTGAGCCATTTCTTTGTTTACAATGTCACCATACTCACTCGCCCATTTCTAGTGATGAATCAGTCAAGCAGGTAGTAGGGAAGAAGTGTAGCTATTGTCATCCTGAAATCCATGGTTCTAATGCAGCACCGCACTTGGGGGCAAGATTTTAAATGGCATATAACAATTCAATAAAGGAGGGAGAGTATGAAATTCATAAAAAGTGAAGGGCGATGTTTTATCATCCCGGTATGTGTTATATTATGTTTATTGTTAGTTCTGCCAGCGCTGGTATTTGCAGAAGAAAAGCTAGGGCCTATTGAAGTAGAGAAAGCCGAAGTAAAAACAGGATTGATGATACCTACATACAGTAAATATCAAGGTAAAATTGGTGAATATAAAGTTTTTGACAGAAATCCAAGACCTACTTGGGGATTTATGGGTATTGGAAAAGTTTATGATACCTATTTTCAGGCACAGGGCTTTTATGAAGACAAAAAAGACCAGGTTTATGCAGTGGATTTAGACTGGCGTCGGTCTATTAAAGGTCAATTTGGTTATCAGAGATTCAGACACTGGACAGAACATGATCCCCTAACTCTGCCTTATCCTTCTATTGACGAAGATGAAGGGAGTAATTACACCTTCACTAGGACTTTAACTAATTCTAAGTTAAGCCTAACCTGCCCTCATTACCCAAACATCACTGTCAATTTTGGTTATCGCGAAGAAGGAAGATATGGCCATAGACAGGGGTTGTCTATGTTGGGTTGGGAGCTTTTGGGTAATAAGAAACCCTTAGAACAAACCACTAGGGACTATACTACTGGAGCTACCCTTAAGTTAGGAATACTCAATTTTGAAGACACTTTCTGGTACAGGACATTTAAAGACGAGGCCCCAGGGAAACATGAATGGTCTGAACCTAAATTTGAGAGGTACCAAAATACCTTTGCAGCCAGCGCATATTTACCTTGGTACACCACATTTTATGCTAATTATACTTATTATAATGTGGACAGTAAAGGTTTTGAGAAGGTATTTAATAGAAAAGCAGAAATTAATTATCACACTGTGCAAGCAAGAGTTACTAATAATGCGATAAAAAATCTCACTTTGACACTGGCCTATCGTTACCAAAATGTAGATAATGATGATATACATAAATGGTATAATTCTACCCTTGGCTCATCTATGACTAGGGAAGTAAATACCTGGTCAGTTGATGCTGCTTATCGATTTGCATTAATAATCCCAACCACTTTAAAGTATGGTTTTGAATGGGAGAGCATTAGCCGTGAGGATGGTGTTCTAGATGAAGTAATTTATCCTAAAACCCAGAGAAAAACTCATCGTTTAGGGTTAACCAGTCGCATCCCTCTTTTCTCTGATAAAAAAGGTAAATTGCGAATAGAGTGGAAAAGAGATGATATCCTAAATCCATTTATGAATAAAAGAAATTGGACCTTTGCTGAAGAAATAGGTGAATATTATCCTCAACTCACCTGTCAGCCCACTGATAGTGATATTGTAAGGTGGCGTTTTGGTGTACCTATTATCTCTAGCCTTGAGCTTTCATTGGATGGTGAATGGGGATTTCAAAACTTTAGGCCCGTTAGAATGGAAGAATCTCAGTGGAAAGAGCGTTATGCTCAACCATCTATCACCTTGACCTATACCCCCACCACCAACCTGAGCACTTATCTTTCCTATGCTTGTTTGTGGAGACGGACTCATACTTCCTTTGCAGGTTCGGTACTTACCACAAGATATGTGGGCAATGATATAAAATATAAGGAAGAGGAGCATAGTTGGACAGTAGGAATGAATTATCAAATGATGGCTGATCTCAATTTATCGGGTTATTTTACTTACATTAAACAAAATGCCCGATTTGACAGTAGTAAGCTTAGTGGGTCAGACTTGGATCTTCTTGCAGATTTAGGTGGACTTTCTGGGCATGACATTGATACAGTGGAATTTTCTTTGGATTGTGATTATAGAATTTCCAGAACTCTGTCTGCCAATGTAAAGTTTATCTATGAACACTTCAATGATGATATGATTTATCTGTATGATATGGATGGAAATGGGTATATGGGTCTCATTGGTTTAACCTGGAAGCCTCTTTAAAGAATATGATTATGGATAATGAATTAGAAATAAGGCTAGAAAGAATTAAAGCCTTGTGTAAACAGAAGCCAAGCCACAAGGAGGTGCTCGGCTTCTTGAAAAAGGTGATAATTGCTCAAGCGAAGGTGAAAGCTGATATTAAAATGGAAGATGTGAATATTGACCAACAAATAGTGAAAATGAAGGCTAAGGAGGGGTTTCCGCTGCTTGATAAACAAGCATTTAAATTTGATGTGGGATTGGCTAGCGGTCTATTTAAAAAAATGAGTCAGATTTTGCGTAATAGGGTACCTGGGGATATAGAGCAGATAAATCAAGCTCTAAAAACAAAAGAGTTGAATATTGAAAGTTTGTTAAAAAATGCTCTCAGAGAAAATGGGAATTATATCAATAATGTTGCTCAAAGGCTTAGGGTAAAACCAGCGGTCATTTCCTTTCTGGTTAAAAACACCTTAAAACCCTTCTTTGAGGTCTATGCCGAGAGGATCAAAGACTATGTTGATCAGGAACATTGGTTGAGAAACTATTGTCCTATTTGTGGTTCAGGGCCCTTTATGGCAGAGCTATTAGGGGAGGAAAGAAAGAGATTCCTTGTATGTTCTTTCTGTGGTTACAAGTGGAGATTTGTGAGAATAAGATGCCCATATTGCAATAACAATAATCAAAAAACGCTAAGGTATTTTTATACAGAAAAGGAAGGAAGGGCATACAGGATAGATGTCTGTGATAAGTGCAAAGGGTATATAAAGACTATAGATGCTAAAGAATTAGGTATGGAGGTGATACCTAGGATAGAAGATGTAGGTACTATGTATTTAGATATCCTGGCAGAAAAACAAGGATATAAGAGAAAGGAAGATACTTTTTTTTAAATAAGGGGGGGAAAGATGGATATTAGTAGAAGAGATTTTTTAAAGGTTTCCGGTGTAGCCAGTGTAGGTTTGTTTTTAGGCACTTTTGGCTTTGACCTGAGGCCTATAAGGGCTTATGCAGAAGAGAGTCGGCCTGAGTGGATAAGTGAGGCTTGTAGTATCTGCCCTTATTGTGGATGTGGATGCGGGGTGATAGTTGGAAGCAAAGATGGCACTATAACCTATGTCCAGGGCGACCCTGACAATCCTATAAACCGAGGTGCACTCTGCAGTAAGGGACAGGCCTCTATCCAGTTGAGCACAGTGGATGGAAAAGTAAATCCACAAAGAGTACTGCGGCCTAGATATCGCGCTCCTTACTCCAACGAATGGGTAGAGATTTCTTGGGATCAAGCCATAAATGAAATTGCTCAGAAAATAAAAGCTCAAAGAGATAGTGACCTCATTGAGACAGAAAACGGTGTGACTGTAAATAGGCTTGAGACTATTGCTGCCTTAGGCACAGCAAAGGATACCAATGAGGAGTGCTATCTATATATAAAACTTATGAGGGCCTTGGGTATAGTGTATGTTGAGCATTGTGCTCGTGTCTGACACTCTGCTACTGTAGCGGCTCTGGCAGAGTCGTTTGGAAGAGGCGCAATGACACAGCACTGGGAGGATATCAAAAATGCTGATGTCATTATGATTATTGGTAGTAACACTGCAGAAAATCACCCTATGGGTTTTAAGTGGATTACAGAGGCCATGAATAACCCAAACAGAGGGGTTAATGGCCACAAAGGTGCTATACTTATAAATGTTGACCCAAGGTTTACTAGGTCTTCTTCTAAGGCCCATATCTATGCCCGGTTGCGTTCTGGGACTGATATTGCCTTTATTGGTGGGATAATTAATTATGCCTTAGAAAATAAGTTGTATAATGAAAAATATGTTAGAGAATGTACAAATGCCCTTTTTAAGGTTGATCCTAATTTTAAGACTGCCACAGACCTAGACGGTGTGTTTTCTGGATTAACTGGCGGTTATGTGGACCCTGTTATTGGTGCCTTGGTCAATGCGAAATATGATAAAAGCACCTGGCAATATCAAAAAGATCCAGAAGGTAGGCCCATTTTAGCTGATTCTTTGGATGACCCTGAGTGTGTATTTGGATTGCTCAAAAGGCACTTTTCTAGATATACTATAGATAAAGTATGCGCTATTACAGGTACAGACCCTGAAGTCTATCAAAAGATTTGTGAAACCTATTGTGCTACCCATCCTGATGAAAAGTCAGGTACCATTCTATATGCCATGGGGACCACCCAGCATACTTATGGCACCCAGAACATAAGAGCTTATGCCATACTTCAGCTCCTTATGGGAAATATTGGTGTGGCAGGTGGTGGTATCAATGCCTTAAGAGGTCAGTGTAATGTCCAGGGTTCCACCGATATGTGTATATTGCAACACATCCTTCCTGGATATCTTATATGCCCTACTGATAAACATACAGACCTTTCTACATATATAGAAAAGACTGGCGGTGTAAGTAGTCCTAGAGGAGCAGACCTAGACCCTGTGCATGATTACACTGTCAGAGGAGTAGAGCATGTAGACCCAAAAAGTGCCAGGTGGTGGGGGACATATAAGGGTACAATTAATACATCCAGATATATTGTAAGCCTACTTAAGGCGTGGTGGCCTACTGTAGACCATAATACCAGTTATCAATATCTGCCAAAGAGGAAAAGCGGCGTTGACTACAGCATGCTTTCTATCTTTGATGACATGCTTAAGGGGAAAATAAAGGGCTTTATCTGCGATGGAGAAAATCCAGCAGTAAGTGACCCTGATAGCCTAGCAGTAAGGGCTGCCTTAGAAAAGCTTGACTGGATGGTATGCATAGATCCATTTGAAACAGAAACAGCTGCCTTCTGGAAAAGGCCTGGTGTTTCTCCACAGAATATAAAAACAGAGGTCTATTTGCTTCCTTGTGCCGTTGCTTATGAAAAGGAAGGTTCAAAGAGCAATAGTAGCAGATGGGCCCAATGGCTTTTTAAGTCCGGTGATCCACCAGGAGAAGCATTGGATGATTTAGAAATTATAACCCGCCTTGGTCTTAAGCTGAAAGAACTTTATAGTTCAGGTGGAAGATGTCCTGAGCCTATCACCATGCTTAACTGGCCTTACTTTAATTATGCAGGCGAACATGCAGATGCTGTGAAAGTTGCAAAAGAGGTAAATGGCTATTACCTTGATGGAAGTGGCAACCCAGGGAAACTGGTTAAAAGTTTTACTAAACTAGCCAATGATGGCTCCACTTGTTCTGGAAATTGGCTCTATTGCAACCAATTTGTTGAAGAAGAAGACCTTGATAGCTTTGAAAAGGCGCACCCTGAGATCTTTTATTGTGGCATAGGAAACAGAATGGCCAGGCGCTATCCCATTGATGTAGGTAATGGTGGTTTTGATGAAAGCCAGGGTTATAGAAAGATAGGCCTTCATTCTTATTGGTCTTGGTGTTGGCCAGTAAATAGAAGGATTATTTATAACCGTGCCTCTACTTATCAAAGTGATTGCCTAGAGAGGGGGAAATTGGCTGGAGACCCACTTGCACCTGATAAATTTGTTATAAGGTGGAACGAGACTAAAGGCACGTGGGAAGGCGATGTACCTGATGGAGGATGGAAACCTGGGGCGTATTATCCATTTATTATGCAGGCCGAAGGTCATGCCCATATATTTGGGCCTGGTAGGGCAGATGGGCCATTTCCTGAGCACTATGAGCCCATAGAAAGTCCAGTGGATAATTTAATGAATAAGAGTTACCGGGTTAATCCTATCGTCCATAGGTATGAAGGCTCGCTTTATGCAAAACATGGAGGCAAATATAAGATTGTTGCTACTACTTATCGACTTACCGAGCACTGGCACACAGGGGCCATGACCAGAAATCTTCCTTGGTTATGTGAGCTGCAGCCTGAGCCATTTGTGGAAATGAGTGAAGAATTAGCAGCAGAAAAGGGTATAAATAATGGAGATTATGTGATTGTAAGCTCTGCCCGTGGAAGCATTAAATTGAAGGCGTGTGTGACCAAGCGCTTTAAGCCATTTAATATAAATGGCACAAGGGTGCATCAAGTAGGCATAATTTGGCACTGGGGATATCAGGGTCTCTCTACAGGTCCGAGTGGGAATGTGCTTACACCTCATATCGGAGATGCTAACACAAGGATTCAGGAATCTAAGGCATTTTTGGTTGATATAAAAAAGGCATAATTGGGAGGTAATATATGAAGGCTAATGAGATAATGATGTTTATTGATACCTCAAAGTGTATAGGGTGTAAGGCTTGTCAAGTGGCATGCAAACAGTGGCATAAGCTGGAAGCAGAAGAGACTGTCTTTACTGGAAGCTACCAAAATCCACCTGACCTCTCAGGCAAAAACTTAACAGTTGTTAAGTTCAAGGAAGTTGAGACCGATGATAAAGACAAAGGAAATTTGAAATTCTTCTTCTTTAAAGACCAATGCAGGCACTGTGATAAACCTCGCTGTAAAGAGGCATGCCCTGAGGGGGTGGAAATAGATGCTGAAACAGGTGCTGTTATATTTAATGAAAAGGCTAGGCCTGAAAATTGTCGCATACCTTTAGAAGAGGCTTGTCCTTACAATGTACCACGGTTGAATGAACAGGGTCGATATGTAAAGTGTGATTTCTGCTATGACAGGTTTAAGTCCTGTGCAAAAGGTATTACCAAACGCAATGGAAAACCAACTACTGCTTGTGAGCTTAGTTGTCCAACAGGTGCAATTGTGACTGGTACTGTCAAAGAAATAATTAAGCTGGCTCAAGAAAGATTAGAATTGGTGAAGAATGATGGACATCCTAATGCTTCTATTTATACTGATTATAGTGCTGGTCACGTAATTTGGCTTCTGACAGAATCCCCTGAAAAATATGGACTTCCTAAATAACACGACTAAAAAGGACCTAGTAGCTTGTGAGGTTTCATACAAATTCTATGTTAATGATTTATTTATGAGAGACATTGTAGTTTCACCTTTACATTTAGAAGAATTTGCTATAGGCTATCTCTTCTCAGAGGGATTTTTGATGCCAAAAGACATTTCAAGCGTTCATGTTGAAAATGATGTCATTAAAGTTTTGGCCACTTCCAAAATACAGCGCCCAAAAACCAATTTTGGCCTCATCACTTCTAGCATAAAACTTTCTCCCTCATCGATAATTAGCTATGTCAAAAAACTTTACTATCTGGCTGAAAATTGGAAAAAGACAGGTGGATTACATATTGCTCTGCTTTTTGATGCTAAAGGAAAATTGATTAAATCCTCTGAGGATATTAGCCGTT
>CAZNJP010000077.1:0-9477 GCA_964573345.1 uncultured Syntrophobacter sp. | reverse complement strand
TTAAACCCGTGAACGGGTACATTTATTTATAAATCCCTGTATCTCCAAAGTCAAACTATGTGAAAGCTGCATACTCCTTACTCTTTACTGCCTATTTATCTTTAATTCTGCCTCTGAGGGTCTTATATAAAATGGAGCCAAATGCATCTTATCATCTATTTTACCTGCCACAATTTGCTCTGCCGCCAAACAAGCAATGGCCTCTCCCTGAATACGATTCAGATGCTGGGGTGGAAAAATCGCTAGATCTCTCATGTTCTTCTCTATTAATGTCTTATAAACCGCTGCACCTGTTCCTGCAAAGATAGTTTTTCTTTTAATCTTTTTTATTAAATCCATGGGTTTGATGGTACAATAAGGGCTAATTTGTTTTATTCTTCCCTGTTTTGCTATATAAAAAGCAGAAAATACCTCTTTTTTTCTAGCATCTATTATAGGGCAAATGAGATATGGAGTAAATGAGAAATTTTGCGCTAAGGCATCTAGTGTAATTACTGACACTATAGGCCTACCTGTGGCATAGGCCAACCCCTTTATGGTAACTATGCCAATGCGTATACCTGTAAAACTGCCTGGGCCTTTGGCAACAGCAAAAGTATCTATTTCTGATAGATTAATGTCAGTCAATTTTAATAAAGTATCAATACTTTTAAAGACCCTTTTTGTATGGGTAATAGGTAGGTCTAAATCAATTTGCCCTAATAACTTCCCATTGGCCACCAAAGCAACTGTACCTAACATGGTTGAAGTATCTATAACTAAGATATTCATGGAAAAATCGACTTTTTCATAATCCTTATAATGTCATTGTATGTAACTAAGAGCATCAATAAAATTAATGTGGCCAATCCAATGCTTTGAGCAATTTCCATGGTCTTTATACTAAGTGGCTTTCTTTTTATAAACTCAATTAGATAGAATAATAGGTGGCCTCCGTCCAGAATAGGTATAGGCAGCAGGTTAAGAATCCCTAAATTTATAGAAAGAAGGGCAGCAAAGGACAAAAGCACAGCAAAACCTGCCTTAGCTCTGCTTGTGGTAAGCTGGACAATGCCAACAGGACCTGCAAGCGTTTTTAAAGAAAGTTTGCCTGAAATCAGTTTTTCTACAGTGACCAAGGTCAATTTGGTAATAGCAAATGTCTGGACAAATGCCTTCAGAGCTGCCTCCCAAGGCAGGAAACGCTCTGTTTCCACCTCACCAGAGGCAATAATGCCAATCATAGGTCGCTGAATTTCTTCACCGAAGATATTTTTTATCTTTTCTATCTTAGGGATTACCTTTAAACTAACAATTTTTCCATTTCTCTCAACCTTTATGTTTAAAACCCCTTTATCCTTTTGAATTTTAGTTGCTAGTTCTTCCCAGGCATTAACTGCTTGACCATTCACAGAAATAATTACATCATTCGCTCTAATACCTGCTAAAGCAGCAGGGGAGGCCTCTTGCACTTCACCTATCTTAGGAAGGATGTGTGGATATCCATAAATCATAAACAAGAATATAAAAATGAATAAGGCAAAAAATAGATTTGCCATAGGGCCTGCTAATACAATCAAAGTACGTTTGAAAAGGGATTGATGAATAAAGGCATAATATCTTTCTTCTTCTGTAATTTTGTCTTTAGGCGATTCCCCTAAAAGTTTTACATAACCACCAAGAGGTATAGCAGAGATAACATATTCTGTCTCACCAATCTTTTTTCCAATGACCTTGGGGCCAAATCCTAAAGAAAACTTTCTTACACAAACCCCACACCATCTAGCTACTAAGAAGTGTCCCCCTTCATGGACAAAGATCAGTAAGCCTATAATCACTATAGTCCAAAAAACAGCCAACTTACACCTCGCTTTATTAGGTAAAGGCAAAGGTAGAGATAGAGAAAAATCTTTGCCTTTACCTTTGAATTTTTCCTATCCATTGTTTTGCCTCATTTCTTGCCCATTTGTCCACATCTAAGACGGTTTCTAACGAGATAGGATCTATAGGTTCATGCATATCCATAACTGTATTAATAACCTTTGGAATATCAGTAAATCTGATGTTTCTTTTTAAAAATGCCTCTATCGCTATCTCATCAGCAGCATTAAGCACTATAGGCATTGTCCCACCTATTTTAGCTGCTTCTAAAGCCAAATGCAAACATGGAAATTTTTCAAAATTAGGAGGAAAAAATGTGAGAGGCTGAGAAAAAAGGTTAAGTGGTGAGATATTTATTGGTAAACGCTCTGGGTAGTTGAGGGCAAAGGCAATAGGAAAACGCATATCGGGCACACCAAGATGGGCCACAATAGCCCCATCAGTCAGTTCTATTGCTGAATGGACAATACTCTGGGGATGAATCACAATATCAATTTGAGATAAAGGTACATCAAACAGCCATTTTGCCTCTATGGCCTCTAACCCTTTATTCATCAAAGTAGCTGAATCTATACTGATCTTCATCCCCATAGACCACCGAGGGTGTCTTAAGGCCATCTCTGGTGTAACTTCACTAAGTTTTCCCTGGGGAAGATTCCAAAATGGACCACCTGAAGCCGTTAAAATAATCCTTTTTAGATTAGCCTTTTTTTGATTACATAAGAGCTGAAAGATGGCACTATGTTCACTATCTATAGGCAAAATTTGATTTTTCCTCTTTAATGCACTTATTATTAATGTCCCACCTGCTACCAATGATTCCTTATTGGCCAAAACAATAGTTTTCCCTGCTTGAGTGGCTGCCAAAGTAGGCCTTAATCCACTAATGCCTACCATAGCCGAGACTACCATATCTACTTCAGGATGAACAGCTACCTCTTCATATCCACTTTCTCCGTATACTATTCTTAGAGCATTATTTTTAGATAAATTAAGGTTTAATACCGTAGCCAGCTCTTTATTCATCACACAGACCAATTGAGGATGAAACTTTTCAATTTGGGTCTTTAAAAGGGATAAATTTTTCCCTGCTGCCAAGGCAGTTATCTTAAATCTTTCAGGAAAAAGGCTTGCCATATCTAGGGATTGTCTTCCAACAGAGCCTGTAGAACCTAAGATACTTAAATACTTCACCTAAAGATAGCCTCCTCGCAGCACGCATAGGGCAAAGAGCAAAGGATTTTCTCTATGCTCTATGCCCCATGCTCTATGCTTCACACGAGTATATCACCTGATCCACCATAATAAAAGATAATACACTATAGGAAGAACAAATAACAAACCATCTATCCTATCTAACATTCCGCCATGACCAGGTAAAAGATGCCCTGAATCTTTACACTGGGCATGCCTTTTAAGGGCAGATTCAAAAAGGTCACCCATTTGTCCTGAGATAGCTATAATAACTGCCAGGAGCAAAACCTTTTCCAAAGACAAAGGAAGCCACATATAGCCTATAAAACCAAGAAAGACAGCAGAAAAAATACCACCTAGTCCACCTTCCCAGGTCTTACCAGGGCTTAATTCCTTATAGAATTTGTGCCTACCAAAAACATTACCTGTGTAAAACGCCCCTGTATCACTGGCAAATACTGTTAATAATATCCATAAAAGCCATATTTCCCCTTTAGGCAATGCCTTTATAAGATAGGCGTGTGCCAAAAAAAGGTTAGGATAAACCAACCCTAATATACATACTGGAAATAGAGATAATTGTTGTGCATTGTACTTATAAATAAATATAAAATAAAGGCTGGAAATTAGAAGAAATAACGTAAAACCTGTCAAATAATAACAACCAAAGGCAAAATATAAAAGTAGACAAGTGCTTAGAAATATATGGCCCCAAAATAAAAATTTTACTGATAAAAGCCCCCAGAGGCTGTAATGCTCATAGGAAGCAATTATTCCAACAAGAATGACAAAGAACAAAAAGACTTTATTAGGGGCAAACAGCAAAATATAAAAAACTATAGGTAAACCAACGGCTGCAGTAAGGATGCGCCTTTTGTGTGCCTTATCCATTATTTATCTGTTCAGATGTCTTGCCAAAGCGCCTGTTCCTTGATTGATAGACCTTAAGGGCCTCAATAAATTGGGTACCACGAAAATCTGGCCAGAAAATGGGGGTGATGTAAATTTCTGTATAGGCCAATTGCCAGAGCAAAAAGTTGCTAACACGCATTTCACCACTAGTCCTAATAAGCAAATCCGGATCAGGCAGACCTGATGTATAAAGGTATTTGTCAAACAAAGTGGCATTTATCTTATCTATATTGATCTTACCTGCTAAAGTAGCCCTGACCAAGTTTTTGGTGGCTCTGATAATCTCTTGCCTTCCTCCATAGCTTAAGGCCAAATTTAATATCATGCCCTGACAATCCTTTGTTTTTTCTATAGTTTCTTTAAGGATATTATATGTATTAGAAGGAAGTAAACTTAATTCCCCTATGGCCATTAATTGGATATCGTGCTTTAACATATTCTCTAACTCATCTTTTAAATACTGGTTTAAAAGACCCATTAAGGCAGAGACCTCTTCTCCTGGTCTTTGCCAATTTTCATAAGAGAAGACATAAAGGGTAAGGACTCTAATGCCCAATTTCCTTGCTGTCTCCACTACTTCTCTTCCTGAATTTATCCCCTCTAGATGCCCTTCAATCCGGGGCTTACCATGTTTTTTGGCCCAGCGCCCATTGCCATCCATGATAATTGCTACATGTTTAGGCAATTTCTCCTCGATTAAATCTTTCATAGTTTTTAACAATAATACTTCTTACATTATTTGCCAACTTTCTCTTTTCTGTCTCCTTATAATCTTCAGTAGAAATGGGCTTATCGATGATAATTTTAACATGACCTGGCCTTATAAAACGCCCCCCTTTGGGTAAGATGTACCTTGTTCCTATAATAGTCACTGGTACAACAGGCCTATTTGACCTCAATGCCAACACAATTCCGCCTGTCTTAAAGGGTCCAATATGCCCGTCTTTGCTACGGGTTCCTTCTGGGAAAATAATAATAGAATAATCTTGTTTAATCAATTCTAAGGCCTTTTCTAATGCCTTATAGGCCCCTTTTGGATTTTGTCGATCAACTGAGATATGACCACAAGCCTTCATTGCCCAGCCCAAAAATGGAATGTAAAATAGCTCCTTCTTTGCCATCCATTTAAACTGTATGGGCAAGGCAGATAAAATAGCAAAAATATCAAAGTAACTTTGATGATTCATAGCATAGACATAAGGATAATCGATATTTATATTTTCTAAACCTTTTATACTTACCTTTACCCCACTTACCCAAATAATTATCTTTGCCCACAACCTGGCTATGATGTGGGGCACTGTTCTCCTTACCTCAGGAAGGAAGCTGGCAATAAACGCAAAGGGGTAAAGGAAAATAGTAAGTATAGCTATAAAACCAAAAAAGGCGAAGTGAGGCATCTTTTAGAAGACCTTTACAAGGACCCTTCTACTTCTTGGCCCATCAAATTCACAAAAGAAGATCCCCTGCCAGGTGCCTAATGATAAATGGGTATTCTCTATGAATATCGTGACAGATGGCCCAATCAGTGTGGCCTTAATATGTGCCGGGGAATTGCCCTCAAGATGTTTGTAATCGTATTGCCAGGGCACAATCTGATTAAGGATGTTTATAATATCCTCTCTGACATTTGGGTCTGCATTCTCATTAATAGTCACAGCAGCCGTGGTATGGGGTACATATACCATACACACCCCATCTTTTATATTAGACTTCCTCACTGCTTCACCTACCTGGGAGGTTATGTCAATTAGTTGTGTCCTCTTGGTAGTATTTATATAAATTATCTCTACCATAACTTCTGCCCAGATGGTCAATCAATTCACTATTTACTACTTGCCCCTTTTAGCTCAAGAAATTTTAGAAATTCACTATCTGGGGTAAGAATAAAGGTAGTCATTCCATTATTTAAGCCCTTTTCATATGCCTCTATAGAACGGATGAAATCATAAAATTTTGGACCCTTTGTCATAGCATCTGCATAGATTTTGATGGATTCCATATCTCCTTCCCCTTTGATCTTTTGTGCCTCCTGATAGGCCTGGGCCAAAATTATGGCCTTATCACGGTCTGCGGCTGTTTTTATCTTCATTAATTTTTCTTGGCCCTCTGAGCGATAGCGTTTGGCCTCCCTCTCACGCTCTGCCCTCATTCTATCAAATACATGACGTTCGTTCTCTTCTGGCAAATCTGCCCTCTTTATTCGCACATCAACCACCTTAATTCCATAATCTGCTGCCAATTTGTCAGACTTCACAGTAACCTTCTCCATAAGTTCACTCCTTTTCTCTGAAACCACTTCAGTTAAGGTATGAACCCCCAATTCTACACGCAATTGAGCATAAACAATATCGTCTAAACGTGACTGACCGCCTGCAATGTTTCTTACTGATTTATAAAACTTTAAAGGGTCTGTAATCTGCCATTTAGAATAGTTGTCTACCACCAAATTCTTTTTGTCCTTGGTTAAAATCTCAGCCGGAGCGGCATCATATACCAGAATACGATGTTCAAAACGTACCACTCTTTGGATAAAGGGTAATTTGAAATGAATACCAGGGCCAAAGGTTTCGCCAACAGGCTTTCCCATCTGGACTAAGATGGCCTGTTGAGTCTGGTCTACAGTGAAGAAAAATTGTGACCCTATAATCAATAAAATAAAGATAGCTAAAATAATCCATGGTGCCTTTTTCATGATTACCTCCTATTTCTTAAGTTCTGGTAATGTCCTTTCTCCTAACGGCAACACAATCTTTTCTGCACCTGCTGGCACCACAATGTTTTTGGTTTTAGAAAGAATTTTCTCAATGGTCTCTAAATAGAGCCTTTTTTTGGTGATAAGTGGTGCCTTTTTATACTCTTTAAGCATATTTAAAAACCTGGCTGTGTCGCCTTTTGCCGTTTTAATCTTTGTCTCCTTGTAGGCCATGGCCTCATTAATGATTTGGGCTGCCTTTCCTTTTGCCTTGGGCAATAGATCGTTCCTATAGGCCTCAGCTTCATTTACAAATTTGACTTTATCCTCTTTGGCACTGGCTACATCTTTAAAGGCATGAATAACGGCCTTAGGTGGATGGACTTCTTGAAGCTGTACTGCGGTAATCATTACCCCTGCCCCATAGCGGTCTAAAATAGATTGCAAGAGCTGCTTTGTCTCCTGTTGGATACGGAATTTACCAACAGTGAGCACTTCATCAATGGTGGTCTTTCCTACTGTCTCCCTCATAGCTGCCTCTGCCGCATCTTTTACTGTTTTGGGAATATTTTCTACATTAAATAGATAATCCACTGGGTCTTTAATTTTGTATTGGGTAATGAATTCCACGCTAACAATATTCTCATCACCGGTAAGCATTAAAGACTCTTCTGGGAGAGAGCGATATTTAGCAGGTGGCCCCGGACTAATAGTCCTATATCCTATCTCCAAACGTCTTACCTTTGTCACTTTTGGCTTTATTACTGTCTCTATAGGATAAGGTAGGTGATAATGAGGCCCTGGGGTAGTCAGTCTTGCCATCTTTCCAAACCTCTTTACTACCCCCATTTGATCTGGAGAGACAATGTAGATCCCTGAAAGTAGCCAAATTAAGACTAAAATAGCTATTACTATAGGTACACCTGCAAATTTTTGAAATCTTGACCATTTTTCACGCAATTGGTCAATCTGGAAAGGCATATTAACCTTTCCTTTACGACGGGCATATTCTTCCCAATCCCATGGCATATTCTTCTCCTTTTTTATTTTTTCTAATTGTTAGACTATCACAAATAAAAAAAATGGTCAATAGAAATAGAGTATTGACAAAACCAACTGTTATATGGTAAATATATCTAAAATTTTTTAGGAGGTGTTTATATGGCCATAGCAGAATTTAAAGGTAAAAAATTTGAGGTAGACGAGGATGGATTCCTTGCAGGTGGCCTGGATGTCTGGGAACCGGACTGGGTAGAATATGTAAAGAGTATAGAGGGTATTGATGAGTTAAATGAAGAGCATTGGAAGTGCATGCACTTTTTACAGGATTATTACAAAACCCATGGTATTGCCCCAATGGTAAGGGTCTTTAGCAAGGTTACTGGTTATAAGCTAAAACACATCTATGAGCTGTTTCCATCTGGCCCTGGCAAGGGTGCCTGTAAGATGGCAGGTTTGCCAAAACCCACAGGCTGTGTGTAATATGCAAAGGCCCCATTTTAGGGGCCTTAAAATAATGCTTCTGTAAACTCTTTTGGATTAAAGAGAACGAGGTCGTTTATTTTTTCGCCAATACCTACAAAACGGACAGGTATTTTAAATTCGTAACAAATACTTATTATAATACCCCCTTTTGCTGTCCCATCTAATTTGGTAAGCACTAAACCTGTTATGTTCAAGGCTTCATGAAACATTCTGGTCTGGGCTATAGCATTTTGCCCTGTGGTAGCATCTAAAACTAATAGAATTTCATGAGGAGCCCCTGGCATTATCTTATTGACTACACGCTCTATCTTTTTTAGTTCCTTCATTAGATTTATTTTTGTGTGTAAACGCCCAGCCGTATCAATAATCACTATATCTACACCACGCTCATTTGCAGCATTAACGGCATCAAATGCCACTGCTGATGGATCTGCTCCAGATTGACGTTTTATTACAGTCACATCGGCACGTTTCCCCCAAATCTCCAATTGCTCAATGGCCGCCGCCCTAAATGTATCTGCAGCAGCCAAAATTGATTGTTTACCCTGATCTTTGAAATGTTTGGCCATTTTGGCAATGGCCGTAGTCTTCCCTGTGCCATTTACCCCCACTACCATAATTACAAAAGGCTTTGCCTCACAAACATCAAAAGGAGGTGCATCTACCTCAAGAAATTTTAGAACTTCTGACTTGAGATGGTGTTTCAATTGCTCTAAATCATTTCTCTCCTTTTTGGTTACCATTTGAGATAGTTGCTGAATCAATTCATTTGTTGCCTTTACACCCACGTCTCCCATAATGAGAATTTCTTCAAGTCTTTCCAAAACCTCATCATCTATCTTCTTTCCTACCACTAATCGATCAACCTGCTCAATTAAGGCCTTTCTCGTCTTTACCAGGCCATCCCTTAATCTAGTAAAAACCCCTCTCATCTGAAAAACCCCCTTGTTACTTCATGATACATTTACCCCGTTGAGTAATTTCAAACCAGCAATGCTGTTTGTAAAAGAACTTTGCAATAAAAAATAGCCGAGTTTCTTAGCAGCACATACTCAACGGGGCGAGCAAATCTCAAATTCCAAATCCAAAATCCCAAACAAAATCTTTTAAATATTGAAAATAAGAGCCAAATAGGATAATCTTTACAGGATTAAAGGCCCTGACAATTTTACCTCTTATCTCGTTAAGAATCTTTTCTATCTCTTGCTCCTCAAATTTAAGCACTTTCCGTTTCATGCCCACCTCTAAAATCTCATATGCCCGGCTGCTTTTCTTTTTTCTCTTTTAGCATCTTGATTAAGGTCATTTTTATTTGTTCTTCATTCATGCGG
>CAZNJP010000076.1:0-9485 GCA_964573345.1 uncultured Syntrophobacter sp. | reverse complement strand
TTAAAC
Organism: uncultured Syntrophobacter sp.; assembly: GCA_964573345.1. Lineage (GTDB taxonomy): Bacteria > Desulfobacterota > Desulfofervidia > Desulfofervidales > DG-60 > CAZNJP01. Next base: position 9,479 of record CAZNJP010000076.1, on the reverse strand, counting down.
AAATTTTACCTATGTCTATGCAAGAAGCATTGGATGAGGCAAAAAGATATTTTAAAAACGCTAAGGAGACTTTGAAGAAGAGCCCTATAGAGTTTGGCATCTACACAGAACCAAAGTATGTGAAAGAAGCTACAGGAATGGGTTACCTATCTGCATTACGTGCCATAGATAGTTATCTTTTAGCTAAAGGCACAAAACCAGATAAGCTGCCTACTTCTATAGAAGAATATATGAAGGCATTAAGAAAGATTCCACATAATGGTAAGTTAATAGCAGCTTTAACGGTAGTATATCAGAATTTGCATATCTTTGCCTATTATAGAAGTGGGGTAGGACTAAATATGATAAAAGAAGGCTTCATGAGAGCAAAAGAAATTATAGACACTTTCTCTAACTTAAATAAAACCAAAAATCCAAATTGCTGATGGAGGTTGAACCTCAATCAAAGCCGGTTCTAAGAACCTTGTAATTCAGGTTGCCAGGCTCGCTGCCGAGACCAAGACTTAGCTACTATGCTTTCCTTAGGCTTTTCAAAGATGTTTTTGGCAGGCTTTTATTTTGTATTTTGTTTGCAATCAGTAACGAGTTATATTAATATTATAAAAAGGATATGAACTGGTTAGTCTACTTTTTTTTGGGAATTGCTGCCATACTTTTTGTAATAACTTTTCTAATACCTTATATTTATTCTCGTAAAAGAAAAGACGTCCTCAGCTCAGAAGAGAAGATTAAGAGGATTTTACAAGAGGCCAAACAATTGCAGCATAGGCTTGAAAAACAAGGTTTTACTGACATTACTGAGTGCTATCCCAAATAATTTCTCAATTAGGAGACTTACGTTCAGAGATAAGATCTTCGTTTTCAGAGATTAAATCGCTAATTTTATTTGGAATCGGGACATTAATAGCCGTTAATCTAGCCATCTTAACACTTTTTATACATTGACCTGGGTTAAGCGTTCAAGGAAATTCCTATATAATTAAATTATTTTCGTGAATAAATGAGATTTCAAAACCCATTTCTTTGGCCAAATGAAAAATGAGCTCTTCTAGGTCTGATTCATTCCCTGGAGGCACCATCAATTTTATGATTGCCTTATATGGGTCTATTGTTCTATACTGGGCCAATCCATCATAGGCCTCTATAACCCACTGGAAAAAGGCAATTTTATCCCTTGGCAACTGGATAAGCCAATCTTTGCTTCTCATCTGAAAATAACCTCCTCGTCGATTCGTCAATTGTTAAATCGAAAATTGGTTAAATCGTTAAATTCAAGAAGAAGCACTCAACAATGAATGGTTTTACTATTTGACGAATCAACCAATCAACAAATCAACGATTTAACAATTTTCATGCTTGACTTACAATTTGAAAGTGGGTCTAAAGCGAATAATGCGACGTAGCTGTGTTTTAAATGTCTTTTTTAAGACAGGGTGTTTCATTTCTTGAGGTTTTTTCAAATAGCTAGTAAATACCCCAAAACTCCTGATCTCTACATGCCCTGTCTTGATGCCTTCTGCAAGTCCAGAGAAAAATACATCGGTCAAAAGTTTCAAGTCATTTTTGTAAATTTGGGGAAAGCGAGAGGCCAGCTCAGCAATTAAGTCACCCTTTAACATCTTACCATTGAAATTTTAATGCCTTTTCATTTTTATTTAAAAATTCCAGAAAATTAGAAAAAAACATGTCTAAAAATGATTTTTTTTCTTTTAGATAAAATGTGCTTGGCTTTCCTTTAATACCTCCCAATTTTGCTGCTAAAGTAATAGCATCTTGAAAATTGCCCAATTTGTCCACAAGGCCTAACTTTTTGGCCTCTTCACCAGTGAATATCCTTCCATCGGCTATTTCTTGAACCTTATCTAAAGACAGGTTTCTCCCCTTGGCAATAGCCTTTACAAATTGCTTATGCACATCTTTGATTAACTTTTCTAGCAAGGCCTTCTCCTCTTCTGACATCCTTCTTATAGGAGAGCCAATATCTTTAAATGTGCCACTCTTTATAACCTCTTGTCCTAATCCCAATTTTTTCAAAAGTTCTTGAATATTGATAAACTCCATCTTTACGCCAATGCTACCAGTAATAGTACCTGGTGAAGTTATAATTTCATTAGCTGCCGAGGCAATATAATAACCACCAGAGGCGGCTACACTGCCCAAAGAGGCTACTATAGGTTTTTTCTTACGCATCCTCATTATTTCTAAATAAATCTCTTGAGAAGGCCCAACAACCCCACCAGGAGAATCAACCCTCAAAACAACGGCTTTAATATGCTTATTTTCTGCTAATTTTACCAGATTGTTCAAAGTAGGATTAGAACTTTTAATGATTCCTTTTATCTCAAGGATACCAACCTTTTCACCTGTAATGAGCATCCCTTTTTCCAAGGCATAGTGGGCTAGAGAAAATCCTAAAAAGAAAATAAAGATAATAAAAGAGAGTTTTAGAAAAAAACGTAATACAGGATACTTTTTTTCAGCCATTATAATGTCTTATATAGAAATATTAAAAAACTGGTTATATAAATAACAATTATCAAAAAGGGGTTAAATACAGAACTCATTTTACGTACCAGGGTCAAATATAAAATTATCATTAATAAAATACCTTCTAAGGCCAACCAAAAGTGCATATTGGTAGCCATTATGAACAAAGGATTTTTAGCATAAAACAAATCTATCAAAAAAACAAGTATCCCTAATGTAAATACATTACTTTGTAAAGTATTGTTCACAACCTCTGATAATTTACCATTTCTTATTTGTGAAAAAGAGGCGCTTAGCTTAGGTAAGCAGGTGATACTGGCCAACAGGAAGCCCCCTATCAGAACGTTATTTAAGTCAAAAGTAGTGACCATTTCATGACAGGCATAGGCCAAAGGTCCGCCTGTAGCAAAAATAAGTAACGAGGCAATAAAAAAACGTAAATAAATAATAGATGTCTTTAATTTTGGCTCATAGGGTGTTGCCCGTGCTAAGCCTGTAAACATCCTTGTATATAGGAAATAAGTTATCAATAAAACAAAACTTGCCCAACTTGTATTTAAAAACCCCATTTCTCCCTTCCAGATCCCTAAGCAAAAAATGATCAATAAAGCTATATTAAATAGAATGGTGGTGTGGGGTACATCAAGTTCCCTATATTTATTTAATAAAAGTGATAGAGTCAGAATAAAAAGGTTAAATAAATTGATGCCCAATATGCCTGCTAGTCCTAAGCCTGGGGCATGGGCAACAGCAATAGTGCCAATGATCACAGATAATTCAGGTAGAGAGATAATGGCACTTAAACAAAAAAATTTCAATTGAGGATGCCTGTAAGGCTGATATGAGAAGAATCTGATATACTCAGGCATAGTTTTACCAGCAAAGAAGATCACCAAACTGGCAGTGATGAACCTGATCCACATTAGGAGGTTTTTGACTTGACCAAATCTCCCAATTTAAGGGTGCCTTTAGAGTTGGAGGCGTATTTGTGCAAGATAGAATTTTCTTGTTCTAATTGTTTTGTGGAGAGTCCCAATTTTTTATCTTCAGGACTTACCCGAATTACCTTAGTCTTTATTATATCACCTATTTTAAAATCATCATTTAAATCCTTTACCTTCTCTTGATAAATTTCAGAGATATGAACTAACCCCTCAATACCTTCTTCTATCTCCACAAACAAGCCAAAATTAGTAATATTGGTTATCTTTCCAGTTATTATGCTACCTATAGGGTATTTTTCTGGTATGTTCTCCCAAGGGTTGGGTGTAAGTTGTTTTATACCTAGAGCCAATTTCCCCTTTTCTTTATTTATTTCCAGTACTTTGGCTTCAACAACTTGTCCTTTCTTATAAAAATCATGTGGGTGTTTAATGCGTTTTGTCCAAGAAATATCAGAGATATGAACCAAGCCATCTATACCTTCCACCACTTCCACAAAGATTCCAAATTTTGTAATGTTTTTTACCTTACTTTCTACAATGCTACCCACAGGGTATTTTTCCTGAACAATCTCCCAAGGATCTGGTCCAATCTGTTTTAAGCCAAGGGATATACGTCTTTTTTTGACATCTTCATCCAGTACCGTAACCTCTACTACATCACCTACACAAATAAGCTCTGAAGGGTGCCTTATCCTCTTTTTTGACCAAGTCATTTCTGATATATGAATGAGCCCCTTTACCCCTTCCTCTAATTTCACGAATGCACCGTAATCTGTAAGATTTACAACTTGCCCTTTTACTGTTGCCCCTATAGGGTATTTTTCAGGGACTGTAGCCCAGGGATCTGGCGTAAGTTGTTTCATGCCTAAAGATATTTCCCCTTTTTCTAAATTAAAGTTTAAAACCTTTGCCTTTACCTCATCACCTATTTCAAATTTGTCCGATGGATGGCTTATTTTTTCCCAAGAAATATCTGTGATATGAAGCAATCCGTCAATACCTCCCAAATCAACAAATACCCCATAATCTGTAATGTTTTTTACCCTTCCATAAACTGTGGCCCCTTCTTTTAATGTAGCCAGAGTACGTTTTTTTTGCCTTTCCCTTTCTTCTTCTAATATCAAACGGCGAGATAGGATTATGTTATGAAGGCGCTTGTTGTATTTAATAATCTTAAAAGGATAATCTTTACCCACAAAATTGTCATAGTTCCTGATGGGCTTTATGTCTATTTGAGAACCTGGTAAAAAGGCAGGTACACCAATATCCACAATAAATCCACCCTTTATCCTTTTTACAATCTCACCATGGATAATTTCATTCTGGGCATGGGCCCTTTTTATTTTCTCCCAAGCCTTAATCTCAATGGCCTTTTTTCTAGATATGGAAATGCGGCCATCGGTCTGAGTTGCCCCCTCAAAAAGCACCTCCACTGTATCTCCTTCCTTAACAGAAAGTTCACCCGAGCTATTAGTAAATTCAGAAATAGGAACAGCCCCTTCAGATTTAAATCCAATATCCACCATGACATGGTCTTTACTAATACAGACTACCTTTCCAGGAACAATCTCCCCTACTTGGAGTTCTTTAACACTTTCCTTATAGAGTTTCATTAGTTTTTCTTGGGTTTCCTCTGCTTTAGGCGATTTGGCTTCTTCATTCATGGACATGGGGGTTAGCCTCCTGTATTTTTACTAAAATACAATGTAACATTTTATCTACAACCTTATTTTCTCCTATGCAAGTGGTATCAATAATTATGGCATTAGAAGCGGGCTTTAAGGGGGCTAAAGGGCGCATCGTGTCTTGTTTATCACGATGTAGGATTTTTTTATATATTTCACCGGGATCAGGATTCCTCCCCATTTGCCTCAACTGTTTTAAACGTCTCTCGGCCCTCACTTTAGCCTCCGCAGTGAGATAAAATTTTATAAAGGCATCTGGGAATACTACAGTCCCCATATCTCTCCCTTCAAAGATAACATTATCTATATCTATGGCCAATGCCCTTTGCCATTTCCAGAGGGCCTTGCGCACCTCTAATCTTTGAGAAACTGCAGAGGCCATTATGCCTATTTCTTCAGTCCTAATAGCCTCTGTTACCTGCTCACTGTCTAAATAAACAGTATCATTTTTAAATTTTACACGAGATGATAAACCATAGGCCAACCTTTTCAAGGCCTCATTATTATTTGAAGATAAACCATCTCTTTTTACAGTCAGGGCCAAAGTTCGATACATAGCCCCTGTGTCAATATAACCAAAGTTAAGTATTTTGGCCAGTTTTTTAGCTACTGTAGTCTTACCTACACCGCTAGGCCCATCTATAGTAATAATCACATTTTTTCCCATATTTCTTTAAAATTCAAGATGAGTTTTTTATTTTCTTTTTGTTTACCAATAGTAATACGTAAATATTCTTTTAGTCCATAACCTTCCATAGACCTTACGATAACGCCTTTAGATAATAAACTTTCACAAATAGACTCTGCCTTACCCCCTAAATATACCAATAAAAAATTGGCCTCGCTAGGAACTGTTATAATGCCAAGCTTCTTAAATTCACTTATTAAATATGCCTTTCCTTTCCAGACAATCTTCTTTGTTTTCTCTAAGAACTCTTCGTCATCTAAGGCAGCTAGGGCACCTATTTGGGCCAAGCTGTTTACACTAAAGGGGTCTCTTACCAGTTGAAGATAATAGGCAAGAGAGGCATCTAGAATGCCATAGCCAATCCTTAGGCCTGCTAAACCATATGACTTTGAAAATGTGCGCAGAATAATTAAATTTTTAAAATCTTTTAAATAATCTAAAGTATTAATCCTTTTAGAGTCCTCTATAAAATCAGCATAGGCCTCATCCAGGACAATTATGGTAGAAGAAGGCACTTCATCTAAGAAACTTTCCCATTCAGAGACAGTAAAAACAGTTCCTGTAGGGTTGTGAGGATTATTAATAAAAATGAGTTTTGTTCTCTTAGTCACCCTTTTTAAAATCCCATTTAAGTCCACTTTAAATGCTGATAGTGGCACTTTGACAACCTTTGCATGATATAAGTGAGCAATCTTTTCATAGATAGAAAAACTTGATGAAGGAATAATAACTTGGTCATTGGGCAACAAAAATACATGACCCACAAGCCCCATAATTTCATCAGAGCCATTTCCTAAAACAATTTGCCCTTGCTTTACATTTAGCCTCTGTGCCAATTTTTTACACAGCCTCCATCCAGAACTAGAGGGATAGCGATGGAGATAAGGCAATGCCTCCTTAATGGCTTCTGTGGCCTTAGGAGAAGGCCCTATGGCATTTTCATTTGAGGCCAATTTAATGACCTCACTAATGCCATATTCCCTTTTTACCTCCTCAATGGGCCTACCTGGGGTATATGGCCTTAATGAACGGATATATTCAGGAATATCAAATTTCACTTAAGAGCTTATACCTTAAAAAGCATGAAAAATCAACACGGGTCCAAACTTGTTAAATGATTAAGTGGAGTAAGTCCACAGCTTGTGAATAACGCTTTTAGGCAAGTAAGTTCAGATAAGAATCTGAAAAAGTTGGCTTTAACTATCTTTAACCAAATGTAATAGGTGTAACTTTGACCCCATTATGTTTTTTTATGTTTTTCTTTCATCATGGTCAGTTAATTATTTGTACTGGACAACCACCTTATATAATTGTATATAATTGTAAAAAGATAGAAAACTGCTTTATTGAAACTCCATAGAAGGTGCATAGCAGCTTCGTTCAACAGCTTCTTTCTGAAATTATCATATTAGAAAGAAGCCTGACCGATATCTGCCATTGTAGACAGAGACCAAAGGAAGTAAAAAAAAGTTAAAAATGGCGTTGGCTATCCTCTTATTTTGAGCGGATACAGTAGGCCTTAGATGGAAGAAGTAATTCAAGAGGCAAAAAGCAAGGTCTTAAATAGCAAAAGATTGGTGGCATTAACAGGTGCAGGGATATCTGCTGAGAGTGGAGTGCCTACATTTAGGGGAAAAGATGGGATTTGGCAAAGACATAGAGTAACCGATCTGGCTACACCTGAGGCATTTGCAAAAGACCCAAAATTAGTATGGGAATTCTATAATTGGAGAAGGAATTTGATTTCTAAGGTAACCTATAACCCCGCACATAAAGCCTTGGTAGCCTTAGAAAAAATAGCACTTCACTTTGCCTTAATCACTCAAAATATAGATGACCTCCATAGAAAGGCAGGAAGCAAAAATCTTATAGAGCTACATGGAAATATATGGTGGGTGTGCTGTAGCAGATGCCGTTTTAAGGCCGAAGATAGAAGGGTGTCCATCCCGTTTCCACCAGTTTGTCCTGAGTGTGGAGGGATGCTTAGGCCAAATGTTGTATGGTTTGGGGAATCTCTGGATATGACTATCTTGAATAACGCAGTTAAGGAAGCAGAAAGGGCCGAAACATTCTTAGTAATAGGGACATCTGCGGTAGTTCAACCTGCTGCCTCCCTCATAGGGATAGCAAAGAAAAATGGTGCATTTTTAATAGAGATAAACCTTGAGCCTACTGAGGTCAGTTCCATTTCTGATATAAGCATAAGGGAAAAGGCTGCGAAAATATTGCCTAGATTGACTTAGTGCCAATTTTTGGCATTTAGGATCTGCTGGATTTATTCACATAGACTCTAAATAAGGCAAGTTTAACTTGACAAATTTTCCCTCTTTCGTATTTAAGTTGAAAGCTTAGGGTTAAGAAGTCCACAATGTTGATGAATCTTAAGCAAGGAGTATTGGGCATCTTTATAACCGTATGCCATGCGCTTTAGCCGCTTTATCTTGTTATTGATTCCCTCTGATATGGCAGAGGTTATTTTACAGGTAAAATAATTCAGGATATAGTGCCTCTTACGGAAGAATTTATATCCAAGCTCCACAAATGATGGTATCTGGAATTTTATTGCAGTTACAATCCATTCCTTAAGACTGGTAAAGGCCTTTTACAATCTTGAGATGAATAGATTGAGAGAAACTGCTCTTTTAAAAGCATGACTTGATATATACTTTGATTAAGGTGAGATAGCCTTTCCAAAAGGTCCCTCTTTTTAGTGGTGACTTTGTTCTGCATAAGAAACTGTTAGCTATCATGAAATTAGCTTAACCGTGCTACACAAGGGTTCTAAATGAATTTGACCTTCAGATCGTAGCAAAAATGCTAATAAAGCGCTACAAATCCTCTGAAAGCCTTTATGGACACGATTAAGATAATTTGTAATCAAAATTACTATGTAATATTAGTAGGTTAGAGAATTCTAAAAACCCCTTTCAACTTTTTTACGAAAGAACCTTTAAATGATAGATTTATCTGAACATAAGAAAGCTCCTTCTACTGCTTCTATAGAAACGCTCCTTGACGAATTGTTCATAGAAGAAAGAGACCAGGCAGTGGAAAAGCAGGAAGAAGATACAGAGGGGGTAATAACTGAGTCTAATAGCACAATTGTACGGTTGGCAAACAAAATTATTGAGGATGTCTATCTTAAAAAGGCATCAGCTATGCGTGCATTTTTGCGGGCAGACCCAGATGTGGTAATGATTGGAGAAATGAGGGATTTGGAAACAGCTTCTACGGCCATTGATGCCTCACTCACTGGGCATCTGGTGCTAAGTACCCTTCATACAAACAATGCCCCAGAAACGGTAACTAGATTACTAAAGCTAGGAATCGATCAGTTTAATTTTGCTGATTCCCTATTGGGCATCTTGGCCCAACGCCTAGTTAGGAAGTTGTGTGAAAAGTGTAAAGAGCCTTATCACCCTTTACCTAAAGAATTTGATCGCTTAAAAAGGGATTATGGAGAGGGCTTTGAAGAACTGGGGATTACTTATGATAATAATTTTACCCTTTATCGCCCCAAAGGATGTGATGCTTGTCGGAAAACAGGTTATAAAGGGAGGATGGGAATTTTTGAACTCCTAGTCAGTTCAGAACGTATTAAAGACCTTATTTACACTAAGGCAAAGGTAGAAGAGATTAGAAAAGTGGCTATGACTGAAGGCATGAAGAGCCTTA
>CAZNJP010000075.1:0-9711 GCA_964573345.1 uncultured Syntrophobacter sp. | reverse complement strand
GGCTATGCAAAGAAAAAAGGCATTAAGGTCTATTTTTCATACGAATTTTAGAGGTGCATCAGGGTTTTAAAAGACATAAGGAGGGTCTATGAATATGAAAAAGATTTTTTGCATGCTAATGATTTTTTGTTTTGTATTTGGTCTCTATTCAGTTTCTTTTTCCCAAGCTGTTAAAAAAGACATAAATAAGGCAACAGTAGAGGAGCTGGTAACTGTAAAGGGCATTGGGGAGAAAAATGCACAGGCCATTTTAGATTTTGTCAAAGAAAAAGGCGGCATTGAAACAATGGATGAGCTTCTAGAGGTTAAGGGGATTGGTCCAGAAACACTGGATGAATTAAAAGCACATTTTGAAGTAAAAAAGGCAGAATAAAACTATTCCCTGATGCACCTTATTTTCAATTGACTTTTTTAAATATTATTATTATTACATTTAACTAAACGAGTAATTAGAGCAAGAGCTTAATACCGACAAAGGCAAACTGCCCAAAAGGGCAGGGCGCAAAGCCGGGGCCTAAACCTGCGAAAGCAGGCAAGGCGGCAAGGTTGCCGAAGTATTAAATGGGAGAGTAAAACCCGCCTTGGTATTTAGGCCAAGGCGGGTTTTTTTGTGTGCTTTAAAATTTGAACAATTTTAAACTAAAAGATGAAGTAAAAATATAAGAACGAATAGACGTGTGGCCGCAACAGGCATTCTCGACTCAATTAGTTTTATTGAGGAGGGGGCAAATTTATGGTCAATAAATTTTTTGAAAAGGTTTTTGGGACTATCCCTTCCTTATTTTTAATATTTCTGATCTCTGTTCAATATCAGGTATCGTTTGCGGCTAATAAATGCAGTCTCCCCCCGTTTGTGGGAGCAGGGGTAAAGCCCAATGTAGTTATCATGTTGGATAACTCTGGAAGCATGAAAGTGCCTATGTATAGAGATCCAGACTTTGGTGGTTGGAAATGCTCGAATGGAACTCATAATAATTTTGATCCATCAGTAACTTACTATGGCATATTTGAATCAGATAAAAAATACAAATATGATTCTAACATTCCTGTTGACCCTAATCCTTGGGATGGCGGCAGTGGTGACCCTTATAATGTCACCGTTGATACTACTGTGACAGGTGCTTTTGTGGAGGATAATACTTGCACCATCGGCCCTGGAAACAATTGCTGGGATGGGAATTTCTTGAACTGGCTTGTCACTCGGCGGATAGATGCGGCCAGAAAGGCCCTTGTGGGTGGAAAGGTAGAAGACCGCTCAGGCTATGATTACATTACAGGTGGGGACAAGGAATGGAAAATCTTGGGAAATAACGAGAGAAGTGATCATGATTTTTGTAAGCAATACGCAAATGGAAGTGCCTGTTCCCCTTATCCTGACAACACTACTTTCAAGATATGGAGTCCAGCAAATGACGGAAAAGTAAAGACATTATATGACCCATATGCCAAGCTGGAGGCGATAGGAACATTCCTGATTCAGGACAGTGGCGGCAACAATATAGGGGAAATCTGCACGGTAAGCTTAAATCACAATTGGGTCACAGTAAACTTGCAGGGTAATTACAGTAGTGCCCCCATCGTGGTAGCAGGCCCTTTGTCATATAATGGTTCTGACCCTTCAGTAGTCAGGATAAGAAATGTCACTGAAAATTCATTTGAGATTAGGGTTCAGGAGTGGTTATACAAAGATGGAACCCACAAAACGGAACATGTTCATTGTATGGTGGTCAAAGAAGGAACCCACACTCTACCTGGGAATATAAAACTGGTGGCAGGTAAGGTAGACGTAAGTGAGGTGATTGATGTGTATGGCTGTGGAGTCAATTGCTGCTCGGGAGACAAAATTGAATCATGGAAAACAGTAAGTCTATCTACCTTTCCGACCAACCCTGTAGTTAAGACCTCTATTATAACCTTCAACGAAAGCGATACGGTGACAACTAGGGTAAAGGATGTTACTGCTTCCAGCTTTAAGGTTGCCCTTGAGGAAGAAGAGGAACAGGGTCCACATGCTACCGAAGAAGTGGCCTATATTGCCGTGGAACAGGGAACAGTTGATTTTGGAAATGGTGTAAAGATGGAGATAGGAAAGACAACAAAAAGTGTCGATCACAATTGGTACACGATTTCCTTTTCTGAAATCACTAATGCCTCAATTTTCTTGGCCGATATGCAGACAACAGAGGGGTCCGACACAGCCACTCTTAGATACAGAAATTTATCTTCCTCTTCGGTTGAAATAAAGGTTGAAGAAGAAGAATCATGTGATGGCACAGGCCATCCGAATTCTGAAGAGGTTGGTTATATCGTCTTTCAAATCGGTGAGACTGATAAGTACAACATTGCCCTTATAGTGGAGGAAGAGCCCAAGGGAATTGTCCAGGATGTGGTAGACAAGGTAAGGCTTGGGATAAGTTTTTACCGGTACACCAAGGATACTGACATATATAATGGTAATGAAGAGGATGGTGGAACTCTAAAATTAAGTATCCCAAAAAATCCCTTTGTAAAGAATACTGACGATGTAGGTGGCTACCGAACCCTCAACACCCATCTCAAGGCAGATGTAGGTGATATTATTGATGCCATAGAGCACTATCCGTTGGTCTGGGGAACAACTCCCTTAGCAGAGAATTATTATGAGCTGGTAAGGTATTTTAAACAGGAAAATCCCTACTATGACATCAATGCTTATGAGACCAACAATGACTGGGATCCGTACTATTACTCTGAATTTGGTAGAAAGGAGCAATGTGCCCATTCCTTTATAGTGGTCTTTACCGATGGTGAGCCTTTTAAGGACTTTAATGTTCCTCCTTTATCAGGGTGCACTGGTGGTGGGCCTAATATTGACGACAATGGGCCTGATTGTGACAATGATGGCCATGAACCAAAAAACCCTGATCCCGGGGTTGAATGTAATAAGACAGGAAGCAATGCTAATCATGATTACCTAGATGATGTCACCCACTGGGCCCATAATAACGATTTAAGAAGTGATGATGGTATGGATGGGGAACAGGCCATCACTACCTATGCTGTGATTTTTGGGACCTCTGAACAATGTTCCCAATATACAGACCAGACTAGTTGCGAGGCTGGAGGCTGTACGTGGCTAAACGATGAGTGCAGGCCAGGGACTACCTCTGAGCGATGCCGCCAGCAGATTATGATAGACACTGCCGATAATGGAGAAGGTGAGTTCTATTATGCTGCAGATGGTGCCCAGCTTGCCAGGGCATTTACCAGTATTATGGAAAGCATTATGAGAACTGGCTCTGCCGGGGCTGTGGCCACAGTCACCCAAGAAGTAGTTGGTGAAGATATTGTACTAAGGGGAGCATTTACAACTTATGAGCCTGAAGATCCAACTACCTACACCTGGCGAGGCCACCTAGAAGTTTACTGGCCCTATGAGGGATGCTCGTCTTATACTGGACAAAGCGAATGCGAAGAGGCAGGGTGCACCTGGGAAGGTGAGCAGTGCACAGGTTTGATGTATAGCTTCCAAAAAGAGGAAAATGAAGGAAAATTTTGCTCTGACTCTGGTTTTTCTGGTGGTCATTGCTGGGATGCAGGGGAGAGGATGCCATCTGCGATTGATCGCACTATATTTACTGTAATAAACGGCACAAAGACCAATTTTACGGCCGAGCAAGCCAGCACTTTGTCTCCTTATCTGCAAAACGACATAGACTTTGATGGAGATGGTGATGTTGACCAAGTTGATGCCGAAGTGCTCATCAACTGGGTGCGTGGAAACACGACTTATGATGGCGATACGGCCAGAAATCGCAGCAACTGGTCTCTTGGCGACATTGTGTACTCCACGCCGGTGGTAGTAGGGACGCCCGTACTTGCCTCCGTGCCAGAGGCAGCAGTGGGTGATTGTAGTTGCACTTGTGTTACAGATGGAAGTATTAATGAAAGTTGTGCCAAGCAATGCTTTTACTGTTACCGATACAAACACCTTCACCGCAAAAAAGTAATTTATGTCGGGGCCAATGATGGCATGCTTCATGCCTTTGTGGTAGCGAAGTGGGATAGCGATAATGAAGAATGGGTATATGACCCAAGTCAGGATTCTGAGATTGGCAAAGAGCTCTGGGCATTTATCCCAAGCAATCTTTTATCTGAATTAAAAGAGCTGGCCAGGCCTAAGTATGGCAAAGAAGCAGGCTGTCAGCACCGCTATATGGTGGACTTATCTCCAGATGCCTGGGATGTGTATATTGACCACGATGGTACAAAAGAATGGCGCACAGTGCTGATTGGTGGTGAGCGGGGCGGGGGTGATATCTATTTTGCCATAGACGTAACTGACCCTGATAGCCCCCAGGTACTATGGGAACATTCGGTTGTAAGGAATATGCTTGTGAATATTTCTGGCACCCAAACTTTTCCATTTTCTTATGATGATTATTTAAAAATTAAGAATTTACCCCTTTCCTGGTCAGTTCCTTATGTTGGCAGGCTTAACTGGCCAATTGATGTAATAGACGGTTATAACCCTATATGGCCTCTTTATTCTTCTGATCCCTCTCCTTCTTCTTTGCACAACTGACCCTCTAATCTGGCAAACCGTTGGTTTGCCTTCGTCAGTGGTGGGATAAGGGATTATACTCCTGACTCATGGGGAATCACCTGGGATCCTACTAAACCAGAGTGGAAATACCTGTTTCGCCCCTATTTTCTGATAATTGATGTAGAAACAGGCCAAAATCTCTGGGAGTATGTCTTTTCTAAGCTTCTTGATAATAGTAATTGGTCTTCTATTATTCCTATGCATGGCTCAAATTATATTCCCAATGCCGTGGCCAATCCATTGGTGCTGGATGTATATGACAGTAATGGAAATCTTATTAGTAACCCAGGTTTTCATCCAGACGGCTATATGGATATACTTTACACCGGTGATTTAAACGGCAATTTCTACACATTAAAACTCTATCACCCTGAACTAACAGGTTTTAAAGATACTTCAAACCTGTTTTGCATTGACATCCATAAGACAAAAGCGATTTCTAGCGGTCATTACGATGACAACTACTATCGAGGGGAATACCAGCCTATCACTGTTAGCCCGGTGGCTGCCTTTGATGCAAATAAAAAATTGCGTATTTATTTTGGCACAGGCAAATACGACGATATAGTTGGGGAAAGTGATGACAAACACGATAAAGAACCTATGTCCTTTTATTGCCTGGTAGAAGATGAAAGCATCTGCGGAGGAGATGTTTCAGTTTCTATTAGTCCGGGTAATGTAAAAATTCCATCATCTACACAAATTTGCACTTCATCTGGTAGTCATAAATGGGTAAAAGAAGATGGCACAGCAGATGGCGATACGTGCTTTAACTGTATATTTGACCTGGATATTGATGGTGAACGTATCACTGACTCGGCCCTTGTAGCAGGCAGCCTGGTCTTTTTTATCACCTTTGTGCCAAACGATGATCCCTGTGCCGCAGGTGGAGATGCCTATCTCTATGTTCTTGATTATATGTGCCGGCCTTTGGATATAAATCCTTTAGAATATTCAGGTCTCGATATAACTCCCATTACTGTTGGTTCTGGTGCTGAAGAAAAAATTGTGGCCTATAAAGCCAAACTCGGTCAAGGTATGCCTACCCGTCCAGTATTAGACTCATCGGGTAAGTATGTACTTGTCCAAACAAGCGATGCCAAGATTCATAAGATACCAGTAGAAATTGTCAGGCCTGTTTACTTAAAAGGATGGAAGGAAGAGTGATTACTTGACCTTTTTGAGGTATAAAATGGTAAGGTATTACGCTTTTTTAAAAAAGTTATTCCCACAAACAACTTACCCGCTGTCTTTTATAAAGATAAATCTCTTTTTTCTCTTTATTTTTTGCCTGTTCTCTTTTTTAGTTGCAGGCTGTGGAAAAAAAGAAAAAAAAGAAGAATCCGAAAAACAGGTTTCCGGACAAAAAATTATCAGAGAAGGAAAACCCAGTTTTGATGATAAAAAAGTATCTATTCTAACAAAGGACCACCCACCAGAGATAATAGAGATAGGTTTTTTGCCTGCGCACCCTGTGACCGGTGATACCTTAGAGGCCAAAGTAATTGCCAGGGATAAAGACAAAGATAAGATAAGGTATTTTTTTGAGTGGAAGATAAATAACGAGGTAATCCAGGCATCAGAAGATTGTGTTTTACATCAACCAATCAAGGCAGATGACAGAATAGTGGTGGCTGTTGCACCTTCTGACAGCACAGAAACTGGGCACACTGTAAAAAATATGGTGATTGTGGGAAATGCGCCCCCAGAGATAGCTTTACAAGACCAAAGGCTTGAAAGTGACATCTATTACGCTACTGTCTCAGGAAAGGACCCTGAAGGAGATAGGCTTACATTTTCCTTAAAAGAAGCACCAGAAGGTATGAAAATAGATGAAAATGGACTTATTAGCTGGACTATCAATAAAGATATTAGCGGTGAGTTTCCTGTAGTTGTTATAGTGAAAGATACCTATGGGGCGCAGACGCTTTTATCTTATATCATAAAAATAAAAAGAGCGAAAAGATGAGGGACAGAGGGGTTACATTGTTAGAAATCATGATCGTAGTAGCAATTATCGGTATTTTGTCTTCCATTGCTGCTCCTTCTTACATACAGATGAGAGCGAATCAGAGGCTCAATGCCGCTGCCAGGCAACTATACGCCGACTTAATGCGTACCAAAACAAAGGCAATAGAGGCAGGCAGCCATACTGTAATCTTTGACCAGCAGATTGATGATAAAACTTACGCTTATGTAGTCATTAAAGACGATGATGAAGATTGTGAATATGATGCTGGGGAAGATGTAATTACCCGGTTTGTCTTTGGTGAGAGCTATAAAGGGGTGGCAATTCAAGCAAATAATTTAGCAAAAAATGATGATAATTTACACACAATCCGTTTTGATAAAAGAGGCTTTCCGAGAAATAACAGCGATGGCTTTGGTGCCGGCACAATTACTTTGCAAACACAAGGAGGTAACAAACCAAAGGATGTGATTATATCCAAAATGGGAAGAATAAGGATAGAGGTTCATGAAGAAGGATAAAAATCCAATGAGAAAAGAATTATCTTCAAAGGGTTTTACCTTAATAGAGGTAATGGTGGCCATTACGGTTTTGACTATTGGTATTTTAGGCATCTGGAGCCTGCATATTTCGGCTATCCATGGCAATGCCTTTAGTAACCGTATGGCTGAAGCAACATCGTTGGGTAATCAATTGGCAGAAGAGAAAAAGGCCGATAGCTATAGCAATCTTGTAGATGGCACTTTTTGGGATAAAGAAGGTAGTAATCCTGTCTTTGTTTACCCATATACCGGCTGTCCTCGTTCCTATAAACGACAATGGACAATTGCTGATCATCCGAGTGCACCACAGACAAAACAAGTAACCATCACTGTGGGCTATGGCGGAGCAAACTGTCTCCAAAATGTCAATAATTGTGAGCATAGGGTTATTATTATTACCCTGATTAGTAAACTGGATTAAACGGAAATAAAGATGAACCACCGAGGAATGACACTTATAGAATTGATGACAGTGATAGCAATAACCTCTATTGCGCTTTTGGCCATTTCTAGCACCTTTATTGCCCAGCAAAAAAGCTATATCGCTGAAGGAGAGATAACAGAGATACAGGAAACAGGCCAGACTGCCTTGACCATGCTAAAACGAGATATGATGATGGCCGGTTATGGTGTAGATAAAAAATTGGCATTTTACATAGAAGATGGAGGAAACAATGCCCCTGACAAGATATACATAAATGACGGAGAATTTATTGATGAAGATAAATTGCTGAGTGGGATTTATGGGCAGACTTCTTTTACGGGAAGTGGAACAGCAATAACCGTAGATAGCTTAGACATAGATAATGATGGTGATAATGAATTCCAAGGTGGTATCTGGCAATGTATTATAACCAATACCGACGACCCTAGTAAAAAAGTTGCCAAAATAAGTAATATTAACGGAAATCAAGTTAATCTGGATAGGGCTGTTGAAGGTAGTCAAGTGGCACCAGCCATCTATTACTGTGTGGATGAAGATATCCTTCGTCGTAGTGACAGGAGTTCAGGCGGACGTCAACCCCTTGCCAGTAACATTGTTGACCTCCAGGTGGCGTATAGAGATAAGGATGGCTATTGGTATGGTGTAAGTGGATGCAACGGCTCTGGATTAGGGGATGGCTTCTGCACCCGTAATCCCTTTGACCCTGAAGAAATCACCCTTATTCGTTTAAGCCTTGTTGTCTGCTCAGAAAAAAAAGTTGAGAGGGCCAGAGGCACTGGCAGGCCAGCCGTAGAAAATAGAAACGGAGGTGCAGCAGACGATTTTATTTATCGCGTTTTAACACTAGAAGTAAGACCCAGAAATACAATGTTATAAAGAGGGCATTATGTTTAAAGACCTCAATAATAATCAGGGTACAGCGCTGATAACTGCTATGATTTTTATGGTCATTCTTATGCTTCTAGGGATATGGATGGTCAACCAGAGCGTTATAGGGATAAAGATTGCTGCTGCCCTTAAACGATATGAACAGGCATTCAATCTAGCTGATGGTGCCTGCCAGATGACTATGCGGTACATTATACAGCATACACCCGAATCTTCGGATTGGGACCCAAGGAAGGAAGCCAATGTTGCAGGCCTACCTGCCTATATTAAGGAAACACAAACAGGCAATAACAAATACAGACCTGAAATAATATATAAAGGCTATGACCCAAATCCCATTCCTGGCTGGATGCTTAATTGGCAGGGATATTCAAGGTTCCATAGACGTCACTATAAATTAAAAGGACAAGGAGAGACCCCTAGGGGCAATAAAGCTACAGTAAGTACCTTAGTAGTAAAAATACTGAGATAAACAAAATCCCAAAAAATAAACTTTAAAAAATGAAAGCGGTTAGAACGCTATCACTGGTGGCCGCTAGGCCTAAATGTAAAACAAAAACCACTATTTTTGCCCAATAAGGTTCAATTTTGGATAGAGGAGTGATTGTTAAGGACAAAAAACTATTAGATTTAGGTAAGGATTTTGTAGGGAAAATGGTTTGGTTATCTTATTTTCCATAAATTTTCTTTAATTTTTCTATAGTTTTTGCTGATTTAATTGCCTCACTAATTGCATCTAAAACATCTATATCCTTTATCTTTTTTATTTCTGGATAAATCCCTAACCCTTCTCTACCAAATTTCAATTCAAGGCCAAGCTTTATCGCTTTTAGAAGCCCTTCCCTTATCCCTTGTTGTAACCCCTTTTCTATCCCTATCTTTTCTGCTGTGGTAATATATGGCATCTTCTTTTCCTCCTCATATTTTATAATCTCTTCATGAAACCTTCTGCCCAATTCCTTACCGTCCTAGCCGTGAGGTTTCTAGAGAAAGAAGCGATGCTGGTAGAGATTTAATTACCTCACCTGCCCGAAAGTTCTAATAAAAAGGGTCTATAATTGATTTAAAGACATAGCTTTGACAAAGAGTTAAAAAATGTTATATTTAATTTATGATACCTACAGTTAGAAGACTTATAGAAGAAATAGAAAGAGACCTAAGCAGGGTTAATCTTGAAAAGCTAAAGGACGTCCTAAATGCTCTATTGGAAGAAATAGAGGTTGAAAAAAGGTTTAGGGCAGAGCTTGTTAAAAAAGAGGATTTTAGTGAACTAAAGGCAATA
>CAZNJP010000074.1:0-9830 GCA_964573345.1 uncultured Syntrophobacter sp. | reverse complement strand
GCTAATATTGTCTGGGGAAATACCATACCTATTTTGGCAGGAGACTTTTTGCTTTCTACTGCCCTTTATCTGGCCACATCTTCAGATAATTTAAAGATGATTTCTGTCCTCTCTGAAGCCATTAAACGTTTGTCTCAAGGGGAAATATTGGAGATTGTAAAAACAGAAGACCTAAACCTTACAGAAGAAGAATATCTGGAAATCATTGCTGGTAAAACAGCAACACTTATGGCTGCAGCCTGTAGGTTGGGTGCGGTTTTGGCCTGTGCTCCAAAAGAATCCGAAGAAGCATTGCACCGTTATGGGTATCACATTGGCTTAGCCTTCCAAATAATTGACGATGTCCTTGATTACGTGAGCTATGAGGAGATGTTTGGCAAGCCAGTAGGACAGGATTTAAAAGAAGGGAAGAATACTTTGCCCTTAATTTACACGTTAAAAAGATGTTCAAGCAAAGAAAGGCAAGAAATTGCCGGTCTTTTTAAGAAACGCACCAGGAAAAATATCAGCAAGATTATGAAAAAAGTAGAGGCATATGATGGATTGAATTATGCCAGAAATAAGGCAAAGGAATTTATTGATACAGGTAAAAGTGCTTTAAGCCTATTTCCTGAAGGTCCAAACAAAGAATGTCTTCAAGAAGCAGCCGGATTTATAATAGAAAGGCAATATTGATGTAGCATTTAGTGGTCAATAATTAATGAATCTGCTATCAATTGCCATATATATTTTACATTGCTTAATTTTTCTAATTCAATAACCTCCATTTCAAGTCCCTCCATTAATTAATTAATAGTTAAGGGTTATAGCGGAAAACCTACACTTGTTCTTTAAAGACTTTTTCTTTAATAGGCATTATTAAACGTCTATTAATTTCCTGCTTCAAAAATGCTTCATCACTATATTTATTTTCAGTTCTAATCGTCTTGCACATTTTACCAAATGTCATCCTTATCTTAAGCTTCTTTAAAGTCTCCATTGCTGTCTTTAGTCTTTCTATAAGTGCTTCGCTCTCTAAATTTTCACTTTTACCTAGTGGTCCTAAAGATTTGATTTCATCCACAAACTCTGATATTTTTTTTGCAAATTGTGCTCCTTCGGTGGCAGAGTGCCAAGAGAGTAAAAGCCTCTTTGGATTTATACCAATTTGTTTTAATATCTCAGAGCTCACCTTTACAATCACAGTGGCCTCATAATTTCCATACAAATATTGGCAATCCCCTAAATGGCATCCACCAATAAATACCCCATCTGCACCATGCATAAATGCATCAAGGATAAACTCAGGTGCTACCCTTCCTGAACACATCACCCTTATAATCCGCAGATTAGGTGGATATTGAAAACGAGAGACACCTGCAGTATCTGCTGCTGCATAACAACACCAATTACACAAAAACCCCAAAATCTTTGGTTCAAATGTTTTCATTTTAAAGCTCCAAATGCCTCTATTTGGGCCATAATTTGATTATTAGTAAAGTAAGAAATTTCTATGGCATTTGCAGGACAATGTACAGCGCATATCCCACATCCTTTACAGGAGGCCGAAATTATCTCAGCCCTTTTTTTCTTATTAATACTTTCTAACCTAACCGCATGAAATGGACAC
Source organism: uncultured Syntrophobacter sp. (assembly GCA_964573345.1). Classification (GTDB taxonomy): domain Bacteria; phylum Desulfobacterota; class Desulfofervidia; order Desulfofervidales; family DG-60; genus CAZNJP01. The sequence continues at coordinate 8,221 of CAZNJP010000074.1, read as the reverse complement.
AATGCTGTACAAATGCCACACCCTATGCACAGATCCTTATTCACAGAGGCTACCACAGCCTCCCCTATTATTTCTTCCTTGGACAAAATTTCTGCTGCCTTCATGGCTGCTGCCTTTGCCTGGGTAATAATCTCATCTATAGGCTTTGGATAATGGGCTAGACCCGCAACATATATCCCATCTGTAGCAAACTCTACAGGCCTTAATTTTACATGGGCCTCCCTGAAAAACCCTTGATCATCCAAAGTACATTTATAAAGCTTTGCCAAATGTTCTACATTTTCCCTGTTTACTGTGAGACCTGAAGCAAGGACAATAAAATCCGGATTTATCTCCAAAGTTATACCCAATATAGGGTCCTTAACCTCCACCTTTAGCCTTCCATCCATTGTTTCTACTTTAGGTTTTTCTTCCAAGCTATAACGAATAAACAAAATACCCTTTTCTCTGGCCTTTCTGTACAACCTTTCTCTTTCTCCATAAGTCCTTATATCTCGATAAAGGATATAGATATCCATATCTGGGTTCATTTCTTTTAATTTCAATGCACAATAAATAGAATGGGTACAACAAACCTTGCTACAATATGGCCTTTCTTTAGTGCGAGAGCCTGCACACAGGATAAAAACTACTTTTTTTGCATTTTTTATCCTTTCTGTTCTTTCTAAAAGTTCCTTATCAAATTCTGAAGAAATAAGGACATCTGGGTGTTCTCCATACAAATATTCTTTTGGCTTGTAAGAACTACCTCCTGTAGCAATAATTACTGTGCCATGTATTATCTCTCTTTCTTCTCCTTTTGCCAAAAGCCTTGTTTTAAAATTTCCTACAAATCCCTGTGCATCTGATATTTCTGTATTTAAAAAGACCTCTACCAATGGATGTTTATTTACTTTTTCTATTAGCTCATTTACATATGCTATTACGTTTTCTCCACGCCATGTCTCATGAAATTTTAAGGCATGCCCTCCTAATCTTTCTTTTTTCTCTACCAAATATACCTTAAAACCTTGCTCGGCAATCATTAAGGCAGAGACCAAACCAGCTACTCCACCCCCAATAACAAGCCCTGCCGGGGTTACTTTTACACTTAATGATTTAAGAGGAGTTAAAAGTTTGGCCTTTGCTACCCCCATGCTTATTAATTCCTTTGCCTTTTCTGTGCCATCTTTTGGGGTCTTCCTATGTACCCAAGAGCAATGCTCTCTGATATTTACCATCTCAAAAAGATAGGGGTTAAGCCCTGATTCCCTTAATGTTTCTTGAAATAAAGGTTGATGGGTTCTAGGAGTGCAAGAAGCTACAACTACCCTGTTTAATTGATGTTCTTTTATCTTCTCTTTTATGACCTCTTGGGTGTCTGTGGAGCAGGTGTAGAGATTATCCATAACATAAACTACATCTGGCAACTTTTTAGCTGCTTCTACCAATTCCTTTATAGAGAGAACACCCGCAATATTTGTACCACAATGACAGATAAATACGCCTATCCTGGGAGGAAGCTCTGAAATATCCTTTTCTGGCACCACCTTTTTTACCCTGATAAGCTTATCCCGCTCAGAGGAAAGAAGTGTTGCTGCTTCACAGGCTGCAGCAGTGGCCTCGGCCACAGTAGAAGGGATATCCTTGGGACCATTCAATGTTCCACAAACATAAATGCCAGGACGAGATGTTTTTAGAGGCTCAAAGCTTGTGGTCTCAATAAAATTATTATCATTTAGGTTAATGCCCAATTCTTTAGCCAGAGTGATGGCATCACTTTTTGGTTCTAAGGCCACAGAAAGGACTATCACATCAAATTTTTCTTCTTTAAGTCCTCCATTGTCATCTGCGTAGCGAATCAATAGGTCTCCAGATTCATTTACAGGAAAGATAGTGTGAATTCTGGACCTCACAAACCTTATACCCTCTGACTTTGCCCTTTCATAATAGGCATCAAAGTCCTTACCGGGTGTGCGCATGTCCATAAAAAAGATGGCTGTTTCTAAAGGTTTACTGCTATGTTCTCTAGCAATAAATGCCTGTTTTATTGCATACATACAACATACCGATGAACAATATTCATGACCTCTATTTATGTCCCTTGAGCCTACACACTGAAGCCAGGCTATCTTTTCAGGTTCATGGTGGTCTGAAGGCCGCAAAAGATGGCCTTCATAAGGACCAGAGGCATTCAGGATGCGCTCAAATTCCATACTGGTTACCACATTTTTAAACTCACTATAACCATAGTTCTTATATACAGATGGGTCAAAACACTTACTTCCCATAGCCAAAATAATAGCACCTACATCCAAAGTTATGTCTTGTTCCTCTTGATAAAGGTCTATGGCCTCATATTCACAAACAGGTGCACAAATCTTACACATCCTTTCATTCAAAAAGAGGCAATGGTTTGGGTCTATAAATGGTATTGCAGGAACTGCCTGTGGGGTAACAAGATGCAGACACTTTGTCATACTGAAATTTTCATTATAGGTATCAGGTATCACAGTTGGACAGTAATTTATACACATCTGACAATTGTTGCATTTTTCTTCATTGATATAACGAGGTCTTCTAGTAATAGTTGCCTTAAAGTCTCCTGGCTCCCCTTGTAATTCCTTTAGCTCTGCCATAGTAATGATGTCAATATTTATATCCCTTTCACACTCATTTAGCTTTGGGGAAAGGATGCATATAGAGCAATCATTGGTAGGAAAGGTCTTATCCAATCTGGCCATCATGCCACCAATAGTAGGCCCCTTTTCCACCAAATAGACCCTGAAACCCGCTTTAGCCAAATCTAAGGATGCCTGAACACCTCCTATACCCCCCCCAATGACCATTACTGCCCCTACCTTGTTGTTTAACCTCATTTTAAAAACCTCAAATTTAAAAAAAGCTTTTATAAATTAAATGAAAAAAAATTGATTGTCAATTTTATGGCATAAAAAAATTGGTAATAATCCCTTACTTTAAATAGCTGGTAATTTTCGCTTTTAAACCCCTTGGCATTTTTTGAGAGTAAAGGGGAAGGATTATATTAACCTCTATGAAAAAGCTAAGGGGCAGTAAAAGTATTTACCCATTCAGGGTCTTTTGGAGGTTTTGTTAGTAATTTCTCACGCCATGCCTCATCTGTTAGTCTATCTGACATAGGGTGCTTAAATTCATAATAGCTAAAAACAGGGCCTGCACCCATTAAAATTCTTCCGTCAGGTAATTTATATGCAACCACAATCATTTTTACATAGCCTGTCCCTTCTTCAAGCACTAGATTAACACCTGTATATGAATCTGCATATGTATGAACATCAGCTATAATAGTGGTCTTCTTTGCCTTATCCTTTACTTCAGCAATCACAGCTTCTAATTTGTCAGCAAAATCATTGATAAACTCATAATCTGCTTGAGAAAGAGGTTTATTTTCAAGCTCATTCTTTGATAGCTCAATTAATCTTTCAAGAATATCTTCTAAGTTCTCTAACCTTGATTTTGATGCATCATCTAAGACATCCATCTTATCAAGTCCAGTATTTGTCATCCTTGTTAATGCTAGCAATCTATTGTAAAATTCTGGCACTGGTTCAACATAACCAACAACTTCAGGTAATTCTGGTGGAAGACCTGTTGCCACTGGTGTATAGCTTTGTTTTGCATACAAAATTGTATCATGCCTTAATTGTGCCCAAGATGCTAAAGCAGTAGTGAGCTCTTTATTATGCCAGGCCTCTGTTTGCATAAATGTAGGGTATCCTTCAGAGAAATTTTTGATAAGCGATTTTAAAGAATATAGCCATGACCAATATAGATTTTTATTCCAGTCTTTTATTGTAAACCTATCAAATTGCTCCTTAAGCTTTTTGAACTCTTCATCATAATATTCATAATTATCATCGTCTAATTCACGTAGTAGATTTTTTGCCCTTTCTGAACCAAGTATAGCCATTACATCTAATCCACGAGGAAAACCACGAATTGGCCCAAGCATACTTATTTCTTTTGTAAAAGGCTCTTTATTTCCTTTATAAGCAAAACCCACCAATCGAGTAAACATATATGAATCAGGAATAAACCTTTGCCCCATTAACCTAAGGCCCTTTGTCTTTTCTATACACGAATCTATTAATTCGGGTGTAGCTGTATCAGGGATTTCACATTGGCCCGTCCCACCATATATCTTAGGGGAAGGAAATTTTTCTACTAAATAGGTTTTTAATTCAAGGAATTTCTCATCATTAAAATTATTCGGGTCAAATTTGCCATTAAAGACGGCATTTAGTGCCCCTATATATTCATATGGTCCTAAATCATCTGAATAGCCTACATAAAAGCAAGTAACAGCATAAATCCTTTCCCAATTTTCCATAAGGAAAGAATCATTAGAAATTTCATTAGAAATGATACTAGCAGCCAAAGTCTGTGTCTTTGCCTCTTGGAAAGTAATTAAACAATCACACAATGGGCAAGCAGGCTCACAACCTTTAAGCAAAAATGCAATCCTTCCATACCACATCATAGCCTTAAAATAATTTTTTAGCTTTTCTGACCTAGTATAATGACCTCTAGGTACATATTGTGAGTAATCTTCCTTATATATAAAAATGGGAGAGCCTGAAAATCCTTCATGTCTATCTATTAATTCAAGTTCACTTATTACCTCATCTTTAACCAATTCTGGGATTTTAAATTGATATTTATAAAGCTCTTCCTCTGTAAAATAGGCATCAGTGTTTAAACATTCCCATTTTTCTCCTTGACATAATTGGTCTTCTCTAGGTTTAAGTAAGGAAAGGCCAACAGAAAGGAAGGCTATATTTTTTCTTATTGCCTCTTTTGCCTCTCCTTCTGAATTATTATATTCTTTTTGCATTTTATTTAACAATCTTTCTGATATATGCCATATTCTGTCATAAAATTCCTTTTCCTCTATCTGCCTTAGTGTCTCATCAAACTGGATATGGTAGAGATGAAGAAGGGAATCAGATGTTATAAATATAGGTATATTATTTTCTCTTAATGCAGTATAAGGAAAGATTATATCCTCTTCTCTTTCATTAAAAGGGTTTTTTATTATTACAAAACCATTATTTTTAAGAAGTGAAATGGACTTTTCATTAAGGGGAATTTTTTCTATAAACGTACTATAATTTGATATGTCTTCTATATTAAGTGGTAGAGAATATTCTGGGACATTAACTGGTATATCAATTTGTTCTAAGTGATAATAATTTGAAAAATCTGGCCTTACTAATTCTTTTGTTCCCAAAAATGCATTAATTGTCCTTTGTAATTCATCTATAGTTACCTTTCCATCACAATTTAGGTCACAACATTGTTCGCAATGTGGAGGATTTGGTGCTGGTGTAATGCCCAAAAACTTAGTTATGCAGTATTGTAGTTCATCTATTGTAATTTTTCCATCACCATTTCTGTCACCAGGTAAGGTTGCACCCATAGGCAAAATAAGAACTTCTTTTAGCCCATTCCATGCCACTATTGCCTTCTGTTCTGGCTCATATACTGAGACATTTGGTATAACTGGGATCATTCCCCTATCAGCAAATGCTACAGAAAAAGAAAATAATAAAATGAAACAAACTAAAATTCTGCTTATTACTCTCACATTAGCATCCTGTATTTTATTAACTAAAATTTCAAGCACCAATCTTACTCCTAGTTTACCCAAACATTTTACTTCCGTCAACATTATTGAGGTTCAACCTTAATAATGTTAATTAATCTGCTCTTAAGTTCCTTAACCCATCTTCAATCTAATTTGCCTTTTATATAAAAATTTCCTTATGCCACTAAAATTTGAATTTTTCCTTGACCATAACTAAAACTTAGGTTAATTAAAATACAAGTTTTTTAAATCCTTTAGCTCTACTTTAGATTTTTATAGTAGGAGTTAGACATGAGGAAGTTGTTTGGCACAGATGGCATCAGGGGAAAGGCCAACATCTGGCCAATGACTACAGAGCTCATCATGCAGGTAGGCAAAGCCTTAGCTTATGCAATAAAGAAAAAAGACCACCGCCACAGAGTGGTAGTAGGAAAGGATACCCGCCTTTCTGGTTACATGATTGAGACTGCACTAACTTCTGGCATATGTAGCATGGGGGTAGATGTGCTACTGGTAGGCCCTTTGCCCACACCGGGTATTGCCTTTATCACTAGTAATATGCGGGCAGATGCAGGCGTAATGATTTCTGCTTCACATAACCCATATGATGACAATGGCATTAAATTCTTTTCTAAAGAGGGGTTTAAACTTCCAGATGAGATAGAGAAAGAAATAGAAGGTTTAACCATTAATAATGAACATATAGAGAAAATTCGCCCTATTGCCACCGAAATTGGTAAGGCATTTCGCATTAAAGATGCTGTTGGAAGATATATTGTATTTTTGAAAAATACCTTGCCTAAAGGGATGGTACTAGATGGGATAAAAATGGTTTTAGATTGTGCCCATGGTGCAGCCTACCGCATTGCACCCATGGTTTTTGGAGAATTAGGAGCAAAATTGGAGCTTTTGGGTGTAAGCCCAAATGGGCTTAATATAAATGAAAATAGCGGTGCACTTTATCCAGAAGCTGCCCAAAAACGTCTTATAGAGACTGGGGCTGATTTTGGCCTGGCCTTAGACGGTGATGGCGATAGGGCAATTTTGATAGATGAAAAGGGGCAAATTTTAGATGGAGATAGAATTTTGGCCATCTGTGCATATTATCTATCAAGATATAAACTTTTAAAAAATCAAACCATTGTAGGTACAGTGATGTCCAATTTTGGATTAGAAATGGCACTTAATAATTGGGGTTTAAGGCTTTTTCGTGTCCCAGTAGGTGACCGCTATGTAGCAGAGGCATTGGCAAATGGTGATTATAACCTTGGTGGTGAGCCATCTGGCCATATTATATTTTTAAACCACCACACTACAGGCGATGGGATACTCACTGCCCTTCAAATATTGGCCATCATGCTCTCTGAAAATAAACCCCTTTCTGAGCTTTCTAAATTGATGGAATCTGTTCCACAATGTTTAATCAATGTGCCTGTAAAGAGAAAGCCTCCTTTTAACAGCATTCCTGAAATTGAAAAAACAGTAAGGAAAACAAAGGCAGTTTTAGAAGGAAATGGGCGTATAGTACTAAGGTATTCAGGAACAGAATCACTGGCCAGGATAATGGTTGAAGGTACAAATGAGTCATTGATTAATAGTTTGGCTTCAAATATTGCACAAGCAATTAGAAAAAAGCTAGGGAGTTAAAGCAGGTTATAAGCCGAGTTCTGTTCCCTCTTAGGAATCACTTCCTAAAAGGTAATGGTCATTCCGCTGGGAGACTGATTGCTCAATCTCTCTTGCAACCTACCCGAGGGCATCAGGCGGGCCACCTTGCCCTCCTATTTGGTCTTGCTCCGGGTGGGGTTTACCGTGCCCCCGATGTTACCATCGGAGCGGTGAGCTCTTACTTCACCATTTCACCCTTGCCCGCACCCTATGAAGTTTATTTCACAGGGCCGCTGGCGGTCTATTTTCTGTGGCACTTTCCTAAGGTCGCCCTTACTGGGTATTACCCAGCACCCTGCCCTATGGAGCTCGGACTTTCCTCCCACCAAATTCGATGAGCGACCATTGGCCTACTTCAACTCCCTATCTATGCCCTGATTGGCCAACTTATCAGCCAACTTATTTTGCTCCCTTCCTATATAAAAAATATCATATTCAGGAATTTTTTTCAATAGTTTTTCAACCTTTGAATAAAGTGGCTTCAAATGGGAGGCCTTCACACGATAAGCGCCTTTAATTTGATTTACAACTAATTGGGAATCTAGAAAGATATGAACCCTTTTTAAATAATGCTTGTGGACTTCCTTTAATCCCAAAATTAAGGCCAGATATTCTGCCTCATTGTTTGTCTTTATACCTAAATAAATGGCCTCTTTGCAAATAATTTTATCTTTTGAGTCAATTATGACAATTCCAGCACCAGAATGGCCTGGATTTCCACGACTGGCACCATCTGTATATAAAGAGTAATTATCTCCTTTTCTGTTCATGCTAATCATTAATTCGTCAAACCATTCAACTTTTTTAGCACACTAACTTAAATTGTATTAGCAGAAATTTGGAAACTGAAATAATCCTCCCTTACCAAGACTAATTCTTAGCCACGTTACAACCTCCATCGTCTCTCTCCTGATACAACCCTTACCCACATCTTTCCTCCCCTGG
>CAZNJP010000073.1:0-10028 GCA_964573345.1 uncultured Syntrophobacter sp. | reverse complement strand
TCTCAATCCCTGCCCAAAGAGCGGCATCTGCACAGGCATAAGAGACATTTCCTAAATCACCTAAAGCAATTACCAAAAGATCAATATCACTATTATCCGTAGCTTCTCCTCTTGCCAAGCTCCCAAATAATATTAGCTTGGCAATCTTGTTTCTTACTTTACTCTGAAGAAACCTATCTTTAAAATATTCAAGCGCTTTTATCTTCCTTTTATAAGCTTCCATAGTTTAGACTTTTATACTTTTTAATTTGTTAGTTTATTATAACACATATTGTAAACTAATGCCAATAAGGCTAGTAAAGGTTTCATATTCTCCGTTACGCCCTGGTATATACCTGTATAACTTTTCCTCAAGCCAAATTTTTCCAAAATTAAAAGATTCTCAGTCAAATTAAATAATTTTCCTCAAAAAAAGATCAGCTACGGCATTCGTCATTCCTTCCTCAAAGGAAACTCTCGGCCTAAAACCTGTCTGTTTTAGCTTAGAATTGTCACAAAGAACAGTTCTACCAAGAACTTCAATAGCATGTCTTGTGAGCAATGGTCTGTCTTTCACACCAAAAACTTTGTAAAGTATTTCAAGAAAAAATGCTATTCCATACGATATTGGGTAAGGAAACGATAATTTTGGTCTTTTCAAATTTGCTATCTGAGCAATCTTTTCCACTAATTGTCTAAAAGTAACCCTTGTCCCGTCCGAAACTATATACCCTTCTCCTATGGCTTCATCGCTTTCACTAAGATTTACAACTGCCTTAGCAAAATTCATCACATAGCATAACTCAATGTAGTTATTTCCATTTTGGCTGAAATAGAAGAGATGTCCCCTTTTTAGTGCCTTCACAATCTCGGGGAAAAAGTGTTGATCGCCGGGTCCATATACCCAAGGTGGATATATTACCGTTACCGGAATGTCATACTTCTCTCTATATTCCCACACCAACTTTTCAGCTAGAAGCTTTGAATAGGGATAGGGATTTGATTTAATCACTTTTTTACTTTTCTCCGAAATTAACCCTTGCGATTTGTGGTCAAACACGTCGTATGTACTGATATAAACTAATCTCTTAATATAATTGTGTAGGCAGGCATTTAATACATTTCTGGTTCCATCAACATTTATTTTAAGGAACAACGATTTAGGCCCCCAATCTGATACGTAAGCTGCTAAATGGATAACAATATCCATATCTTTAAGGCCCGTTATTAGGGAATCCATATCAAGCAAGTCGCCAAATACGATTTCTATATCTTTACCCTCGAAGAACGAGATATCTCTATTCCTCGGAACAAGTATCCTGACAGACCTTTTTCTGCTCAGAAGTTCATTTGCAATGTGCCGACCAATAAAACCGCTAGCACCTAAGATGAGATAATTCATGTCTTTTTTAATTCAGCAGACCAGGTCCGCAGCTACGTTTTTTGCTAAAATACATATTGTAAATTAATGGCTATGAGGCTGGCAAAACTTTCATACGTTCCGTTAAATCCTTGTATATTTGTTTGTGTAGTCCGATCATTATAAAATACAGCCTTATATCCAAGATCGATACTCAAGCCTTTATTTTGGTACCCAACTCCAAAATTTACTAGATGACTGTCAGAATCTGGCAGGATGGGATCCAAGGTTCTACTGGGTATTGGTGTATTACGAAACATATAGCCACCCCTTAATACTATTGATTTATTCAATTGATATTTGGCACCTAAAGCATAAAAAAGTGAATCATACCAATCTCTAAGGATAATTGTGTCTGGGGTATTTGGGTTCTCAAAGTCAGCAGATATCTTGTTAAAAGTTGACCAGTTAATCCAATAAAAGTCAAATTCAAATGTCCAATTTTTAAGCATAGTGGTTGACAGTCCAACCACCAAAATAGAGGGTAAATCAATATTATCAATGGAAACATCACCATTTTGAAATATATTTGCTAGAGAAGCATCAATAATGCCTATACCAGTAGCTGGTATGTTAAACCATGCATCCCCATCATAGTCTATATCTATTCTGCTGCGGTAGGACATTCCAAAATCTATGTCCTTAGTAACATGATACAATAGACCCAGATTAAATCCCTGACCTTCTCCGTCACCTTCTATTTTAGTTCTTCCCTCGGGTAGTCCGGGTATACCTACCTCTTTTGAAAGATTAATTGCTCTTTTCATCTCTACCTCAGAGAAGACATAATCAAATCCCACTGCTAAGGAAAGCCTGGGATGGACCTGCCAGGAAATAGCAGGATTTAAAAAATAGGTTCTAATTTCAGCAAATGTAGAGATAAACCGTCCTTCCTCCTTCCAGGCATCACCCCAGTCAGTAGAAATTCCAAAAGGGCAGAAGAAGCCAAACCCAGCAGCAAATTTATCATTTATTTTATGGGTAACATAGAAATTAGGAACAAAATAGGTATGGTGCTTCATCTCGGTTTCATGGCCTGTAATTGGATTTCTGTACGTTGTTCTTGGAATAATGATTGCCCCACCGGTGGATATACTGGTTCCTTTCAACCGACTCATGGCCGCTGGGTTATAAAATACTGCTGAAGGCCTATCTACCTGGGCAGTATAGGCCAATCCCATTCCTGTGGCTGCAGCATCGTGGTCGTATATTAGAAAACCCCCTGCAATGGCCATAGAAATGTTAAAAAATACCACCAAAACAATAAGTACCAATACCGCTATCAAGTTTTTCATGTTTCCTACTCCCGTTTTTTTAATAACCATAGCCTTCTTTTTTTTTATATTCCAGGACTGCCTTAACATGCTCATCTTCCCAGATTCTCCAGCCTTTCCAGTCCCTCTTTACATTTTTCAATTGAGGGATCCTATCCTCTGAGAGCCATCTTCTCAAGGTAGATTCAGAAATTCCAACCTTTTTCAAAAATTCCTTTGTGGAGTAAGTTACTACAGTTATCCTAGTTGAAGGTGTAAAAGGTATTATACCTTTTTAAAAATTTGTCAAATATTTTCTCATTTAAGCGGATACCTTTTTTTTCTTTGTATAAGCCTATATTAAACAAAGTTAAAATATTTTAAAGCCTATTCCTACTTATACGCCTTTTCCTTTTGCTCTTATCGTGATAAAATGATTTTCTAGATGTTTACAGGATTGATACAGGGAAAAGGGAAGGTTATTAGGGTTGAGAAAGGTGCAAAAGGGGTAAAGTTTTGTTTGAGGCCACTTTTCCAATTAAATGGTTTAAAGATAGGAGATAGCATTGCTGTTAGTGGGGTATGCCTTACAGTAGTAGATATGGGCCAAGAGGGATTTTCTGTAGAACTTTCACCAGAAACACTTAGCCGCACTACATTTTCTTACATAAAGCAGGGACAAGAGGTGAATTTAGAGCAGCCACTGCGCTTAGGGGATAGGATAGGTGGACACCTGGTCACAGGTCATGTAGATACCATTGGAGTGGTAACAGACCGTAAAGAAAAGAGTGAGAATATAGTATTTACATTCTCTATTCCAGATGATTGGATGCGTTATGTAGTAGAAAAGGGCTCAATTGCCATAGATGGCATTAGCCTTACAGTAAATCGATGTTTTAGCAAAGGTTTTGAGGTAAATATAATTCCTTATACTTCAAAGGTTACTACTATGGGCCAGTATAAAGTAGACCATAAGGTAAATATTGAGACAGATATCATTGGGAAGTATGTAGCTAGATTGCTTTCTGCCTGGCAGAAAAAACACATAGATGAAGCGTTCTTAAAACAACATGGGTTTTGGTAAGACATGGTTTCTGCATGGTCTTTAGGTAGGTTAAGGGGTATTGAGCTCCGTATTGATTTTAGTTGGTTTATCGTCTTTATATTGCTTAGCTGGACCCTGAGTACCTATTATTTCCCAAAACATTATCACTTTTCTCCCTGGCTCAATTGGACTACTGGAATATTGGCTAGCCTCCTCTTGTTTTTTTCAGTAATTATCCATGAACTCGGACACTCTTTGGTGGCACAGAAGCAAGGAAAGGAAGTAAGGAGTATTACCCTATTTATCTTAGGCGGGGTGGCTCAGATTACAAAAGAACCTGCAAGCCCGTATGAAGAGTTTAGTATAGCCATTGCAGGCCCGTTGACCAGTTTTGCCTTGGCCATTATATTTGCTGGTCTTTGGTGGGTTACGGGTGATTTTAGTGAGCCTATTTCTGCCCTGGCTAAGTATTTGACCATAATTAATGTCATTTTAGGCACCTTCAACCTATTGCCTGGATATCCTATGGACGGTGGGAGGGTACTAAGGGCTATCTTATGGAAGACAACAGGAAAGTTGAGAAAGGCCACCCAAACTGCTTCACGGGTAGGGCAAGGAATTGCCTTCTTTTTTATATCTTTTGGTCTATTTCAAATATTAACAGGGCCTTGGCTAAATGGCCTCTGGTTGATGTTTATTGGGTGGTTCTTACACAATGCCTCACAAAAAAGCTACCAACAAGTTTTGCTAAAAGAGCTTTTAGTAAATATCAAGGCCAAAGACCTTATGAATCCTGATTTTATTACTGTTTCTCCTGATATCAGTTTACAGCAGCTTGTCAATGAGCACATCTTAATAAGTGGAGACAGAACATTCATCGTTACTAAGGATGAAAAGATTTTAGGTATGATTTGCTTAAAAGATATTAAGAAGGTAGTGCCAGAAAAGCAGCCTTATATCTCAGTAAAAGAGACCATGGTGCCAAAATCAGACCTTGTACTAGTTACACCAGAAGAAGAAGCCATCCAGGTACTTCATCGCCTTAGTATTCGTGATGTTCACCAGATCCCTGTAGTGGTTAGCGAGAAGGTGGTAGGTATGATTACCCGTAATGATATAATAAAGTGGCTACAAATAAGAACAGAATAAGGCTGGAGAAAATCTATGAATAAAGTAAGGGCGCATGTAATTATTGAAGGTAGGGTCCAGGGTGTTTTCTTTCGTAGCTCTACCCAAGATGAGGCTGTGAGATTAGGAATTACTGGGTGGGTAAAAAATCGAAGGGATAGAAAAGTGGAGGCAGTGTTTGAAGGCGAAAGAGATAAAGTTGAAGAGATTATAAACTGGTGTCATGTTGGCCCACCTTGGGCAAAGGTAAGGAAGGTAGATATTACCTGGGAAACTTACAAAGACGAGTTTAAAAGATTTTCTGTTACCTATTGAGCCGGATAAAGCAAGATTAGTTGATTCGTTAAATTGTTATGCCTCGCCTGAGCGAGAGCGACCCGCCCGCCTCGCAAGCGAGCTTGCTCGCGTTGCGGGCAGGTGGCGGGCAGATCTGAACTCTAAACCTGTGAACGCTTACATATCCCCTTTATCTTCCTAAAAGTTGCCTGACAGAGAAAAATATAATAGCTAAGCTTACAAGCAAGCCAGCCACAGAAAATGGGCATGCAGGCAAGCCTTTTTGGGCAAAGGGGCTCAGGCCCTTTATTAAAGCTATGGTAGCAAAGATGGATACAAGGCTAGCAAAAATTGTACCAAAGATTAGTGCGTATCTTAATTGTTTTAGTCCCAGGAAAAATAGGCCTAACCAGATGACACACATAAGATAAACAAAGATTGGGGCACCCTTTTCTAAAATAACAGGGATAAAGATAATGGCCAAGGCAGGTATAATGGCTGCTATAAGCATTAATATTAATACCATCTATTTTTCCTGGTATTTGTTTTAGTTGATCAGTTGATCAGTTACGTTTGTGATGCCCGTAGGACGCATAGGGCAGAGAGCAAAGGGCACAGTTTTCTTTATGCTCTATGCTTCACACGATACGGACTAACCTTTAACCCAACTTCATAAATCTTTAGCAAAAATCCTATATTTCTTGTAGAGTTTTGGATTCAATTTTCTCATTATTGCATTATTCACAATGTTATTATCTTCCAATACCCAGCCAATTTCCCATTTGTGATAGCCCTTTTCTTTGGATACCTCAGCTATTTTTAAATAAAGCAAGGGCCCCAATGTATGCCTATATTCCTTTTTAATGCCTACAGTTAACCCTCGAGTCAAATCTATCTTTCTAGAAAAATAAAGCCACTTAAATATTCCAAAAGGGAAAAGCCTGCCGTTTATCTTTTTTAATACCTGATTGATATCCGGTATACATAGATTAAATCCTACCAATTCACCATCCTTTTCCACTGCCAAGGCAAGATCAGGGATTAGTATCTTTTTTAACTCCTTTGCTATATATGAAAATTCTTCTTTTGTTAAAGGAACAAATCCCCAGTTTTCACTCCATATAGAATTGTATATATCTTTTATCTTCTTTTCCTCTTCGGGGTCATTCAATCTTATAGGTCTAATTTTAAAATCTTTATAAGACATTCTTTTTTTAATTTTTTCAAATATTCCATTATCAAACTTGCCAAAATCTATAAAATATGAATGAAGATCCTTTGCCTTTTTAAATCCGTATCTTTCTATGTATTCCTGGTAATACTGAGGATTGTAAGGCATCATAGCTGTTGGAGGTAAATTAAATCCCTCTATAAGAAGGCCACATTCATGATTAGTGGATAGATTCACAGGCCCTAAAATCTTTTGCATTCCATTTTCTTTTAGAAATTTCTCAGCTTCATTAAAAAGTGAAACAGCAATAGAATAATCTTTAAGTGTCTCGAAAAGACCAAAATAACCTACATTTTCTTTGTAATAATCAATATATTGTCTATCTATGACCGCTGCTATGCGCCCTATAGGCTTTCTATCTTTATAGGCCAAAAATAACTTTACTTTGGCATGTGAGAAAAATGGATTTTCCTTTGGATTTAGAAATTTCTTTCTTTCAGATATAAGTGGAGGAACCCAATAAGGGTTGCTTTTATATACCTTCCAGGGAAATTTTATAAATTTATCTAGCTGTCCTTTGTCCTCTACTGGGATAATTTGAATATAGTTAGCCTTCATTCCCCCCTCCTCTTATCCAAAAATCCCTAATTATTTACCCCGTTAGAAATAAAGCCCTGCCCCTATCAGATATGAAATATTATCTAAAAAGGCCGCTCCATCAGACTAACACGGCCCGTCTAAACTTTCTAACGGGGTTTACTTAGTTCTCTAAATCAGCTCTGCTTTTTTTATTTTTCCTAAAGCAGTCTTTGGTAAATCCTTCCTAAATTCAACAACTTTTGGCACTTTATAACCTGAAAGCTTTTTCCTGCAAAATGAAATAATCTCTTTAGAAGATAATCTTGCGCCGTTTTTAGAAACCACCACTGCCTTGACCACCTCTCCCCTCAGTTTATCAGGCACACCAATTACTGCTACCTCTTCTACCTTTGGGTACTCAGATACAACAAATTCTACTTCATTTGCATATACATTAAGTCCTCCAACAATAATAGTTTCCTTTTTCCTACCTGTAATATATAGATAGTCTTCTTCGTCTATAAAGCCCAAATCACCTGTATAAAGCCAGCCATCCTTTAGTACCTCTTTTGTCAGTTCTGGTTCTTTGTAATAGCCAGGCATAATAAACCACCCCTTAAGCAATATCTCCCCTATTTGCCCTGCTGGTAAGGTATTCCCTTTGTCATCCACAATCTTTATCTCTACCCATGGGCAAGGTTTACCAATGATGCCTTTTTTATATTTTTTCTCTAAAGGCGCATCTTTTGGCAAAAGGACATTTGGGGCAGAAGACTCAGTTAGCCCCCAGCCTGTAATGCTTTTTACATGAGGAAATCTTTCTTCAAACTTTCTAAAAATCCTTGGATGACCAGGTGCCCCAAAATAGACAATAAGCCTTAATGAACTAAGTGATACCCTATTTATCTCTTTTTCTTCTAAAATGGCCTCTAACACAGAAGGAGGAAGCCAGGAGGCGGTAACTTTGTAGGTCTCAACATCCTTTAGAAAACGTTCAGGACTAAATCTTTCCCCTAAGACTAAGGTACTTCCTGCAGAAACAAGCGTTAAAAGATAAACAAGCCCTCCTGCATGAGAAAATGAAACATAACAAGCCAAAACAGATAAATCCTCAATATAATCAAAATATTTAAGTGTAAAAATGGGAGAATCTAGATGTCGATAGGTTAAAGGGATGGCCTTAGGCCTTCCGGTAGTGCCTGAGGTGTATATGATCACTGCCAGATCTTCTTCTTTTACCTTTATATTCTCAACTTCAATTACCTCCTTTTTGATCAGTTTGTTAATTCCGGTAATTACCTTCTTTAAGGAAGGTACCTTTAATATTATATCCTCCTTTGCTACCAGATAATCAACCTCTGCATGCTCAAGAACAGAGGCCAATTCCATGCTGGGAAAAGATACATCTAACGGCACTACAGTTACACCCAAACTCAAGGCTGCTAGATATAAATAGACATATTCAAGACAATTTGGCAGCCATATTGCAAGTTTTTCTCCTTTTTTCATGCCCAAATTATTAAATATTTCCATAAGCCCATTCACCTTTTCCATCAGTTCAGTAAAATTCTCACTTTTGCCACCGAAGGTAATGGCGGTCTTTTCAGGGCATTTTCTTGCTGTATTAAGTAAGCTACTATAAATATCCATTTCTTTAGGAATGAATTTTAATAGTGAAAATTTAGTAAAATGTCAACTCCAATGATTCTTAATATTCTTAATAATAAACTCAGCGCACTGAAGGCCAGATTTTACTGCTTGAACTGTTCCTCCCCCAGCCGGAAGGACAGAAGAACCTACATTAAATAAATTCTTGACAGGCAATTGAAATGAAAGTTTTCTATAGGTCTTACTTTCAGCAACTGGTAAAACGCAACTGCGGAATCCTATCTCAACAGGGTAGTCCAGTGAAGTGACATTCTTTTTCCAGACTATACTGTTTGTAAAGTTAGAGATAAGAAGATTGGCCCTTTCAAGAAGCCGCTCACCCTCTTGAATTATACGCTCTCTATTTGTTTCTCCTTTTGATGCACAAAACAGTAAGATAGCTGTTCTAAAATCTTGCTGATTTTCTTGGGGTAGAAACAGGCCAAAGGGCAGGTCATCTGGATAAATGCCATTAAAAAGTTGATGCACCATTTCATTTAAATCAGATGCTGGTAATGATACATATAAAACATTGCCGCCTTCAACATCAATTCTATTTTTATCAATAATTATAAAAATCATTGAGACCTGGAGGCCTTGTTTAAATGATTTAATTTGGTCCGAAAATGTAAAGGTAAAATTTATCCCTTTACAGAGTTTGAGAACCGTTTGCATAACACTAACCCCACTTATGATAAAATCTGATTTGACCCGTTCTCCTTTAGCCAATACCCCTACCGCCTTTTCGTCCTCGATCGAAATCCTCTCGACAGGTATGTTGGTGTATATCTCACCGTTATATTTTTTTATAATGTTTACAAAAGTATCTGGTATTTTCTGTATACCTCCCATGGGATAGAAAGGTTTTCCATAATCTTTGTTATTAAATGTATACCCGGGCATGTCGTCCGGTAAGCATCCATGAAATAAAGCAGACCTCATATTAAGAATATTTCGCATCAACTGATTTTTTGTGAGAAAGCAGGCTATGTCATTATGAGAATCCATATAGGAGTAAGATTCAAAATGCTTTTGTTTCCATAATTTATAAATTAATGATATTGTTTCATAAAATGAGAGCCCCATTTTTCTAAAATTCCTCAGTATGTGTCGCCCAGGCGGTATGCTTGTAAGGTATTTTCCTTTAGAGAATATATGGATTTTAACAGAAGCACTTTTAAAGGCAGGTTCTTCTTTTAATCTCTTTTTAATAAGCTTAATAAGATTATTTCCTGAAAATATAGGGCCTACATCAAAAAGATATTTACCAAGTTCTGAGTTTCCAAACCAAACACTGCGACATCTTCCACCTATATAACTTGTTTTTTCAAAAACTGTAGTCTTTAAACCAGCCTTTGCAAGAAATGCTGCAGTAGCTAAACCCCCCAGTCCTGCACCAATCACAATCACGCTATTTTTTTTCTTTTCCATTTTATTGCTACATCTTTGTATGACTTAGTGCTCTGGTTCGTAATTACGGTAACGTATTTTAATAAGGGTTATTTATGAAAATATTTACTAGTAAACCCC